>DATKQO010000037.1:0-21506 GCA_035532715.1 Gaiellaceae bacterium | reverse complement strand
GACGCCGACTTCTCCGCGAGCAGGGCAGCGTCGTCATGGCCAGCGCCTTCTACGACCCACCGACCCAGATGCAGAAGGACCATCGCGGCAACATCTCCGCCGCGTACGGCTTCGGCGCGCACGTCGCCGAGGTGGAGGTCGACCCCGGCACGGGCATGGTCCGGCTGCTCAACCTCTGGACTGCCCACGACGTCGGTCGCGCGATCAATCCGATGTCGTGCGAGGGCCAGATCGAGGGCGGCGCGGCGATGGGGATCGGTCTCGCTCTCTCCGAGGAGCTCGTCATCTTCGACGGCCGGATCGCTGCCCCGAACCTCCACGACTACGGACTGCCCACCGCGATGGACGTGCCGCGGATCGTCGTCAACCTCGTCGAGACGATCGACCCGCTCGGACCGTTCGGCGCGAAGGGGGTCGGCGAGGCCGGGATCATCCCGCCGGCGGCCGCGATCGCCAACGCGATCGCCGACGCCACCGGCATCCGCCCGCGCGCTTATCCGATGCGGCCCTGGAAGGTGAAGGCATGGATCGACGAGGACGAGCGGTCGATCGTCGTCCGCAGCGGCGGGTCCGGCGATGCCTGAGCTCTTCGTGCCCGAGAGCCTCGACGACGCGGTCGCCTTCCTGGCCGCGCACGTCGGCTCCGCGCTGCCCGTTGCGGGCGGTACGGACGTCCTGATCGACGCCCGGGTCGGCCGGACCAGCCCGGAGTGGCTCGTCGACCTCACGCTGCTCCGCTCCCTGGCCGATACGCAGCTCGCCGGCGAGGTGCTCCGGCTCGGGGCGCTCGCCACGATCCGCAGCCTCGAGCTCGACCCGGAGCTCGCCCGGCGGGCGGCGGCGCTCGTCGAGGCGGCACGTGTGCTGGGCTCGGTCCAGATCCGGACGATGGCGACCGTCGGCGGGAACCTCTGCCACGCCACCCCGTCGGCCGAGATGCCTCCGGCGCTGCTCGTGCACGACGCCGTGGCGGAGGTCGCAGGTCCCGGCGGCGAGCGCTCATTGCCGCTCGGCGAGCTGTTCGCGGGCCCCGGCAGGACGACGCTCGACCCCGGCGAGCTGCTCACGGCCGTGAGCCTCCGCGTGCCCGCCGCGTCCGCCGGCTCCTGCTACCTCCGCCAGACCGTCCGCTGGTCGATGGACCTCGCCGGCGTGGGCGTCGCCGCCTCGGTCGAGGTCGACGGGACGACGGTGACGCGGGCGCGGATCGCACTCGGCGCCGTCGCGCCTGTTCCCCTCCTCGTCGCCGCGGCCGCCGACGCCGTCGTGGGCACGGAATGCTCGGCAGCCGACGCCGAGGAGGCAGGCGCCCGCGCGGCGGCGGCCTGCTCCCCGATCACCGACGCGCGGGGCACTGCGGAGTACCGCCGTCAGGTGGTGGCCGTGCTCGTCCCTCGTGCGCTGCACATCAGCTGGCTGCGGGCGACGGGGAGCTGGCCTGCGGGCGTGCCGGCCCCGATCAACGGCGTCCTTCCGCGGGACGCGGCATGAGGTTCGATCTCACGGTCAACGGCGACCCATACCGCCGCGAGGCGGCGCCCGACGTGACGCTCCTCTCCTTCCTGCGGGACGTCCTCGGGCTGACCGGGACGAAGTGGGGCTGCATGACAGGCGACTGCGGCGCCTGCACGGTCCTCCTCGACGGGGAGCCGGTCGTCTCCTGCCTCCAGCTGGCGCAACAAGTGCGGGGCCGCGCCGTGACAACGGTCGAAGGCCTGGAGCGCGAAGGTGAGCTCGGCGCGGTACAGGCGGCGTTCGTCTCGAACGGCGCCGCGCAGTGCGGGTTCTGCACGCCCGGGATGATCGTCGCGGCCGAGGCGCTGCTCCGGCGCAATCCGTCCCCCACCGAGGCGGAGATCAGAGAGGCGCTGTCGGGCAACCTGTGCCGCTGCACGGGTTACAACAAGATCGTCGACGCCGTGCTCGAGGCCGCGCAGGCGCCGGCCGAGGCCACCTGATCACCGCGCAGCTCAGCGCCGGCCGCGTCGCCCGCCCGGCGCCGGCGGCGGCGGCGGCGTGAGCCTGCGGCCCCGCTTCCACTCCCGGTCGAACAGGAGCTGCAGCGGGCCGACGAGGTCGGGGTGCCGGATCACCGCGCTCGTCAGCCCCTGCTCCCCCGTGACCGGGTCCCGCAGCGAGATCATCGCCTCGACGCCGTCGCGCACGAGCAGCTTCATCGGCACGGCGTCGCTCACTCGCACGTCGCCGCCTGCCTCGACAAGCGGTCGCCACCGCCGCTCGTCGCGCGCCGCCTCCTCGGTGTAGAGCACCCGTACCTCCACGCCCCGCAGGGCGGCAGCCGCCTCGGCCTGGTTCCAGCGCGACCGCGCCTGCAGGAACGGCGGCTGCTGCAGCATGTGCAGCGTTCGCGTCGCGCGGCCGGCGAGCCCCTCGAGCGTCTCGCTCGTGCGCGCGCGACCGACGACCGCCTGAAGCTCCTCGAGGCTCGCCTGCTGCGCGCGCTGCGGACGCCGAGGACGCGGTAGCGCGCGCGCCAGCCGCTCGACGAGCAGCTCGTCCCGCTCGGCCTCGACGCGCCGCTCGTGCTCCCGCTGGCGCATCCACGCCGGCAGCGCCTCCTTCGGGTCCACCGGTGCGTGCACCGTGACGCCGGTCGCGGCGACCCGCAGCAGGAAACCGCGCTCCTCGAGCGTGCGCAGCGCCTCGTACACCTTCTGCCGCGGGACGCCGGCGGCGCGAGCGACCTCGGCGGCCGTCGACGTTCCGAGCTGGAGCAGCGCCGCGTAGGCGCGCGCCTCGTTGAGCGTCAGGCCCAGCTCGACCAGCGCGCCGAGCGCCTCGTCGGCGCGGCGGGCGACCTCCCTCTTGACAGCGGCCATCCGGTCGGTGAAGCTATCACTCACCCTCGAGGGTGACAACTGTCGCAATTACGGGAGACTCCCGATGAAGCGCGTTGATATGAGGTGAAGGTCGCCGTTCTCGGAGGAGGCCACGGGGCCGTGGCGACCGCGGGCGACCTCGCGCTGCGCGGTCACGAGGTGCGACTCGCGTTGCGCAACCGCGAGCGCTTCGCGCGGATCTTCGCCGAACGCCGGATCGCGCTCGAGGGCCAGCTCGAAGGCGTGGCGGAGGTGGCAGAGGTCACGGACGACCACGCGGCCGCGGTCGACGGCGTGGACGTCGTGCTCGTGCCGCTGCCTGCATACGCGCAGGAGGACGTCGCGCTACGGATCGCGCCGGCTCTCCGTGCGGGGCAGGTCGTCTACCTGACGGCGGGCACGTTCGGCTCGTACGTGTTCCGTGAGGCGCTGAAGCGGGCGGGCGCGGCCGACGTCGCGGTCGCCGAGAACGCGACGCTGCCGTACGGCGCGCGCATGTCGGGCGACGCGTCGGTGCGCGTGGGCCTGCTCGCGGTGCACCTGCCGACCGGCGTCTATCCCGCTGACCGCAGCGACGTGGCGCTGGCGCCGATCCGTGAGCTGTACCCGGCGACCGAGCCGGTCGAGGACGCGCTCTCGGCGGGGTTGCTCAACTTCGACGGAGCGCTCCACGCGCCGCTCGTGTTCATGAACGCAGGACCGATCGAGCACTCCGACGAGTTCGACATCCACATCGACGGCAACCCGCCCTCGGTGGTGAAGGTCAGCGTCGCGCTCGACCGCGAGCGGATCGCGCTGCGCGAGGCGCTCGGGTACACCTCGCATCATTGGCCGCTCGAGGATCTCTACTCGCGCTCCGGCGAGACGTTCTACGGTGTCATCACACGCGACCGGATGGAACGGCAGTCGGTCTGGCGCGAGAAGATCGACTTCCACCACCGGTATGTGGTCGAGGACGTCGGGTGTGGGCTCGCGCTGTGGTCGTCGCTCGGGCGGAAGCTCGGGGTGCCGACGCCGCTCTCCGACGTGTTCCTGACGCTCGCCTCGACGGTGAACGACGAGGACTACCGCACGACCGGCCGCACGCTCGAGAACCTGCGTCTCGCGGGGCTGTCGGTGGACGAGCTGAAGCAGCGGCTGCGCCGCGGATGACGGAATTCGGAATCCAGCTTCACGGGACGTTCCCGATGGGCCGCTACCCGGAGCTCGCGCGGGCCGTCGAGTCGTACCCATTCGACGAGTTGACCGTGCACGACGTCGTCTGGTGGCGTCCGGTGTGGCCGATCCTCACGCTGCTTGCCGAGCACACCGAGCGGGTGCTCGTGGGGCCGGACGTCACGCATCCGTACCTGCGTCACCCGGCGGAGACCGCGGCGTGCATCGCTGCGCTCGACGAGCTCTCGAGCGGGCGCGCGATCCTCGGCGTCGGCGCCGGCTCGATGTTGGAGCCACTCGGTGTGAAGGCGTCGCAGCCACTCGTCGCCGTGCGAGAGCTGGTCGAATTGACGCAACGGCTGCTCGCGCGCAGCCGCGAGCCGTATGCGGGCGCGCTGTTCTCCGCAGAGCCGCAGGCGCAGTTCTTCTGGGAGCCACCGCGCCCGCACATCCCGACCTTCGTCGGCGCGTTCGCGCCACGGATGGTGGCGGAGGCGCCCCGATGGGCCGACGAGCTGCGGCCGCCGGGAATCTGGGCGCCGGACTTCTTCCTCGATGTCCAGCGTCGCGCGATGGTCGCGGCGGCGCGGGACGACTTCCGCGTGGGCTGCGACGTCTGGATCTCGATCGGCGACGATCGGGACGAGGCGCGCGCGCTCGGGCGGAGAATCCTCGCGCAGTTCCTGCCGCTGCGCGTCTTCGAGCCGCACGTCGCGTTCTTCGAGATCGACCGGGCAGAGGTCGCCGCCGTGGGTGACCGGATGGCGGCCGGAGACGTCGCTGCTGCCGCGACGCACATCTCGGACCGGACGCTCGACACGTTCGTTGCTAACGGAAACGCTGCAGACGTCGTCTCAGGATTACAAAGGTTGCTCGAGGCCGAGCCGTCCACCGTGACGTTCTCCGGCCGCCTCGGTCCCGATCCGGAACGGGCGCTCGAGCTATTGGGCCGGGACGTACTCCCGGCGGTGCGGTAAATCGAACGGGAGGGACGCATGAGAAGGTTCAAATGGCGTGGAGCGCTCTTCGCGCTCACCGCCGCCGCAATGGTCGTCGCAGTCGCGGCGGGCTTCACCGTCAAAAAGAACGCGAGCGACATCCACATTGCGATGATCGCGCCGCTCACGGGTCCGTACGTGTTCGTCGGCGGCCCGGAGCGCGACGCTGCTGTCAAGGCCGTCGCGGAGATCAACGCGCAGGGCGGGATCAAGGGGCACAAGCTCGTGATGGACGTCTTCGACGACGCGACGTCGCCGTCGCAGTCTGTCCAGCTCACGCAGCAGGTGATCTCCGACCCGAAGTACGTCGCGATGATCGGCACGGGCTTCGGCTCGGCTGCATTGCCGGACGAGCAGGTCGCGTCGGGAAAGATCCTCTACATCAGCGAGGCCGCGCCGGTCGCGCAGGTGCAGCCGGCGAAGCCGTCGATCTACATGGTTCCACCGAACAGCCGCCTCTTCGCCTACAACCTGGCGGCCTACCTGCGGAAGCATGGCCTCACGAAGATCGGGCTGCTGCACGACAACGGCGCGTATCCGACGGAGGGCACGGCGAACGTGAAGCAGTACGCCACCAACGGGCGCCTCGACATCGTCGACGACGAGACGTTCGCGCTCTCCACGACGGACTTCACGGCGATCTTGACGAAGCTGCAGTCGACCGACGCGCAGGCGATCTGGCTCTGGAACCTGCCACAGGCCGTCGCGGTCACGAAGCAGTACCGCCAGCTCGGCGTCAACAAGCAGCTCGTCCTGACGGGCGGCAATGCGACACCGCAGTACCTCTCGCCCACCGCGGCCTGTCCGGATGCAAACGGCGCACTGATCAACTCGTCCGTCGCGCAGGTGGCGAAGTTCCTGCCGAAGTCGAACCCGTCGCGGGCGATCGCGCTGCACGTCGACGCGTTGATGGGCCAGCAGGGCAACCAGTTCTACTACGACGGCTACTCCGCCGTGAACATCATCAAGGCGGGTCTTCTGAAGACGAACATGACCACCGACCGTCAGACGTTGATCTCGGGCTTCGAGAATCTCGTGAAGTACGTCGGTGCGGAAGGCACGTGGATCTTCAAGGGCTCGAAGCACGCCGGCCTCGGGGTCAACGACCTCGTGATCTCGAAGATCGTCAACTGTGCGTACCAGCCTGTTCCCGGGCAGGCGCTGTTGAGCCCGAAGAAGAAGAAGTAGGAGAACCTGCGGGCCTCAGCCGTCGGCCCCGGAGTCGGTCGGGCCGTGGAGCGATCGCTGCTCCGCGGCCCGCTCCTCCTCGCCGGGCGCCGACGGGGCGGCCGCCACCGGCTCGGCCGCCGCGAGCTGCGGCACGATCCGCCGTGTCAGGTCGACCAGGGCCGGCAGCAGCCCGCGCTGGAAGAACAGCATGACGACGACGAGGATCAGTCCGAAGGCGCCGATCGCGAGCACCTTCGGCGCCTGCAGCGGCATGCCCGGTCGCGTGCCCAGGATCGACAGCTCGTGCTGCAGCAGGGTGATCCCGATCGCGCCGAAGACTGCGCCGTAGACGCTGCCCATCCCCCCGATCGCGATCATCACGACGAACTGGACGCTGAGCACCACAGGGAATGCATCCGGCGACAGGTATTGAAGCTGGTAGGTGTAGAGGCCGCCGGCGAGGCCGGCGTAGCCCGCAGAGAGCACGAACAGGCGCAGCTTGGAAGCGGCGACGTCGATGCCTGCCGCGGCGGCGTCGCGCTCGTTCGCAGCGATCGCGCGCAGAGCGCGACCCGCGCGCGAAGACACGAGCGCGAGCGACACCAGCGCGACCGCGACCGCGAGTGCCCACACGATTGCCGCGTACGTCGCGCCGGCGGGATACGCGCTTCCGATCTTCAGCTTCGGCAGACCGATCAGACCGATCTCGCCGCCGGTGACGCCTCCCCACGCGAAGACGAGCGAGAGGAAGATCAGGTGCACGGCGAGCGTCGCGAAGGCGAGGTAGTGGCCGCGCAACCGCAGTAGCGGCAAACCCAGCACACCTGCGACCGCCGCAGTCGCGACCGGTGCGAGCACGAGCGTGGCGAGCGTCGGCCAGTGATAGCGCATCGCGAAGACGCCCGCCACATAGGCGCCCAGCATGTAAAAGGCGCCGTGGCCGAACGACACCTGCCCTGCGAATCCCATCAGCAGCGAGAGGCCGATCGCGACGATCGCGTACTGGCCCATCTGCGTGTACAGCGACTGGTCCGGGAGCGAGAGCTGCCAGGGCAACGCGACGAGGGCCACCGCCGTGGCGGCCAACGCCGCGCGCCCACCCCAGCGGAGCCTGGTGGCGCTCACGCCGTCGCCCCCTCTCGTCGCGCCCGCCACCCGATGAGCACGAGCATGATCACGAGCGCGATCGTGAGCTCGTACTGCGGGTTGACGTAGCCGACGACGAGGTTCTCGGCCATGCCGAGCACGAGCCCGCCGACGAGAGCGCCGGGCACGCTGATGAGGCCGCCGAATGCCGCCGCTGCGAATCCGTTCACGGCGATGTTCAGGTCGGAGTCGTACGCCAGGGGGACGAGCGGCGTCAACAGCACCCCGCCGATGGCGCCGAGCAGCGCCGCCACGCCGAATGCGACGGCGCCGAAGGTGACCGTGTCGATCCCGACGAGCCGCGCCGCCCGCAGCGAGTCGGACGCGGCCACGAGCGCGTTCCCGACCACCGTGTATCGAAGCAGCAGGGTCAGGCCGAGCGTGACCGCCAGCGTCACACCGAGGAGCAGCACGTACTGTGGCTGAACCCGCACACCGTGCACGTTCCACGCGCGGCGCGCAATCGACGCGTAGCTGTGTGGGGCGTCGCCGAAGATCAACAGCTCCGCCGACTCCGCGATCAGCGTGAGCCCGAGGGTCACGATCAGACTGTGCAGCGGCGTCGTATCGCCTCGAATGCCGATCGTGATGAGGCCCGTCACGACGCCGATCGACGTCGTGAGCGCAATGGCGATCAGGGCAGCAAGCACGATCGGCATGTGCAACGCGAGCACGCTCGTCGTGAGCCCTGCGACGACCGCGTAGACGCCCTGCGCGAAGTTGAGCGCGTTGGTCGTCCGGAAGACGATCACGAGGCCGATTCCGACCAGCGCGTAGGCGGCGCCGTCGCTCACCCCCGTCACGACGTACTGGAGGAACGCCGTCACCGCGCGTCCACGACCTCGAGCCCGCCGCCGAGATACGCGCTGCGGACGAGTGGGTTCCGCTCCAGCTCGGCGCTCGGCCCCTCGAGGCGTAGCTGCCCGGCCTCGAGCACGTACGCGCGCGGGCAGAGCTCAAATGCGAGATGCGCGTTCTGCTCGACGAGCAAGAGCGCGACGTCGCGCTCCTCGTTCAGCTTGCGCAGGAAGGCCGTCAGGTCCTGAACGACCACGGGCGCGAGCCCGAGCGACAGCTCGTCGATCGCCAGGAGGCGCGGATCTGCCATCAACGCGCGACCGATCGCGACCATCTGCTGCTCACCTCCGGAGGTCCGTCCCGCGGGCCGCTCGCGTAGCTCGCGGAGCTTCGGCAGCAGCTCGTAGACGCCGTCGAGTCGCTCCATGATCTGGTGTCGCGCCATCGCGTAGCGGACGAGCGCCGTCAGCGGCTCGCGGCGCGCGACCCGGCCGAAGGCTCCGAGCAGGAGATTCTTCTCGACGGTGAGGCTCGAGAACACCAGTCGGCCCTCGGGAACCATGCTGACGCCCAGCCTGACGATCTTCCCCGGCGACCAGCGCGTCACGTCGGCGCCGTCGATGCGCACGTGCCCCTCTGCCGGCCGGACGAGGCCGGAGATCGCCGACAGCAACGAGGTCTTGCCGGCGCCGTTCGGGCCGATCAGCGCGAGGCGCTCGCCCGGCTCGAGACGAAGGGAGACGCCGTCGAGCGCTACCGCTTCGCCGTACTTGACGACGAGCCCCTCGACTTCCAGAAGCGGGGAGCTCATACCGTTGCCGTGCCGAGGTAGGCGGCGATGACGTCCTCGTCGTGGCGGATCTGCTGCGGCGATCCGTCGGCGATCAGCCGGCCGCGGTCGAGGACGAGCACGCGGTCGGCCACCGCTCCGACGAACTGCATGTCGTGCTCGACGAGGATCTGCGTGAATCCGCGCTCCTTCAGATCGAGGAAGACCTCGCGCAGGCGCGCCTTCTCGCCCGCACGGAGTCCGGCGACCGGCTCATCGAGCAGCAGCACGCGGGGGCGCTGCGCGAGCACGCGTGCGATCGCGAGCAGGCGCAGCTGTCCGAACGGCAGGGTCGTCGCGGAGCGGTGGGCGAGCGGCGCGAGCCCGACGAGCTCGAGCGCCTCGTGCGCGGCCTCCCGGATCGCGTCCTCCTCGCGTCGCTGGCCCGGCGGTTTCAGGATCCCGGCGGCGAAGCCCCTCCGCGTCCACGCGTGGCAGCCGACCATCGCGTTCCCGAGCACGTCGAGCCCGGCGATCGGCGTCGCCGACTGGAACACGGTCGCGAGCCCGGCGCGCGCGCGACGGTGCGACGGCCACGGCGAGACATCCTGCCCCTCGAGGACGATGCGTCCGGAGTCGTGACGCAAGAAGCCGGCGACGCAGTGGAGGAGCGTGGACTTCCCGGCGCCGTTGGGGCCGATCAGGCAGGTGAGGGAGCCCGGCTCGACCGCGAACGAGGTGTCCGAGACGGCTCGCACGGCGCCGAACGACTTCGAGACACCCTCGACCGAGAGCGCCGGCCCGATCGGCGCGGGCGCGTGCGCCTCGCGTTCTTCCGGCCCGTCTCCCGGCAGCATCCCCGGTGACTATACGAGAGTGCCCCAGTGGCCATGCGCGGGTTCTTCGCCGTTCAGCGGCTGAACGCGTGGCAGGCGGCTATGGAGTCGCCGAGACGAATCGCGCGAGGCGCTCGATTCCGGTCGCGATGGCCTCGGGGGAAGAGGCGAGGGAGAGCCTGACGAGGCCCGCGCCACCCGGGCCGAAGGTTTCGCCCGGGGCGACGGCGACATGTTCCTCGCTGAGAAGGCGGTGACTGAACTTGAACGTGTCGATGTCCGATCCGCCGATCTTGGCGAGGATGTAGAACGCCCCCGCCGGCCGCCCCGCGAGGAGCCCGTGATACTCGAGTCGTTCGGCTGCCATGTCGCGGCGCGCGTGGTACTCCGCGCGCATTGCGGCGAGCCCGTCCTTCGGGCCGACGAGCGCCGCCTCGGCTGCCCGTTGGGCCGGCCAGGACGGGCAGGCGATCATGGCTTCCTGGATCCCGACGACCGCTTCGACGATTTCCGGCGCGCCGTGCAGGTACCCGATCCGCCATCCGGTCATCGCGTAGTCCTTGGAGAAGCTGTAGATGCTGATCACACGGCCGTCCGGATCGATCGATCCCGGGCTGACCGTCTCGCCGTCGAACACGATCTCCTCGTAGACCTCGTCGCTGAGAATCAGCAGGTCGTGCCTCGCGGCGATCTCGAGGATGCGCTCGAGGGTCGCTCGGGGCAGGACGGCGCCGGTTGGATTCGACGGGCTGTTGAGCACGAGGACGCGCGCGTCGTGCGCGAGGACCTCGATCTCGTCGAGGTCGGGCTGAAAGCCCGATTCGGGCGAGAGGCGGTAGCGAAGCGGCCGGCCTCGTGCAAGGAGGGCGGCCGCTTCGAACGTGGGCCAGCCTGGGTCGGGAATGAGGACACCGTCGCCGATGTCGACGGTCGCCATGAGCGCTGCGAACACAGCGCTCGTTCCGCCGGTCGTCATCACGATTTGTTCAGGCTGTCCGTCGATGCCGTTCCGCCGGCGTAGCTTCTCGCCGATCAGGTCGCGAAGATGCAGGTCGCCGCGCGAAAGCGTGTACTTGACGTTGCCGCCGTGCAACGCCTTCTGCACAGCCTCGACGACATGAGGCGGGGTCGGGAAGTCCGGCTCACCGATCTCGAGATGGATGACGTCTTCGAGCGTCGCCGCGAGATCCATGATCTCCCGGATTCCCGAGCGACGCGGCAGCTGGTTGGTTTGCGGCGGGTTCATGTGTGTGCGGCTCGGGGTCAAGCCGGGCTTCCGGCGAGAGCGTCGCGCACGTCATACTCCCAGATCTGCTGCCGCGGGCCCCACGGCCGGCTCTCGTGCAGCACGGCGTAGCCCGCGTCCCGTGCGCGCTGCTCGTCGCCGTCCGGCAGATAGAACACGTTCGCCGCTGCGTGCGAGGACTCCTGGAGCTCCTCGGCTCGCGCCATTCGAATCGACTCGTACCGCCCGAGGGCGCCCGGCACATCCGCGCGCCCCGACGCGAGGCACTCGGCGAGCACGTAGGCGTCCTCCACCGCCTGCGCGGCGCCCTGGGCCTGGAACGGCTCCATGGCGTGAGCCGCGTCGCCGAGCAGCGTCACGCGCCCGAAGGTCCAGTGCGCGAGCGGACGGCGGACGAATACCGCGCCGCGAAGAAGCGTGCCGCACCGGCGCATCCGCTCGAGCAGCGGGAGATGCCAGCCATCGAAGTAGCGGATCGCCTCCTCGACGGGCGCCTCGAGCGTCCACGACTCCTGTGACCAGTCTGCCCGCTGCACCGCGCAGTTCACCGCGAGCAGCTCCCCGGCTGAGATCCAGTACGAGACGCCGTGCCCGTACGGGCCGAGCCAGTAGTAGTTCACGTGCTCAGGATGCAGCCGGACGATCTCGTCTCGCCGCGCGACGCCGCGATACACGACGGTCCCGGAGAACACCGGGGCGTCGGCCCCCGCGAGCTGCTGCCGCAGGGACGAGCGGATTCCGTCCGCAGCGACCGCTGCGTCCGCGTGTGCGCGCGTCCCGTCCTCGAGCACGACCGAGACGGAGCCTCCGTCCTGCGCGACCGCCTCTACCCGGGTGCCGAGGCGCAGCGTGTCCGGCGGGAGCGCCTCGACGAGGACGCGGTGGAGGTCGGGCCGGAAGAAGTCGAGCTGCGGCGCACCGAAATGGGCCTCCATCCCCGCGCCGAGCACGGTGCGGTGGAGGAGCGAGCCGTCGTCCCAGCGGATGAGGTCGACTGCGTCGGGCCGAACGCCGATGGCGCGGAGTTGCGGCAGGAGCTCGAGCTCGTCGAGCAGCCGGAGGGCGTTCGGACCGAGTTGCAGCGACGCGCCGACCTGCGCGATCGCCGGCGCCTGCTCGAAGACCTCGACCTCGATCCCGTGGCGCGCGAGCGCGATCGCGGCCGTGAGGCCGCCCACACCGGCACCGACGATCGCCACCTTCATCGCGCTGCACTCTGCCTGCGCAAGCGGATCGGCACAAGGAGCAGCCGCTCCGTCTCGCCGAAGATGATTGGATTGGCGCCCACCGGTCAACGAGCCGAGGAGACATCGTGCCGCGCCAGATTCTGAACCCCGCTCAGATCCATCCGCCGCCCGGCTACAGCCACATCGCGCTCGCAACCGGCTCGCGGCTCGCGTTCGTCGCGGGACAGGCCGCGATCGACAAGGACTTCAACATCGTCGGCGTCGACGACCTCGAGGCGCAGACGCGGCAGGTGATGACGAACCTCAACCACGCGCTCGCGGAGCTCGCGGCGGGGTGGGACGACGTCGTGCACGCGACCGTCTACACGACAAAGCCGACGGAGTACGAGACGATCGGCCGCGCGATGGCCGACGGCATGGGCGGAGCCGAGCCGCCGGCGCAGGTGATCGCGGGCGTGACGAGCCTGGCGCTGCCCGAGCTGCTCATCGAGATCGAGCTCGTCGTCTCGCTGCCCTGACGTGCGCGCCGTCCGGATCCATGCCCACGGCGGGCCCGAGGTGCTCCAGGTCGACGAGATCCCCGAGCCGACGCCCGGGCCCGGCGAGCTGCTCGTGCGGCTGCGCGCGACGTCGGTCAACCATCGCGACATCTGGATGCGCCGCGGGCACGCGCACCCCGCGTACCACGTCGAGCTTCCGGCGATCCTCGGCATCGACGTCTGCGGCGACGTCGTCGACGCCGGTGACGACGTCGAGGGATTCCGGCCGGCGGACCGCGTCACCGCGAACCCGTACATGGAGTGCGGGCGTTGCGCGTATTGCCGGCGCGGCCGGTTCCAGCACTGCCCCCGGTTCAGCGTCTACAACGGGACGTACGCCGAGATGTTCGTCGTGCCGGCGCGGTTCGCGGTACGCGTCGATCCTTCAGTGCCCGACGAGCACGTCGCGGCGTTCCCGAACACGTACATCACCGCATGGCAGATGCTCGTCGGCAAGGCAGAGGTCTCCGCGGCCGACACCGTCTTCGTGTGGGCGGGCACGAGCGGGCTCGGCAGCGCAGCGATCGAGATCGCGAAGCTCGCAGGCGCGACGGTGATCGCGAGCGCCGGCAGCGAGGAGAAGCTCGAGGTGCTTCGCCGTAGCCGCGCCGACCACACGCTCGACCACCATGCGGACGATCTCGTCCAGCGCGTCCTCGACCTGACGGAGGGCGAGGGCGCGACCATCGTCTTCGAGCACATCGGGCAGGCGACGTGGGAGCGGTCGCTCGAGCTGTGCGCTCCCGGCGGCACCATCGTCAGCGCCGGAGCGACGAGCGGCGACGATGCGCGCATGAACGTGACGTACATGTTCGTGAAGCAGCTGCGCATCCTTGGCTCGCGGCTCGGCACCATGACCGACACGATCGACGCCGCGCGGCATCTCAGCGCGGGCCGGTTCTCGCCCCTGATCGGCGCCGTGCTGCCGCTCGAGCGCCTCGGCGAGGCGCACGAGCTGATGGATCAGGGACGGGTGATCGGGAAGGTGATCGTCAAGCCGGACGTCTGACGAGGTCGATGCCGGCGGCCCCGCGACGAAGATGTCCTCATCCCGCTTCGGCTTCGAGACGCGCCAGCTCTTCCTGCACGATCTCCATCCCGGCGGACGCGCGCGGGAAGCCCACGTACACGGCGAGCAGCGTCACGAGCGCCTCGAGCTCCTCGCGGCTCGAGCCGTGCTCGATCGCCCAGCGCACGTGCCCGCGGAGGCGCGCGTCGACGCCGCCCTGCACGACGAGCGCCGCGACGACGATCAGGCTCCGGTCGCGGAGACTGAGGCTGTCATCCACCCAGGCGCCGGCCGCGGCGTTGATCGCCTCGGTGCCGAACCGCTCGCCCATGCGCTCGGCAAACCACGTCGGGACATCCTCGCGCGGGATGCCGAACTGGCTCGCGTAGGCGTCCAGACCGCGTTGATAGCGCTCGTCCATGCCCGTTCGTCTATCACATAGCATCGAAGCCCCAAAACGAGACGAGGAGAAAGGCATGTCCGAGGTCGAGGCGCAAAGCCCGCTCGCACCCGTGGTCACGAACGCGCCGACCGAGATCGCGGACGGTGTCTACGTCATCCCCGACGGCCGCGTCCCGCTCGTGCCCAACATCGGCATCGTCCTCGGCTCGCGCGCGGCGCTCGTCGTCGACAGCGGCATGGGGCCGCGCAACGGCGCTGTCGTCCGCCGTCACGCGGACGAGCTTGCGACCGGTCGGCCGTTGTTCCTCACAATCACCCACTTCCACCCCGAGCACGGCTACGGCGCGCAGGCGTTCGACCCCGGCGCGACGATCGTCTACAACCGAGGGCAGCTCGACGAGCTCCGGCAGAAGGGCGTGCCGTACCTCGAGATGTTCAAGACCTTCGGAGACGCCGTCGCCGAGCAGCTCGAGGGTGTCAGCCTCGTCGAACCGCATGTGGTCTACGACGGCGCCGCCGACCTCGACCTCGGCGGCCGCACCGCGGAGCTGCGCACGTGGGGTCTCGCGCACACGCAGGCCGACCAGATCGTCTTCCTGCGAGAGCAGCGGATCCTCTTCACCGGCGATCTCGTCGAGAGCCGCTGCTTCGCGATCTTTCCGTGGTTCCCGCCCGACGACACGGACGTCGACGGCGATCGTTGGATCGCGGTGCTCGAGGAACTCGAACGGCTCGACCCCGCGATCGTCGTGCCCGGGCACGGCGAGACGGGCGATGCGGGCGTCATCGCGGCGGCGCGCGAGTACATCGAGCTGCTCCGCGCCGAGACACGGCGGCTGGCGGACAGTGGAGCATCCGAGGACGAAACCGCCGAGGCGCTCGACCGGTCGATGCGCGATCTCCATCCCGATTGGGATCAGCCGGAGTGGATCGCGTTCGGTGCCCGGTGCTTCTACACGGCCCACGCTCGTGAGCGAGGACAGGACCGTCGGCAATTGTCCAACGAGAGTAGGACTTGATTTTTGATCAGATCCTGTGGTTGCATCGCCGGATGGATGCGTTCGTGCCGACGCCCGTTCTGGCGCCGGCCCGGCGGCATCCGATCCCCGCATGCCCCTGAAGGAGGAAAGGTGACCAGAAGGACTCGAGGCCTCATCCTCGGAGCCGCCGCCGCTGTCATTCTCAGCATCGGCGTCTCCGTGTCGACGGCCGCGCATCAGGGTGTTCCGGTTCCCGCCGGCTACACCGGTCCCGAGGCGAAGCTGCCGACGGCGTACACAGTTCCGACGAAGAAGGCCGGGACGAAGTGCACGATCGGCTTCCAGAACCCCATCGCGGCCAACGAGACGCTCGGCTTCTGGCAAAAGGGTGTTGTGGCCGAGGGCAAGGCGCTCGGCTGCAAGGTGATTACGCTCGACGACAAGCTGAGCCCTGACCAGCAGGTCACCAACATGCAGCAGCTCCTCGCGCAGCACGTGAACGCGATCATCTTCTACCCGCTCGACCCGAAGGCAACCGTGCCGATCCTCAAGCAGGCGAAGAAACAGGGCGTGCCGGTGATTGCCACCGACGCGACCTTCGGATCGCCGAGCGCGACGGCGCCGTACCTGCCGTACATCGCAACGCAGGTCTGGCAGGCCCGCGACATCCAGGCCTACGAGCAGGCCTCTGCGCTCGCCAAGGCGAAGCCGGGGGCCAAGGTCGGCCTGATCGGGATCGGAGCGCCGGTACCGGCGCTCAAGTATCTGACGCAGCGCCAGGCCTACTGGGCGAAGAAGCGGGGCCTCACCATCGTCGGCGAGCAGGACAACCCGAGCGACGACGTCACAGGTGGCGAGAAGGCCGCGAACGGCCTGCTCCAGCGCTACCCGACGATGAACGCGATCATCGGCTACAACGACCCGAGCGCGATCGGCGCGATCACGGCGGCGCGTGGCGCAGGCCGGCAGATCGTCGCGATCGGCTGCAACGGCTCGAGCGACGGCCTCGCCGCCGTCAAGGCCGGGCGTGAGGCCGCCACGATGCAGGTCGACGCCGTCGGCTGGGGCGTGCAGCAGGTCTATGCCGCCTACGACCTGATCACGAAGCAGCACCTGCCGCTGCCGAAGATCATCGTGCGGCCATCGACGCTCGTGACGAAGGCGAACGTCAACTCGGTCCCGAGCTGGGCCGCGCAGGTCAAGGCGATCCACTAGCTCGTTCAGCGCGGTCCCGGGCTCCGGCCCGGGACCGCGCCCGTCGATGTCCGCGCCCGAGCCCTCCGCCCGCGAATGGCTGCATCGCCTCGACGGCGGCCAACTCTCGGCCCGCGAGCTCGTCGAGCACGTGCTCGCGCGCTGCGACCGCGCAAACACGGTCGTGAACGCGCTCGTCGCCCGCGACGACGAGGCGGCGCTCCGCGCGGCCGACGCCGCCGACGCCGCCCGCCGCCGGGGCGACCGTCGCCCGCTCCTGGGCCTGCCGTTGACGGTGAAGGACTCGCTCGAGACGGCCGGCCTCGCGACCTGCTCCGGGTCGTGGGCCCGCGCCGCCTTCGTGCCGGAGCGCGACGCGACGGTCGTCGCGCGCGTCCGCGCCGCCGGGGCCGTCATCATCGGCAAGACGAACGTGCCCGAGTACACCTGGTCGTACGAAACCGACAACGCCGTCTTCGGGCGCACGCGCAACCCGCACGACCCGGCGCGGACGTGCGGCGGCTCGAGCGGCGGCGAGGCGGCGCTCCTCGGCGCCGACGCCTCCGTGGCCGGAATCGGCACGGACGGCGGCGGCTCGATTCGCGTGCCCAGCCATTACTGCGGGACGGCAGGGCTGCGACCCACGGCGGGACTCGTCCCGGAGACGGGTTGCTGGCCGCCGACGCGCGACACCGGGATGCTCGACATGAACGCGGTCGGCCCGATGGCGCGGTTCGTCGGCGATCTCGGTCTGCTCCTCCCCGTGCTCGCGGGCCGCGACGACCTCGATCCGTTCGTCCAGGGAGTCCCCCCGGGCGACCCGGACGAGGTCGACGTCGCAGGCCTGCGCGTTGGGTTCTACGAGGCGGACGGCGTATTCCCCGTCTCGCCGGAGACGGCGGCGGCAGTTCGCCGCGCGGCCCGCGCGCTCGAGGCGGACGGCTGCGCGGTCGAGGAGGCCCAGCCGCCCGATCTCCTTGCGGCGACGGATCTGTTCTTCGCGCTCATGGCGGCTGATGGAGGCGCCCGGGCGCGGAGCGATACCGCGGCCGCCGGGCGGCGCCACGTCGAGCAGTTCAGCCGGCTGCTCGAGGACCTGCGCGCGCTCGCGCTCGACGCATCCGGGCTGTTCGCGCTCGTGCGCCGCATGTTCGAGCTGCGGGCGGCCGTGCGCGCCTTCGTCGACGGATACGACGTCGTGGTGTGCCCGGTCGCACCGGGGCCTGCGCCGCCGCACGGCTGCACCCCGGGAGACGAGACTCCGCTCGAGTCGTACCTGGCCTTCAACTACACGCACGCCTTCAGCATCGCGGGGCTCCCCGTCGCCGTGGTGCGTGTCGGCGACAGCGGCGGCCTGCCCGTCGGCGTGCAGGTCGTCGCCGGCGCGTTCCGCGACCACGTGGCCGTCGCCGTAGCCGCGGCCCTCGAGCGCGATCTCGGCGGCTATGCGCCGCCGTCCCGCGACACGGCGGGGGCTCCGACATGAGCGAGCCGATCCTGCGCGCGAGCGCCCTGCAGAAGCGCTACGGCGGCGTCCACGCGCTTCGCGGCGCGCATCTCGACGTGTACCCGGGCGAGGTGCACGCGCTCGTCGGTGAGAACGGCTCCGGGAAGTCGACGCTGCTCAAGATCCTCTCCGGCCAGCTCCAGCCGGACGACGGCGAGATCGTCCTCGACGGCCGGCCCACGAGCTTCCGCAGCGCAGCCGACGCGCTGCGCCAGGGGATTGCAGCCGTCACGCAGGAGACGACGCTCGCGCCCGACCTCTCGGTGGCGGAGAACGTCCTTCTCGGGCACCGCATGCCCCGGCGCGCGCGGCTGATCGACTGGCGGAAGACACGCTCCCGCGCGGGGGACGCGCTTGCGCGGCTCGATCTCGACCTCAACCTGGCGGCGCCGGTGCGCCGGCTACGTCCGGATCAGCAGCAGATGGTCGAGATTGCACGGGCGCTCTCTACGAACGCGCGCGTACTCATCCTCGACGAGCCGACGAGCTCCCTTACCGACGACGAGGTGGAGTCGCTCTTCGCGGTCGTTCGCCGGCTACGCGAGCAGCGCGTGGCCACGATCTTCGTCTCGCACCGGCTCAACGAGATCTTCGCGCTTGCCGACCGCGTGACGATCATGCGCGACGGCCACACCGTCGGAAGCGGCGCGGCAGCAGAGTTCGACCGTCCGCGCCTCATCCACCTGATGGTGGGCAGAGCGCTCGATGACCAGGAGCCGGCCGCGCACGCGCACGTCCAGGAGACCACTGTCCTGCGCGTGCGCGACCTCTCCGTCCCGGGCGTGTGCGAGGCCGTCGACCTCGATGTCGCGCCGGGCGAGATCGTCGGGCTCGCGGGTCTTGTCGGCGCGGGGCGCACCGAGTTGCTCGAGGCGATCTTCGGCCTGCGCCGCAGCCACGGCACGATCGAGGTGGGAGGCGCGGCGGTCTCCTACCGGAGCCCGCGTCACGCGGTCCGCGACGGTGTGGCGCTCGTTCCTTCGGATAGGAAGGCGCAGGGGCTCGTGCTCGAGATGAGCGTGCGCGAGAACCTCATGATGGCGTCGACCGCGAGCCTGCTGCGAGTCAGGCGGCCGAGCGCCGCGCGGGAGCGTACGGCCGTGAACGACGCGATCCGCGACCTGCAGATCCGCAGCCACTCGCCGCAGGCACCGGTCTCGACGCTCTCGGGAGGGAACCAGCAGAAGGTCGTGCTCGGTAAGTGGCTGATGACAAGCCCGCGCCTGCTCATGCTCGACGACCCGACACGCGGCGTGGACGTCGGGGCGAAGGCCGAGATCTACCGGCTGCTCCACGAAGCTGCCCGGCGCGGCATCGGCGTCCTCGCCTCATCGTCGGAGATCCCCGAGTTGCTCACGCTGTGCGACAGAATCGTCGTGATGTTCCGCGGCCGAGTATCCGCCTCGCTCACACGCGAGGAGGCGTCGGAGGCGGTCATCGCCCATTACGCAGGAGGACACCAGTGAGCGACCCCAACACCGTCCATGTCGAGGACCGCGACCGGTTGCGAAAGCTCGCCCATGCCGCCGGGGTTTGGTCGGCGGCGACCCGCTACGCGGCGGTGCTCGTTCTCCTCGTCGCGATCTTCATCGTCTTCTCCATCTCGCAGAACGACTTCTTCACGAGCGCCAACCTCCAGAACCTCCTCACGAGCATCTCGATCCTGTGGGTGGTCTCGATGGGAATGACGTTCGTCGTGCTCACGGGGGGCATCGACCTCTCTGTCGGCTCGCTTCTCGCGCTCTCGGGAATCATCCTCTCGAAGCTGTTCAACAGCGTCGGAATGCCGTCCTGGATCGCGATCGTGCTGACGCTCGCCGCGGGCGCGCTCATCGGCGGAGGGGTGAACGGCGTCCTGATCGGCCGGTTCAAGCTCTCCTTCTTCGTCGTCACGCTCGGCACGCTGTCGCTCTATGCGGGCATCGTGAACATCTGGTCCGGCACGAGGACGACATACATCAACTCGTCGCTGATCGACAGCATCGCCTTCGGGAAGGTGCTCGGCCTCGAGGCGCCGATCTGGTTCATGCTCGGGACACTCGTCGTCTCGTTCACCGTGCTCCGGTGGACGTACTTCGGCCGTGATGTCTACGCGGTCGGCGGGAACGCCGACGCGGCGCGGCTGTCGGGGATCAACGTCAACCGCACGCTCATCTCGGTCTACGCGATCGCGGGCGTCGCTGCCGCGCTCGCCGGGGTGATCCAGGCGGGCCGGCTCGGCGCCGCGAGCCCGCTCGTCGGCTCGGACATCCCGCTCAACGCCGCCGCCGGCGTGCTGCTCGGCGGGACGAGCTTCACCGGCGGCGTCGGCGGTGTGACCGGCACGGCCGTGGGTGTGCTGTTCATCGGCACGCTCCAGAACGGCCTCGCGATCGCCGGAGTCTCGAGCTTCTGGCAGCAAGTGGTGACCGGCGTGATCCTCATCGCCGCCGTCGGCATCGACCGGTTCCAACGCAATCCGAGCGGCCGGTTCACCCGGCGGCTGGGCGGCACCGGCCACGGACCGACGTCGACGCTCGAGCCTCAACCCGAAGGCGAGTAGCCGCCGCCCGCGAACTCCCGCACCGTGGTCAAGCGCAGCGGGAACGCTTCGTGGAACGAGGCCGGATCCGTCGTCGCCCCCAGGTGCGCTTCGAGCATGAGCGCCCCGAGTGAGCGGATCACGGCAGTCTCGCCGTGCCGGTGCATCCGCTCGAGCTCCGCGACGGGCAGCGTCTCGGTCGCCCAGGCCGCACCGCTCGTCTCTTCGTAGATCGCGACGACCTCGCGCTGCGAGAGAGGCTCCGGTCCTCCCAGCTCGACGATGCCGGCATGCGGTCTGTCGCCGATCGCAGCGCGGGCAGCGATCTCCGCAACGTCCGCCGCCGCGATCCAGGTGACGGGCGCCGTCCCGTCGCCGAAGAGCGTCGCGCGACGGGCGGACGCGTCGAAGCCGCACACGGACGAGAACCACACGTCCATCAACTTGCCCGGACGCAGGACGACTGCGTCGAGCCGGGCCTCTGCGAGCCGCTCCTCGACCGCCCGCTTGGCCCGCTGGAGCGGGAAGTCGAGCGCTACCGGCTTGAACGAGACGAAGACGAAGCGCGAAGCGCCGGCGATCTCCGCCGCGTCGACGAGCGCGAGGTTGCCGTCGCGGTCGACTGCTTCGATCGAGTCGTCCCGGGGGAAGCAGGTCGCCGTCGAGACGACGCATGCGACGCCTTCGACGGCAGCGGCGAGCGAGGCCGGCTCGGTGATGTCCGCCCGCACGAGCTCGGCCCCGGCGCCCGCGAGTGTTCGAGCCGATCCGGCAGCAGGGTCGCGCACGAGCGCCCGAACGGTCGCGCCGCGCGCGAGCAGCGCGTGGCAGATCTTCGACCCGAGCGCCCCGGTTGCGCCGGCGACCGCGATCATCGCGGATCAGCCGTCGGGTTGGTCGCGCACGAGCTCGAGTGTCGCGCAATGGAGCCCGGCAATCGCGAAGCGGTGGCTCTCGGAGAAGTCGACCTGAACGACCTCGACGCCGTGACGCTCCAACTCCTTCACCACCGTCGGCGAGCCGGCGTTCATCACAACCTTGCCAGGTGCGAGCGTCACACCGTTCAAGGCCAGGTCCCAATACTCCTCGACCGGCACCTCGATGATCTCGTAGCCACGCTTGATCAGTTCGCGCACGAAGCCGTAGTTCACGAGGTGCGGAGCGAGCAGCACCTTTCCATGGTCGACGGTGAGCATGACCATGTCCATG
>DATKQO010000036.1:0-7578 GCA_035532715.1 Gaiellaceae bacterium | reverse complement strand
GCTCAAGCCGCTCGACGAGGATGCGCTGCTCGCATCGGCTGCGAAGACCGGTCGCGTCGTGATCGTGCAGGAGGCGCCGCGCGTCGCGGGGTTCGGCGCGGAGCTCGCGGCGATCCTCGCCGAGAAGGCGATCCTCGACCTCCGCAGCCCCGTGTTGCGCGTCACCGGTTACGACGTGCCGTACCCGTACTGGAAGCTCGAGGACGCGTACATGCCGTCGGTGGAGCGAGTCGTCGACGCCGTCCGGAAGCTCCTCGCCTTTTGAGCGACGGCGTCGTCCACGAGCTGCCTCTGTCCGAGGAGACCGTTCACGGCTACTTCTCCTCGGCGCTGCCGCCCGTGCTGTCCGTCGAGCCGGGCGACAGGGTCCGCTTCCAGTCGCTCAACGCCCGCTGGCACTGGGACCCGGACGTCGCGCGGTTCGAGCGCGACGCAGAGCTGCACGGCGGACATGCGCTGAGCGGCCCGATCGCGGTGCGCGGCGCGCGTGCCGGGCAGACGCTCGTCGTCGGGATCGACGAGGTGACGCCGCGGGCGTGGGGCGTGACGTTCGCGCACGGAAGCCCGTTCCACTGGACGCTCGACGGCACGACGGCGGTCGACGAACGGGGCGTCACCGTGGCGCTCGCGCCGTTCCTCGGCGTGATCGGCATGCCGCCGCCCGAGCCGGGCATCCATTCGACGATCCCGCCGCGGCGCTTCGGCGGCAACATCGACTGCAAGCTGCTCGTCGCGGGGACGACGCTCTATCTGCCGGTCCCGGTCGACGGCGCGCTGCTCTCCGCGGGCGACGGCCACGGCGCACAGGGTGACGGCGAGGTGTCCGGCACGGCGATCGAGTGCCCGCTCGAACGCGCGCAGCTCACGCTGGGCCTGCGCGACGACCTCGACCTGCGCAGCCCGGTTGCGCGCACGGCCGACGCATGGGTCGCGTTCGGCTTCGACGAGGATCTCGACCTCGCGGCCGAGCAGTGCCTCGCCACGATGCTCGACCTGATGGAACGCGAGCTCGGTCTCGAGCGCGATCACGCGCTCGCGCTCTCGAGCGTCGCCGTCGACCTGCACGTGACGCAGATCGTCAACCGCGCCAAGGGCGTCCACGCCGTGCTTCGCGACGACGCGCTCGGCCGGATGTACTAGCCTGCCGCGCGCATGGCGTACGAGTTCAAGCTTCCGGATCTCGGCGAGGGGCTCACCGAGGGTGAGATCGCGCGCTGGCTCGTGCAGGAAGGCCAGGAGATCGCAGAAGACGACCCGCTCGTCGAGATCGCGACCGACAAGACGACGGTCGAGATCCCGTCGCCCGCCGCGGGGACGGTGACGCAGATCCTCGTGCAGGAAGGCGCTGTCGTTCCCGTCGGCACGGTCCTCGTCGTGATCGGCGGCGACGGAGCGAAGGCACTCGACCGGGTCGCCTCGGGCGGTGCGGTCGAGAGACCTCCCCGCGAGACCGTCCGTGCGACGCCGCTCGTGCGCCGGCTCGCGCAGGAGCTCGGCGTCGACCTCGCGACCGTCACGGGCACCGGGCCGCAGGGACGCATCACCGAGCAGGACGTGCGGGGCGGCTCGCCGGCCGCTCCCGCTCCCGGCGGCCGGCGCGAGCCGATCCGCGGCATCCGCCGGCAGATGTTCGAGCACCTGACGCGTGCACACGAGATCCCGGCGGTGACCTGGGTCGAGGAAGCCGACTTCACGGACGTCGACCTGAAGCGGCTGCTACCGCTCGTGCTGAAAGCGGTCGCGGCGGCGCTGCAGGAGTTCCCCGAGCTGAATGCGCGCATCGACGGCGGCGACCTCGTGCTGCTCGACCGCTACGACATCGGCGTCGCCGTGCAGACCGAGCAGGGGCTCGTCGTGCCGGTCGTGCGCGCGTGCGACTCGCGCTCCGTCGAAGAGCTCGACGCAGACGTCCGTCGGCTCGCGGATGCGGCCCAGGCCGGAAAGCTCGCACCGGAGGAGCTGCGCGGCGGCACGTTCACCGTGACGAGTGCGGGCCGTTCCGCAGGGCTGTTCGTCACCCCGCTCATCAACGCGCCCGAAGTCGCGATCCTCGGCATCCATCGCATCGAGGAGCGCGCCGTCGTCCGCGACGGCGCCGTCGTCGTGCGACGGATGGGCAACGTCTCGGTCACGTTCGACCACCGGGTGATCGACGGCAAGCGCGCCGCCGACTTCGGCCTCGCCGTGGTCGCGCGACTCTAAGCCGTCGCGGCCGTCGCGGGCCGGCGCAGATGCGCGTCGAGCATCGTCTCGATCTTCGGCGCAGTCGCGCGACCTTCGAGCGTCGCGACGACTCGCTGACCCTCGACGAGCACGAGTGCCGGCACCGCCGCCACGCGAAAGCGCCGTGCGAGATCGGGGCGCTCGTCCACGTCGACGCGCTTCACCAAGAGGCCGTCGCGCTCCTTGCGTGCGATGTGCGCGAGGAGGCTCTCCATCCGCCGGGCCGGGCCGGAGCGGCGCGAGGTGAAGAAGACCAGGAGCAGGCGGGCGTCGGTGGACACGAATCCTCCAGATGGGTGCGGGCGGACGGGTAGGGACCGCCCCGCCTCTCCGGGATAACGGGCGGGCGGTACCTGGAGGTACGCTCCATCCGATGGGCGCCTGGTACTGGATCGGTGTCTGCGCCGGGCTCGGGGCCGGAATCGGGGTGCTGCTCGCCGGGCTCGCGGGCGCCGGACGCGCCGCGCTTCTCGCCGCGGGGGTTGTCGCGCTCGCGGCCGGGGCAGGCATCGGCTATGCAATCGACACCTGGCAGCCCGGGAGCTGGGGCGACGTCGCGGCCGGGGTGGCCGGCGGCCTCGCCGGTGCGCTCGGTGCGGCGCAGGTCGTGCGCGGCGCGCTTCGCCGTGGCGGGACCCGCGGCGGCACGGCCGCGCTCGTGGCGCTCGGAGCGGTCGCCGTCGCGGCGCTCGCGTGGGTGCCCGCGCTCGGCTACGTCGAGGCGATCGCGCTGCCTGCGCTCGCCGCACGTCTGCGCAGGCGGGCGCCCGAGCGCTACGCAGGCCTGCGTACGCTCGCCAAGGACTGAGTGCCCACGGTGAAGAAGCTCGTCCTGATCATCGTGGACGGGTTGACGCCCGCCGGCTTCGAGCGAGCCGTCGTGAGCGGCCGCGCGCCCGCGCTCGCGTTCCTCGCCGAGAACGGGACCTACCGGCAGGCGACGTCGGTCTTCCCGTCGCTCACGCCCGTCTGTCTCTCGGCGATCGCGACCGGATCCGGCCCCGGCGTGCACCACATCCCGCATCTCGTCTGGTGGCACCGGCGCGAACGGCGCATCGTCGAGTACGGGTCGTCGTTCGCCGCAGTCCGGGCGGCGGGCGTCGCGCAGACGCTCACCGACACGATCTACAACCTGAACCAGCAGCACCTCGCGGCGGACGCGGTCACCGTCTTCGAGGCGCTCGAGGATGCGGGGTACGTCGCGGGCGCGGTCAACATCACGTGCTACCGCGGACGCACGCGGCATCAGCCGACGTTGCCGTGGATCACGAAGCCCGCATTCGGGCCCAAGCGGTTCTTCTTCTACAGCCTGTTCGAGTCCGATCCGACCGGTGCGCCGCTCGCGGTGCGAAATCGCGCAGGCGGCTCGATCGACGCCTACGCGGCCGCGGTCGGCCGCTGGCTCGTGACCCGCGACGGCTTCGACTTTCTCGCGTACTACCTGTCCGACTTCGACTATGCCTCGCACGCGCACGGCCCGGTCGGCGCGGAGGACGTCGCCCTCGAGCGGACCGACGCGGCGATCCAGGCGTTGCTCGACGCCGCCGGCGGGCCGGACGCGTTCCTCGAGCGCTACGCCGTCGTGCTCCACTCCGATCACGGGCAGACGCTCGTCGAGCAGGCGGCACAGCTCGAGTTGCCGCTTGCCCGCTTCGCCGACGACATCGTCGTGACGGCGTCGAACCGCGCGGGCCAGGTGTACCTGCTTCCGGATGCGCGGATCGACGCCGGCGAGCTCGCGCAGGCGCTCGACCGAGAGCCGTCGGTCGAGACGACGTTGCGGTTCGAGGGAGACGAGGCGGTCGCGCGCCGCGAGGGCGAGGAGGTCCGGTTCCGTCCGTCCGGCGACGGGTGGGAGACGAGCGGCGACGCGTCGATCCTCGACCATCCCGATGCGCTGCACCGAACGTGGTCGGCGCTCTCGAACCCGAACGCCGGCGAGCTGCTCGTCTCGGCGGCGGAGGGCTGGGAGCTCGCCGACATGGGTGGGCGTCATCACGCGGGCGGCGGCAGCCACGGCTCGCTCGTCGCGGGCGACTCGATCGTGCCGCTGCTGACCATCGGCGTCGACGCAGTGCCCACCCGCATCACCGAGGTGACTCCGGCCGTGCTCGCGCACTTCGGCGTCGAGGTTCCGCCGCCGATGCGCGCGGCGGCGCTCGCACATGCAGGCTGAGCGGACGCGCATGGTCGAAGAGCAGCTGCGCGCTCGCGGCATCGACGACGAGCGCGTGCTCGCTGCGATGGAACGCGTGCCGCGCGAGCTCTTCGTCCCGGAGGAAGAGCGTGCCCGCGCGTACGACGACGCGGCGCTTCCGATCGGCGGCGGCCAGACGATCTCGCAGCCGTACATCGTCGCGCTGATCTGCAGCGAGCTCGGCCTGCACGGCGGAGAGCGCGTGCTCGACGTCGGCACGGGCTCCGGCTACCAGGCCGCCGTGCTCGCGGAGCTTGCCGCCGAGGTGCACTCGATCGAGCGCCTGCCCGAGCTCGCGGAGCGGGCGCGCGCGGCGCTCGCGAACGCCGGATACGAGGACCGCGTCCAGGTTCACGTCGGCGACGGCACGCGGGGCCTCCCGGAGCATGCACCGTTCGCGGCGATCGCGGTCGCCGCCGCAGCGCCGGAGATCCCGCCTTCGCTCTACGCCCAGCTCGAGGAGCGAGGCCGCCTCGTGATCCCGGTCGGCGGCCGCTCGGAGCAGCTCCTCGAGGTCGTCGTCCGCTCCCCCGAGGGCCCGGCCGTGTACCGCACGATCCCCTGCCGCTTCGTGCCGCTCGTCGGAGCCGAAGGCTTCTAGGTCGAGCTGCGCTGCAACGCAACGACCGGGATGACCCGCGTCGTTCGCTCCTGATACTCGGCGAACGCCGGCGCCCGTTCCGCCTGCGCGGCGAACGCGCGGTCGCGCTCCTCGCCCTCGAGCGGTGCGGCGGTCGCGTCGAAGCGCTCGTCGCCCACTTCGACGACGACGCGCGGGTCGGCCACGAGGTTGAGATACCAGTCCGGGTGCGCAGGCGCGCCGGCCTTCGACGCGTACACGAGCAGCCGCTCACCGTCGCGCGTGTACACCATCGGTGTCGTGTGCAGCGTGCCGCTCTTGCGCCCGGTGGTCGTGAGGAGCAGCAGGTCGCGCCCCTCCCAGTTGCCGCCGACGCGCCCCGCATTGGCGCGGAACTCCTCGATGACCTGCGCGTTGTAGTCGCTCATCTCCGAGCGCCAGCCTAGTGGGGGAAGCGGCCCGGCGGGCCGGGATTACCGGGACCTGTCCCGGTGCCCTGGCAGCAACGATGGCCGTTCCAGGCATCGTCCCGGGGCCTGACCCCGCTCGAGTTTGCGCAGCGTCCGGCCGGAGAGGAACGATGGGGTCATGGCCCGGTCTCTCTCCGCCGCGCAGGCGCTTCAGCTTCCCGTCACGCTGCGGGGGATCCAGCTCGGGCGGCCCGTCGACCTGCTGCTCGACCGCGACTCGTGGCACGTGCTCGGCTTCGTCGTCCGCTGCGGCGACGAGTCGCAGCGGTTCCTTCCGCTCGGCGCAGCGCAGCCGGCCCCCGGCGAGATCGCGGTCGGCTCGGCGCTGATGCTGCTCGAGGAGGTCGGCTTCTACCGGACGAGGGGCACGTCCTTTCGGCGGCTCCTCGGCGGCGAGGTGCTGCAGGGCGGACGCGCCGTCGGGAGGCTCGTCGACCTGAAGTTCGCGGGGAGAGAGGTGACGGAGCTCGAGCTGCAGCGTGGCGCGGACGGGCTCGTCCGCATCCCGGCATCCGGGGCCACCGTCGTCCCGTCGCGGCGGGCGAGCGCTGCTTGAGCGACCCGAGCGGGCGGTCAGCCCCTGATCAGGGCGATCCGGACGCCCGCTGATACCCTCGGGTGCCGATGCACGTCTCGGTCCGCGATCGCACCGGAGCGGCGTTGCGGGCCCGGAGGAACTGGGAGCAGCTCGCGCAGTTCTGCATCGTCGGAGCGGCAGGCTACGCCGTCAACCTCGCGGTCTACGCGTCGCTGCTCCGGGCGGGGCTCCACTACCTCCTGGCCGCGACGTGCTCCTTCCTCGTCGCGGTCACGACCAACTACGCGCTCAACCGGCACTGGACGTTCCGCGACCGCAAGGCCGGCGTCGCAGCGCAGGGCATGCGCTTCTTCGCCGTCTCGCTCGCCTCGCTCGGCGCGAATCTCCTCATGCTGCACATCCTGATCACGTTCGGGCTCGGCAAGTTCGTCGCCCAGGCAGTCGCGATCGTGCTCGTCACGCCGCTGAACTTCGTCGGGAACAAGCTGTGGTCGTTCCGCCACCGTCCCGAGCCGCCGCCCGTCCTCTAGCCTTCGCGGACGGTGACGCGCCGTCTCCTCGCCGCAACGGTCTGTGCCCTCGCCTGCGCGGCGGCTGCGAGCGCGGCCACGACCCCGACCGGCCCGGTCTTCGACGGCAAGGGGCGCCTCATCCAGACGCCGTTCGCGCCGTCGCCGTCCACTCCGCGCCTTGCGAAGCACCGTGTGCTCGTCCTCTTCGAGGCGAACCCGAAGGTCGCGCACTGGCTCGCCCGCTACCCGGCGAAGGGGATCGTCGACGAGGAGACCTACGACGCGAAGCTCGCGAGCTGGACGGTCAAGCTGTGGTGGGGCAAGGCGGGGGAGATCGCCGAAGGGCGTGTCGACGACGCGAGCGGCGTCGTGCTCGAAGCGTGGACCGGGCCGCAGGTGGCCTGGAAGATGGGTCGCGGCTACAGCGGCGCGTTCGGCGGCACGTGGATCAACAAGCCGTGGCTCTGGGCGGTGTTCTGCGCGATCTTCCTGCTCGGCCTCGGTGACTTCCGGCGGCCGCTGTCGCTGCGGAACCTCGATCTCGTCATGCTGCTCTCGCCGACGGCCTCGCTCTGGTACTTCAACCACGGCGACATCTTCACGGCGGTTCCGCTCTTCTATCCCGCGCTCGTCTGGGTCGTGCTGCGCGGCGTGTGGATCGGCGCGACCGGCCGCGGCTCGCGCGCGCGGCTGCTCTGGCCCGCGTGGGTGCTGCTCGCGGCCGCGGTGTTCCTCGCCGGCTTCCGCACGATGCAGAACAACGAGACGTCGAACGTGATCGACGTCGGCTACTCCGGCGTCATCGGCGCCGAGCGGATCGTGAACGGCCAGGCGCCGTGGGGAAACTTCCCCGTCGAGAACAAGCTGAAGCCGTGCGGGCCGGCCGACGCGTCCGGCGAGATCCGTGAGCGCATTCAGACGAACGGCCGCTGCGAGTCGGCGAACCCGCAAGGCGACACGTACGGCCCGGTCGCCTACGAGGCGTACATCCCCGGCTACCTCACGCTCGGCTGGAGCGGGCGCTGGGACGACCTGCCGGCTGCGCACTTCACGTCGAT
>DATKQO010000035.1:0-6207 GCA_035532715.1 Gaiellaceae bacterium | reverse complement strand
CTCCGGGCGCCATCGTTCGAGGGTGTGCGCGGCCTTGTTGCGGCGCTTCAGATTGGCAAAAAACGCCTCGACCAACCCGTTCAAGCGGCTCATAGTTCCTTCGCCTCCCACTAAACTAAGTTTAGCAGGTACCGAAGAAAGATGGTACTTTTTATTGGGAGAGCTGGTGCTCTCCCAACTGAGCTAACCGCCCTCGGTTCGACGGGATTGTAGCGGGGAGCAGCGGAGCCGGATCGAAGGCCACGCCGTCGCGGCGGAGCCCGCACAGGCAGCTACGCGCCGCAGCATCCTCGCGACCCGGGAACCTGCTCAGAAGATCTCGGGGCACCACGGCAGCGGCTGCCACCCGAAGAGCGCGTCCGCCCGCTTCAGCGCCCCGTCGACGAGCTCCTCAACGCGGCCTGACCCGGCCAGCTGCGTGAACGACACCGCGCCGAGATACGCAGAGCCGAGCGCGTCGACCTCGAGTGCGAGCTCCGCCGGATCGTCCGTTCGCGACGCCGATGCGCCCTCGAGCTTCCAGCCGCCCTCGTTCCACGGGCACACGGGATCGCGCACGTCGAAGACGAGGGAACCGTCGCTCGAGTACGTGCGGCCCGACAGCGCCGCGCCGACGTCGACGAGCCGCACCCACAACCCGTCGCCCATGCGGTACCCCGCGCGGCGCGGGTTCGCGAGCAACAGGAACAGCGGATGGTCGGGCGGAAGCAGGGCCGCCTCGAACGTCGCCGTCCAGTCGATGTCGAGGAGGAACCGCCACACCTCCCCGGTCGCCTGCGGCGTCGCGCCCACCGCCTCGAGCACCTCCGTGCGCGCGGTCGAGACGCCGTTCTCGAAGCCCACATGCGTGCGATAGATCGCATACCCCTGCGGCGCGCCGTCGAGCTCGAGCGCGAAGAAGCGCCTCGGGCTCTCCTTCTCCTCGTCGGGAAGCCGCAGCGGCCGCAGCTCCCACCAGTCCTGCGAGCGCGCGAACACACCCGGCCGCTGCGCGCGCAGCGCCTCCCACACCGGCGGGAAGAGCGTCCGCGCCTCCTCCTGGCTCACCGACCGCATCGTGCCGCGCCGTTCGAGCGGGCGCGCGAACGCCGACCACTCCTTCTTGATCTTCACCTCGCCGCACCAGGACGCGAGCCCGTAGCCGAAGCGCCCGTAGATCGTCTCCTCGCTCGCCCACAGCGCGGCGATCGGCTCCCCCCGCTCGTGCACGTCCCGCAGCTGCGCGTCCATCATCGCGCGCAGGACGCCGCGGCGGCGGTGCGCCGGATAGACGCCGACGACCGTCACGCCGGCGCAGGGCAGGCTCGCACCCGGCACCGAGAAGTCGAACGTGAACGCGCCCGCGCCGCCGACGATCGCTCCGTTCTCCCACGCGGCGTGCATGCGCTCGAGCTCGAGCACCCTGGCGAAGCGCCCGAGCCGCTCCTCGTCCGGCGCCGCACCGAAGTACTGCGCGATCCCGAAGATCGCGCGTCCGAACTCCTCCAGATCGCAGGTGGGACGAACCTCGAACGGCACGACCGCGCAGGGTAGCGCGCGACGCGTCGTCTGTGTCTAGATCTTCTCGAGCGGCGCGTAGTCGAGCATCAGCCGCCGCTCCGAGCCGTCGCCCGCGAAACGGATGACGACGATCCCGCCCGGCTCCATCCGCGTCACGACGCCCTCGCCGAGCGTTCCGTGGCGAACCGAGTCGCCCGTCGAGAGCGAGGGGACGTTCTCCACCGTCGCGATCTTGCTCTGCTTCGGCGCCCCGTAGCCCGACCACGACGCCGGCCGCAGGCGTTCCCGCTCGACGTGCAGTTCGGGAAGCTCGTCGAGAAAGCGCGACGGCATGTTGTACGAGCGGCCGCCGTAGAGCATCCGAGACGACGCGTGCAGGAGCGTCAGCTTCTCCATGGCACGCGTCATGCCGACGTAAGCGAGCCGCCGCTCCTCCTCGACCCCGTGCTCCTCGATCGAGCGCGAGTGCGGGAAGATCCCCTCCTCCATCCCGATCAGATAGACGGCGCGGTACTCGAGACCCTTCGCGTTGTGCAGCGTCATCAGCGTCACGAGCGACGACTCGCCGCGGATCGTGTCCTGATCGGAGTAGAGCGAGACTTCCTGCAAGAACGACGAGAGCGCCGGCTCGGTGTTCTGCTCCTGCCACTCGCGAGCGAGCGACACGAGCTCGTGCAGGTTCTCGATGCGGCCGTCCGCCTCGATCGTGCGCTCCGCCTCGAGCGCGGCGATCGTGCCCGACTGCTCGAGCACGCGCTCGATCAACTCCGGCACCTCGAGCTCCTGCGCGGCGGACATGAGCGACTGGACGATCGTGCGAAACGAGGCGAGCGCCTTCTGCGGCGCCGCGCCGACACCGGCCGCCTCCGCGCGGTCCATGGCCTCCCAGAGCGACATCTCCGCGTCGTCGGCGAACGTCATCAGGCGTGCGAGCGTCGAGCCGCCGATCCCGCGCCGCGGACGGTTCGCGATCCGCAACAACGACACAGCGTCGAACGGGTTGTCGATCACCTGGAGGTACGCGACGAGATCCTTGATCTCCGCGCGCTCGTAGAAGCGCGGGCCGCCGATCACCTGGTACGCGATCCCCTGCCGAACGAGGATGTCCTCGAGCACGCGGCTCTGCGCGTTCGTCCGGTAGAAGACCGCGACCTCGCTGCCGGAGTAGCCCTGCTCGACGAGCATCGCGATCTCGGCGGCGACATAGCGCGCCTCCGAGTGCTCGTCCTCCACCTCGACGACGCGCACGAGCTCGCCGTCGCCGAGCTCCGACCAGAGGTTCTTGTCCTTGCGCTCGCGGTTGTGCCGGATGACGGCGTTCGCGGCCTCGAGGATGTTGTTCGTCGACCGGTAGTTCTGCTCGAGCGCGATCGAGCGCGCACCGGGGAAGTCCTGCTCAAACTCGAGAACGTTACGGATGTCGGCCCCTCTGAAGCCATAGACCGACTGATCTGGGTCGCCGACGGCAAAGACATTCTGATGCTGCTCCGCGAGCAACTGCAGGAAGCGGTACTGCGCATGGTTCGTGTCCTGGTACTCGTCGACGAGGACGTAGCGGAACGCCTTCTGCCAGCGCTCCTTCGCCTCCGGAAAACGCTCGAGCACGTCGACCGTGAGGTAGAGCATGTCGTCGAAGTCGACCGCGTTCGAGGCGAAGAGGCGCTTCTGGTAGAGCTCGTACACGTCGGCGACGGTCTGGTCGTAGAAGCTCGCGACGCGCGACGCGTACTCGGCGGGACCGATCAGCTGGTTCTTCGCGTTCGAAATCTGCGAGTGGATGCCGCGCGGAGTGAACCGCTTCGGGTCGCGGTCGAGCGTCTCGAGGCACTGCTTCACGAGGCGAAGCTGGTCGGCGCTGTCGTAGATCGTGAAGTTCGACTTGTAGCCGAGCCGCTGCGCCTCGCGGCGCAGGATGCGGCCGCAGGCCGCGTGAAAGGTCATCACCCAGCAGGCGCGCGCCGGAGGCCCGACGAGGTGCTCGACACGCTCGCGCATCTCTGCGGCCGCCTTGTTCGTGAACGTGATCGCGAGGATCTCGGGCGGCTTCGCGCCGACCGCGGCGAGCAGGTGCGCGATCCGGCGCGTGAGCACGCGCGTCTTCCCCGAGCCCGCCCCGGCGATCACGAGCAACGGCCCCTCGGTCGTCAGCACCGCGTCCCGCTGGGCCGGATTCAGGTCTTCGAGGTACGTCTCCGGCGCGGTTGCGGCCATCGGTCGAGGATAGCGACGAGGCCGCGTGGCCTCGCCGGACACGTCCCGGGGCCTGACCCCGCTGGGACGCCCGTAGAATCGCGCCGTGCGGGTCGCGCTGATGGTCGAGGGGCAGGAGGGCGTCACCTGGCCGCAGTGGTGCGCCCTTGCCGACGCGTGCGAGGAGCACGGCGTCGAGACGCTCTTCCGCTCCGACCACTACATCTCCCAGGGGGACGAGGACGCGAACGTCGCGCACGACGCGTGGACGACGATCGCCGCGCTCGCAGCCCGCACGACGACGCTGCGCTTCGGAACGCTCGTCTCCCCCGCCACCTTCCGGCCCCCGGCGCTGCTCGCGAACGCGGCCGCGACCGCCGACCACGTCTCCGCCGGCCGGATCGAGCTCGGCCTCGGCGCCGGCTGGATGGAGCGCGAGCACCGCGCCTTCGGCTTTCCCTTCCCCGAGATGCGCGTGCGGATCGAGATGTTCGCCGAGCAACTCGAGCTCGTGCACCGACTCTGGACGGAGGCGCGCGTCAACTTCCACGGGACGCACTACACCTTCGAGGACGCACCCGCGCTACCGAAGCCCGTCCAGCGGCCGCACCCGCCGCTCCTCGTCGGCGGCCGCGGCACGCGCGGCACCGCGGACCCCGCCGCGCGCTTCGCGGACGAGTACAACACGCCGTTCGCCTCACTCGACGAATTCGCCGCGATCCGCGACAAGGTCGTGGCCGCGTGCGAGCGCGCGGGCCGCGATCCGGCGACGATGCGCTTCTCCCTCATGACCGGCTGCCTGATCGGCGCGACACGCGACGAGGCGCTCGAACGCGCGCGGCAGCTCTACGGGCGCGTGCAGCGGGACGTCGACTTCGACGCGTGGCTCGCGGCGTACGCGCAGCGCGCGCTCATCGGCTCGGTCGACGAGATCGCCGGCCGGTTGCGCGAGTACGAGCGCGCGGGCTGTGAGCGCGTGATGCTCCAGCACCTCCTGCACACGGACCTCGAGCCGGTCAGGCTGATCGGGCGATCACTGGCGCCGGCGGTGACGTAGGCTCCTCGCCGCCCTCGTCGAGCCGGAACGGCGGGTACTCCGACGTGAGGAACGCTGCGTACGCCGTCACGCGCAGAGCCCAGCGGTTGAAGCCCATGATCAGGTCGAAGAGCCCGGGCCGGTACCCGCGCCCGACCGCGAGCTGCACGCCCGCGACGATGACGAGCACCCCGACGACGCCCGGCGCCCGGGCCGCCCAGCCGCTGCCGGCCCAGCCGAAGGCCATCCCGCCGCCGAGAACGCCCGCGACGACGTACTGCGGGATCCCGAGCAGCCACCAGCCGATCAACGGAAGTCCGCGCCGGTGCTCCTGCGGATACGCGATCTCGAGCCGCGCCGGATAATCCGGTACGTCGGCGAGCGTGAAGGGCGGATAGCGATCGGTTCCGATCGCCGACGTCGCGTAGAACGAGACCCGCCAGCTCCAGCGCATGACGCCGACGTTGAAGTCGAAGATCCCGCGCGGGTAGCGCCCGGTGAAGAGCAGCGAGAAGAATGCGATGAGCGTCAGCACGGCGAAGGCGATCCAGAGGAAGACGAGCACGACGAAGTGCGGGATCGCGAGCAGCCACTTCACGAGCCAGAGCCAGCGGCTGAGCGGCTCGTCGAGCTTGCCCTCGACCAGGACGGGATACGCGGTCATCGGGGATCCTCCTCGGTTGGCTTCGCGACGACGGTCGCCTCCGCGCGGCCGCCCTTCATCGGGGGAAACCACCGAGCCGTCCTGCCGGATTTGCCGCTGCGTTCTAGCTCCCGGGCGCCGAGCGCTCGAGCTCGGCCTCGAGCCATGCCGACGCCTCGGCCAGCTCGTCCGCGTCGCTCGACTTCACGACCACCTCGACGCGAGGCCCGTCCTCGGCGAAGGTCGGATACGAGCCGATCAGCACGCCGGGCCAGCGCTCACCGGCCTCCACCATCGCCGGCGCGATCTCGCTCTCGCGCGTCCGGTAGACACGGCGCCACGCGCCGATCGGGCTGCCACGGCGGAACTCCTCCGCGATCGCGTCGAACATCGCCTCCATCTCCGACGGCAGCCCCGGCAGGGCGTAGACGTTCTCGAGCGCGAAGCCGGGCGCGCCGCCGAGCGGGTTCACGAGCGGACGGCTTCCGTCCGGCAGGAGCGCCCAGCGCGCCGCGTACTCCGGGTCGCGCGTGAAACGCGCGCGCAGGCCGGCGGCGACGTCGGGCTCCTCGACCTGCGCGACGCCGAAGGCGTGCGCGATCGCCTCGCGCGTGAGGTCGTCGGGCGTGCCCCCGAGCCCGCCGGTGACGAGGAGGAAGTCGACGCGCGGCGCCTCGTCACGGACGAACTCGGCGATGTGCTCGATCTCGTCTGGCAGGGCGGCGAGCATTCGAACCGAGACGCCGAGCGGCGCGAGCCGCTTCGCGAGCCAGGAACCGTTCGTGTTCGGCACGTCGCCCGACACGAGCTCGTTCCCGATCGTGAGGATCGAGGCGGT
>DATKQO010000034.1:0-4172 GCA_035532715.1 Gaiellaceae bacterium | reverse complement strand
CGGCGCGTCTCGTACGCGTCGACGGCTCGACGACCGTCGTGGCAGGCTGGCCGGAGGACTCGGCATGAGCACGCACGCGCTCTGGTTTGCCACCCGCGGCGCGGGCATCGTCTCGCTGTTGCTTCTCACCGCGATCGTCGCGCTCGGCGTCGCCGGCGCCACGCGCTGGCGGAGCGAGCGGTGGCCGCGTTTCGTCGTCGCCGGCCTCCATCGCAACCTCACCTTGCTCGCGCTCGTCTTCATCGCGTTGCACGTGATCACGACCGTCGCCGACGGGTACGCACCGATCGGGATTCTCAACGCAGTGCTTCCGTTCACATCCCCCTACCGCCCGTTCTGGCTCGGGCTCGGAGCCGTCGCCTTCGATCTCCTGCTCGCACTGACGATCACGAGCCTGCTGCGCGCACGCATCGGTTACGGGAGATGGCGCGCGCTGCACTGGCTCGCATACGCGTCGTGGCCGGTGGCTCTCGTGCACGGGCTCGGCACGGGCACGGATGCTCGCGTCGGGTGGATGCAGATCGTGACCGTCGTCTGCATCGCAAGCGTCGGCGCCGCCATCCTCTGGCGCGTCACGACGAGCGACGCGACGCCCGGCCTGCGTCTCGCGACCACCGTGGCCGTCCTCGCGACGCCGCTCGTGATCGGCGGCTGGTATCTCAGCGGGCCCGGGCGGGCGGGCTGGGCGGCACACGCCGGTACGCCGCAGTCGCTGCTCGCCCGTCCCGTCGCCGCCTCGTCTGGCGCGACGCAGGTGACGTCGACGATCGCGCTCCCCACGAGCGCGTTCACGAGCGCGTTCAGAGGGAAAGTCCAGGAGTCGCCGCAGAACGGAAACGGCGAGGTGCTCGTGAACATCTCCGGCCACACGAGCGGCGGCAACTCCGGCGTTCTGTGGATCCGGCTGCAAGGCCAGCCGATCGAGGGTGGCGGCGTGCAGATGACCGCAAGCGGCGCGAGCTACGGGCCAAACGCGTTTCCGGACGCCTACGTCGGCAAGATCGTCGGCCTCGAGGGCACGCGCATCCTGCTCTCGCTCAACGGGCAGGGCAGCAGGCTCTCACTCCAAGTCGACCTCCAACTCGACCAGGCCACCGGCACGGCGACCGGCACGGTGCGGGGCACTCCGACGAGCCTCCAGTGAGCGCGACGCAGACGAGCATCACGCCGGCGCAGCCGCGCCTCCTGAGCGGCCTGCGCCGGGACGGCCAGCCGGTTCGCCTCGCCGCGCACGTCGACCGGTACGGCCTGCTCCCGCTCGAGCTTCGCCCGGAGGAGATCCGCGACCGGATCGCCGAGTCCGGGCTCACGGGTCGCGGCGGAGCCCGCTTCCCGACCGCCGCGAAGCTCGACTCGGTGCTTCGTAGCCGGACGCGGCCGATCGTCGTCGCGAACGGCGTCGAGGCTGAGCCGCCCTCGGGCAAGGACAAGGTCCTGCTCGCCTACGCTCCGCACCTCGTGCTCGACGGCGCCGTGCTGGCGGCGCGCGCGGTCGGCGCGAAGAAGGCGATGATCGCGACGACGGCAACCGTTCACGCTGCGGTCGCGGCCGCGATCAAGGAGCGGCGCTCCGACGGCGGTGTCTCGTTGAGCACGACGGTGCTGCCGGATCGCTTCGTGGCAGGAGAGGAGACGGCGGTCGTCCAGTTCCTGAACGGTGGACCGGCGCTCCCGACGTTCACGCCGCCGCGTCCGTACGAGCGTGGCGTCGACGGCGCCCCGACCGTCATCCTCAACGTCGAGACGCTCGCGCATCTCGCCCTCGTCGCGCGCTTCGGCGGCGCGTGGTTCCGGTCCGTCGGAACGCCTGAGGAGCCCGGCTCCGCGCTCGTGACGGTGTCGGGCGCGGTGCGCACGCCGGGCGTGCACGAGATCGAGCTCGGCAGCCCCTTCGCCCACCTGCTCCAGCAATCGGGAGCCGACCCGCAGGCGCAGGCGTATCTCGTCGGCGGTTACTTCGGCACGTGGATCGACGCCGCACATGCACAGAGCGCGCTGCTCTCGGACGCCGACCTCGCGCAGTACGGCGCATCTCTCGGCGCCCGCGCGATCGTCGTGCTTCCCGCGGGCGCCTGCGGCATCGTCGAGACGGCGCGGGTCGCGCGCTACCTCGCCGAGCAGAGCGCGAGGCAGTGCGGGCCGTGCGTCCACGGGCTCGCCGCGATCGCGGACAGCCTCGAGCAGCTCGTCCACCGCACGCGGAAGCCACCCGACGCGGGCCTGCTCCGCAGACGGCTTTCCCAGGTCGCAAACCGCGGCGCCTGCCGCCACCCCGACGGCGCGGTCGCGTTCGTCGCGAGCGCTCTCCGCGTCTTCTCCACCGAGCTCGACCGCCATTTGCACGGTCACCGGTGCACCGGCCACGGCCGCCCCGTGCTCCCGCTGCCATGAGCGACCTCGCCCTTCGCGTCAACCCGCTCCTCTGCGACGCGCACGGCCTGTGCGCGGAGCTCGTCCCGGAGCTGATCGAGCTCGACGAATGGGGCTACCCGATCATCGACGACGCACCGGTGCCGCATGGGCTCGAGTCGCACGCTCGCCGCGCCGTCGCGGCGTGCCCGACACTCGCGCTCCTGCTCGAGCGCCGGAAAGCTGCGCCCGCGGCAAAGGCTCAGGCGCGACGCTCCCGGGCCTAGCTGTCAGCTCGCGATCAGCGTGCGCGCGCGCGCGGTGCGAACCGCCTTCGACAGCGTGTCGATGTCGTACGCGCCGTGGTGGCGGAGGCCGTTGATGAAGAAGGTCGGTGTCCCCGACACGCCGCTTCGGTCGGCGGAGTCGACGTCCTCCGCGATGCGCCCAGCGCCCGCGTGCTTGCGCACGTCCCTTTCGAAGCGCTCGACGTCCAGACCGAGCTCCTGGGCGTAGGCGACCAGATCCGGAAGGAGCAGCGCATCCTGCCGGTCGAGCAGGAGGTCGTGCAGCTCCCAGAACGCTCCTTGCGCGGACGCGGCTTCCGAGGCTTCCGCCGCGACCTGCGCGCGGGGATGGACGTCGGTGAGGGGCAGATGCCGCCAGACGTAGCGGACCTCGTCGCCGAAGTCGGCGAGCAGCTCGCGGATCGCGGGCTCGGCCCGGCCGCAATACGGGCACTGGAAGTCGCCGTACTCGACGACGGTGACCGGCGCGTTCTCGGGTCCGCGCACGTGGTCGCGCTGCGGGTCGACGGGCTCGTCGAGGTCGACGATCGTCTCTGCCCGTCCGAGGAGCGCGCGACGACGCAGGCGCGGCGGCAGCTGAGCAAGCACTCGGAACACGAGCCAGGTCGCTGCTGATGCGCACAGCGCCGCCGTCAGCACGCCGAGCTTCGCCTCTTCGAGCTCCTGCCCGGCGAACGCGTGGTTGGCGATGAGCAGCGCGACGGTGAAGCCGAGCCCCGCGATGGCACCGGCGCCTGTGACCGCGCCCCAGCCGACAGGCGGCCGCAGCCGGCCGCGGCTCAGCTTCGCGACGAGCCAGGCGGAGCCCGTGATCCCGATCGGCTTGCCCGCGACGTAAGCGAAGAAGATCCCGAGCGTGATCGGGGAGGTGTACGCGCGGGTGAGGAAGCCGCCGCTGATCGGGATGCCCGCGTTCGCAAGGGCGAAGAGCGGCACGATCGCGTAGCTCGTCCACGGGTGATACAGCTGCTGCAACCGCTCGTTCGGCGAGAGCGCCGCCTGAAGCCCGCGCCGCGCCGACCGCTCGAGCTCCGGAGTCGGTTGCTCCCGGAACAGCCGGAAGAGATCGGTCGCACGCTCGAGGTCGACGCGCGCCGCGGGGTACGCGAACGTGAGCAACCCCATCACGAGCCCGACGACGATCGGGTCGACGCCAGACTTGAACACGGCGACCCACGCGACCGCTCCGAGCGCGGCGTAGACGAGCCCGCGGCTGACGCCGGCGCCGCGGACGGCAACGACCGCGACGAGGACTCCGCCCGCAACGAGGAGCGCACCCCAGGCCACGTGCGCGCTGTAGACCGTCGCGATCACGACGAGAGCGACGATGTCGTCGACGACCGCCACCGTGAGCATGAACGCGCGCAGCCGGTCGGGAAGCCGCCTGCCGGCGAGCGCGAGCATCCCGAGCGCGAACGCCGTGTCCGTCGACATCGCGACGCCCCAGCCGTGCGCGGACGGCTTGCCCGCGTTCACCACGAGATAGATCGAGACCGGCACGACCATGCCGCCGAG
>DATKQO010000033.1:0-13891 GCA_035532715.1 Gaiellaceae bacterium | reverse complement strand
GGTCACGACCGACGCGGTCCAGGTCTTCGGCGGGTACGGCTACATGAAGGAGTACCCGGTCGAGAAGCTCATGCGCGACGCGAAGCTCTTCCAGATCTACGAGGGCACCTCGCAGATCCAGCGGCTCGTGATCGCCAAAGAGATCTTCATGCCGAAGTCCGACTAGACCTGCGGGAAGCTCTAAGCTCGCGTCGTGGCAATCGAGATCGACCTGAGCGGCCGCGTCGCGTTCGTCACGGGCGGCTCCCGCGGGCTGGGCCGCGCCGACGCTCTGACGCTCGCACGCGCGGGGGCCGACGTCGTCGTCGCCGACCTGCTCGTCGAGTCCGAGCTCTCGGAGGACACGGACCGCTACGGCGCGCTCGCGACCGTTGCGCGGCAGCAGGGCCTCGTCCACACCGAGGAGACGGTGCGGGAGATCGAGGCGATGGGCCGGCGTGCGCTCGCGGTGCGTTGCGACGTGACGAACCGCGACGAGGTCGAGGCCGCGGTCGCGCGCACGGTGCGAGATCTGGGCTCGATCGACATTCTCGTCAACAACGCCGGCACGCTCGACCACGCGGCGCAGTTCGACCGGCAGTCACCGGAGCTCTGGGAGCGTGACCTGAAGGTGAACCTCACGGGCGCCTTCAACTGCGCGCAAGCCGTGTGGCCGCACCTGAAGGAGCTCGGCTGGGGCCGGATCGTGAACATGGCCTCCGTCGCAGGCACGCTCGGAGGCTTCGGCCAGGCGAGCTATGCGACGACGAAGGCCGGCCTGCTCGGGCTGACCCGCACGCTCGCGCTGGAGGGCGGCAGGCACGGCATCACCTGCAACGCGATCGTTCCCGGCGTGATCGCCACCGAGGCCTTCAACATGGCGAACGCCGCGATGAACGAGCGGATCGTCGCGCGCACGGTGCTGAAGCGCCCCGGCGAGCCCCAGGAGATCGCGAACGCCATCGCGTTTCTCTGCTCCGATCTCGCCTCGTACATCACGGGCATCGAGCTCAACGTCGCGGGCGGCGTCGAGCTGTTCGTCTTCTGAGACCACGGGTGCTCTCCCTCGGTGCTCCGCCGCCCGAAGACCGCGGCGACGCGGCCCGCTACGACGACACAGAAGGCGACTCTGCCGAGCGGATAGCGTCGGCGAGCCAGCCCGGCACGCGGGTCGGCGCGAACGTCGTCGCGTCGACGCACGCGTGCGCCGTCCATCCGTCCGCCATCAGCGTCCCGTCGTCGCGCACAATCGCGTATTCGAACCGAAAGCGCGCACCGCGCAGGTCAACGCAGCGAGCGTGGACGTGCAACGGGTCGTCGAAGCGTGCGGGAACCCGGTAGCGGCAGAACGACTCGAGCACGAGCGCCTCGATGCCGAGCTCGCGTAACGCCTGGTAGCCGCCCGCGTAGGCGCGGAGATACTCGACGCGGGCGACCTCGAACCAGACGAGGTACGACGCGTTGTGCGCGATTCCCTGGGCGTCCGTGTCGGCGAACCTGACCCGCACGCCGGTCGAGAACGTATAACCCTCCACGCGCCCACTCTACGATGGGCGGGTGGACGTCGAGCGCCTCGTCGAGCTCATCCGCGTGCGCGAGCCCTGCGTCGCGCTCACCGGCGCGGGTGTCTCCACCGAGTCCGGCATTCCCGACTTTCGCTCCCCGACCGGGATCTGGGCGCAGTACGACCCGACGGAGTACGCGACGATCGACGCGTTCCTCGCCGATCCCGTCAAGGTCTGGGACTTCTACGCGAAACGGCTCGACCTGCTGGCGCAGGCGAGGCCGAACGACGGCCACCACGCCCTCGCCGAGCTCGAGCGGCGCGGCTTCGTCGACGCGGTGATCACGCAGAACATCGACTGCCTCCACGAGCGCGCCGGCTCACGGTCGCTCGTCGAGGTGCACGGCTCGATCCGCACGTCCAGTTGCCTCGACTGCGGCGAGGTCGTGCCGCTCGAGGAGGTGCGGAAGTTGCTTCGGAGCGCGCCCGTGCCCGCATGCCCGACCTGCGGGCGGATCCTGAAGCCCGACGTCGTGATGTTCGGCGAGCTGCTTCCCGCAGCGGCGATCGCGCGGGCCACGCAGCTCGCGGCCGGCGCGCGGCTGCTCCTCGTCGTCGGATCGTCGCTCGAGGTGTATCCCGTCGCCGGGCTCCCGCTCGAGACGCTCGCGGCGGGCGGGAGCCTCGCGATCGTCAACCGCGGCGTGACCCAGTTCGACCGGCGCGCGTCGGTGACGATCGACGCGGGCGCCGGCGAGACGCTGCGCGCGGTCGCAGCCGCGCTACCCGGCCGCCGCGAGGGAGCTCGCGAAGATCGCCTCGCGGAACCGCCCGTTCAGCGGTGATGCAGCGAGCGCGAACACCGGCACGACGCGGTCGCCCGCGTACGACACCGAGAAGTAGTCGCCGACCATGCGCCCGCCCTCTGCGCGCGGCAGCCAGGTCGTCGGGAACGGCTGCGCGTTCAGACGGCGTTGCGGCGACCACGTTGCGCCGCCGTCCGCCGACGTGACGAAGCCGACGCCGAGCGTGCAGGTCCCTGCGGTGCACGCGCTCGAGTTGTAAGACGCGTAGACGAGCGCAAGATGACCCGGCTGCAGCGGATCCGCGGCGAGGCCGGGGATGAACACGTCGATCGTCGAGGAGGTGGGGGCGATCGGCACACGCACGGGCCCGGCCCATGTCTGGCCGCCGTCGACCGACGTGGAGACGACGAGGTCGTTCTCCGAGCACGCACTCCGGAAACGGCAGTCGCTCCACACGGCGTAGATCTTCCCCGCGGAGTCGACGTCGACCGACGGCAGCGCGATCGCGCGCATCGGCTTGTTGTCGCGCGCGTGCAGGATCGAGACGACGGTGCGCGTGAACGTTGCGCCGCCGTCGGTCGAGCGAAGCGCGACGATGTTCCCGGTGAGAGCCGCCGCGCCGTTGTAGTCGCCGGCGACGACGACGAGCGTCCCGTCGGCCTCCACGACCGGTTGCGTCCCGACGAGCGTCGACGACGAGCGGACGGGCGGGGACCACGTGACGCCGCCGTCGTTGCTGAACTGGCTCACGGTCCAGTTCTTCTGGTCGTCGGTGTACTCGGCGTAGCAGCGGCCCCTGAAGGGGCTCGTCGCGCCGTTGTCGCAGACGACCCAGTCCTTGTCCAGGAGCGGCCCGCCCGCGAGGTCGACCGGGCCGGACCAGTGCAGCCCGTCGGTCGAGCGGGAGACGTAGACATGCGAGCCGTTCGGTTCGAGGGTGAGCGATCCCACGAGCCAGACGCCGTGCACGGCGTCGTAGGCGACCGTGGGGTCGGAGGCGGAGGATTCCGGGCCCGGCGGAATCGACCACGACGTGATGCCCGGAAGCAGGCTGCGCTGCCACGTGCGCCCGCCGTCTGTCGACACCGCCGTGCCGATGTTCGCGGCCGCGCCCGCAGAACGGCGGCCGAGCTGGAATGCGGCGACGACCGTCGAGCCGAACGAGAAGGTGTCCGGCTCGACCGCGGTCTCGTGCTGGCTGTCCGCGTTCGTGTACGGGTCGACCGACAGCCGGCGGGACACGATCTCGCAGTTCGACGCGACCTTGTCGCTGAGATCCGCGCTGACGACGTCGCTGCCGGCACCGCAGTCGACCGTGTCGGTGCTCCCGAAGGCGGCCTGCACGAAGTCGTTTCCTGGGCCGGCGAGGATCCGGTCCGGCAGCTGCGTCCCCACGAGCAGCTCGCCGTGCAGCGTCCCCTTGATCGTCGCGGCCGCCGCCGGTGCGGCGAGGACGAGCGCGAGCAGGACGATGAGACGGCGCATCGGGGGCCGCTCAGGGTACCCGCCGCGCGCGCAGTATCCTCGCCCCCGTGAAGCTGCACGAGGCCGACGTGCTCGTGATCGGAAGCGGGTTCGGCGGCAGCGTCGCCGCGCTCCGGCTCACCGAGAAGGGCTACCGGGTGGCGGTCCTCGAAGCGGGGCGGCGGTTCGGCCCGGCGGACTTTGCGCGCACGAACTGGAACCTGCGGCGGTACCTCTTCATGCCGCGCCTCGGCCTGCGCGGCATCCAGCGCCTCACGCTGCTCGACGACCTGCTCGTCCTGTCGGGCGCCGGGGTGGGCGGCGGCTCGCTCGTCTACGCGAACACTCTCTACGAGCCGCTGGAGCCGTTCTTCGACGACCGACAGTGGGCGGGTATCACCGACTGGCGCGACGAGCTCGTCGCGTACTACGTCCGTGCGCGCACGATGCTCGGCGGCGTCGAGACGCCCTTCGAGTCGGAGGCCGAGCGCGTCGTGCGCGAGGTCGCGCGCCGGCTCGACGTCGCAGAGACGTTTCGCCGCACGGTCGTCGCGGTGGACTTCGACCGCTGCGTCCGTTGCGGCGGCTGCATGGTCGGCTGCCGGCACGAGGCGAAGAACACGCTCGACCGCAACTACCTCAGGCTCGCCGAGGAGGGCGGTGCGACCGTGCATCCCGAGCGGGAGGCGACGCTGGTGCGCCGGGTGAGCGGCGGCTTCGAGGTCGAGACCGAGCATCCGGGCGCGTGGGTGCGCAAACGTCCCGAGCTCTTCCGCGCCGAGCAGGTGGTGCTCGCCGCCGGCGTGCTCGGGACGTTGAAGCTGCTCTTCCGCTCCGGGCTCGGCGGTCCGAACGTCGGCCTGCTCGTCCGCTCGAACTCCGAGGCGATCGTCGGCGCGGGCGCCCGCGACGCGTCGGTCGACTACTCCGCCGGCATTGCGATCGGCTCGTCGTTCCGCCCGAACGCGGACACGCACGTCGAGCCCGTGCGCTACCCGAAGGGCTCGAACCTGATGGGCCTCTTCTCGACGGTGCTCGTCGACGGCGGCGGCCGGGTGCCGCGGCCGCTCAGGTGGTTCGGCGTCGCGGTGCGGCATCCGTGGCGGCTTGTCCGCAGCCATTCGATTCGCCACTGGGCCGAGCGCACGGTCGTGCTGCTCGTGATGCAGGCGCGCGACAACTCGGTGCGCGTCCGTTGGACGGGGCGCCGGCTCCGCAGCGGGCATGGCCACGGCGAGCCGTCCCCGTCGTGGCTGCCCGAGGCGAACGAGGCCGCGCGCGCCGCCGCCGACGTCATGGGCGGACTGCCCGGCTCGGGGCTGAACGAGGTGCTGCTCGAGCGGCCGTTCACCGCGCACATCCTCGGCGGTGCGCCGATCGGCGCGACCCCGGCGGACGGCGTGCTCGACGCGTGGCACCGCGTCTTCGCCGAGCCGGGCCTGCATGTCGTCGACGGCGCCGCGGTGAGCGCGAACCTCGGCGCGAACCCGTCCCTCACGATCGCCGCGCAGGCAGAGCGTGCGTTCGCGTTCTGGCCCAACCGCGGCGAGCCGGATCCGCGCCCGCTGCTCGGGTCGCCGTACGAGCGCGTCGAGCCGGTGGAGCCGCAGGCGGCCGAGGCTGCGCGCGTGGTCTAGGCGGCACGGGTACGCGAAGCACCGCGGTTGGAGCGCGGGCCGCACGGGATATCGTTTCGGTCACAGCAACTCGAGGAGGACCGATGGCCGGCACGCGGAGAAACGATTTGCTCGGACGTCTCGCCGACCTGAGCGAGGAGACGATCCAGCGACTGGGCGACGTCCCCGGCGCCGACCGGGTGCTCGGCGCGATGAACACGCTGCGCGACCGCGTCGACGAGCTGCAGAAGCGCGTGCGCGGGCTCGAGGCGCTCGAGCAGCGGCTTGCTGCACTCGAGCGCAAGGTCGACCGGCTCTCGAAGAGCGGCGGCTCGCAGCCGGCCGGCGCACGGAAGGCGACGAAGACGACGAGCACGAAGAGCTCGGGCGGCTCGACTGCCAAGAAGAGTTGAGGAGGGAGGGCGGCAACGCCGCCCATTCCTCGGCAACCGGGTTGCCTCACCCCTCACGACCCGGTTGCCGCCGTTCGCTCTTCCGCCGAAGCCGCCACGACGATTGTGAGCCCGGCGAGGAGCAGGCCGCCCGCGATGTCGCTCGGCACGTGCACGCCGTCCAGGTCGAGCAGCGCGATCGACGCGGCCGCCCACGCGGCGACCCAACGGCGTGAGCCGGGCGCGACGACGGAGACCGTCGCGGCGAGGAGCACCGAGCGCAAGGTGTGCCCGCTCGGGAACGACGAGTCGAACGCCGGGAGCGGGACTCCGTGGCGATGGAGCAGCGGCCGCGCGAGCACCGACTTGCAGAGCAGCTCGACCAGGTTGCCCGCGACCCATGCCGCCGCCCAGGCGAGCGCCGTGCGCTTCCGCCCGCGCCTCCACAGGAGGGCGCAGCAGGTCGCGACGACGAGCGAGGCGACGAGCGCCTGCGCCGGCAGGGTCACGACGTTCGCAGCGGCGTCCCAGGCACCGTCCCACGAGGCGTCGTAGAGCGGCACGAGTCCGTCGAGCAGGGTCGGCGGCGCGCCCGGGCCGTGCCAGCCCGGCATCAGGTGCACGACCGCCCAGCCGTCGACGCCGGTCAGCCGGCCGGCTGCGACGAGCACCGCGAGCGCCGCATACGCGCCCGCGAGCGGCGGCGCGGCGCTACGCCGGAACACGAATGCGCAGTGCGCCGGGGACGACCTCGAAGCGCACCGGCGTCGTTCCGATCTGCTCGCCGTCGAGCTCGATCGGCAGACGTTCCGGCGCGTCCACGGTCACGGCGCGAGAGCGCACGAGGTCGACCTTCGGGTGGGCGAGATAGGTTCCCTTGTAGATCTTCGGGGCCGTCGTGATGAAGTCCATCTTCGTGATGTCCCCGATCAGGACGACGTCGAAGAGGCCGTCGTCGGGCTGCGCGTCGGGTGCGAGCAGCATCGCGCCGCCGTGCCAGCGGCCGTTCGCCACGATCACGTCGTGCATGCGCGCCTCGCGGCGCTCGCCGCCGTCGAGCTCGACGCTGACGAGCGTGTTCTGCCACTCGAGGAAGACGCGGACGAGGGCGTAGAAGAACGTCGCCTTCCCGCCGAGCACCTTGGACATGCCGTTCGCGCGCTGCGCGACCGCCGCGCTCATGCCGACGCTGCCGACGTTCGCGACGTAGCGCTCCGCCGCGGCGCCGTCCCAGGCGCGGTACGAGGCGCGGCCGACGTCGATCGTCCGTGTCGCGCCGTGCAGCGCGGTGCGCACGGCGTCGTCGAAGCGCGCCGGAATGCCGTAGGTCCGAACGAAGTCCATCCCGGTGCCGAGCGGGATCGTCGCGACCTCGGCCGTGCCCCCTGCGCGCAGCACGCCGTTGACCGTCTCGCTCAGCGTGCCGTCGCCGCCGACCGCGACGACGAGTTCCGCACCGCCGCGCGCCGCCTGCTCTGCGAGCTCGATCAGGTGGCCCGGCCGTTCCGAGAAGAGCGTCTCGCCCTCGAGGCCGAGGCCGGCCGCTCGGTGTGCGAGCTCGGGCCAGCGCTTCCCGGTCGAGCCGTTGCTCGCTGCGGGGTTGACGAGGAAGACGGTGCTGCTAGCCAGCGGTGACAGTCGCGAGCGCGACGCGCGTCATCCGGTCGACGGCCGCCCGCAGCTCCTCGTCCGTGACCCGCTTGAACTCGCCCTCGACGACGATGTCGCTCACGGTGAGCAGGCAGCCGGCCTGCACCTTGCGCAGCGCGCCGAGCGTGAAGAGGATCGCGGCCTCCATCTCGACGGCGAGGATGCCGCGGTCGGACCAGCGCTGGTACTGCTCGCTGTCCGGGTTGTAGAAGACGTCGCTCGAGACGACGGCGCCGACGTGGATCGGCTGCCCGATCTCCTTCGCCGCGTGCACCGCCTCGTGGACGAGCCCCCAGTCGGCGGTCGGCGCGTGCGGCTCGCGGACGTAGGTCTGCGTCGTGCCGTCCTGCGGCACGGCGGACAGAGCGACGATCATGTCGCCGAGCGCATGGTGCGGCTGGAGCCCGCCGCACGTTCCGACGCGCAGCAGTTTCTTGCAGCCGAGCATCACGAGCTCCTCGATCACGATCGCGGCGGATGGGCACCCCATGCCCGTCGCCTGCACGGACACCGGCTTTCCCTCCCAGGTGCCGCGGAAGCCGAGCATCCCGCGCTCGGAGTTCGTCTGCACGACGCCGTCGAGATACGTCTCGGCGATGTACGCGGCCCGCAACGGGTCGCCGGGAAGGAGAACCGCTTCTGCGTAGTCGCCGGGCTCGGCGCGAACGTGAATGGGCATCCGCCAACCCTAACGACTCGTGGCCGCGCGCCTGGAATGATCCGGTCGTGCGCGCCGTGTCGCCGACCCTCGACCAGATCTTGGCCTTCTGTGCCGACGAGCCGATCGAGCGAGTCTTCCTCGAGGACATCGCCCGGCGCGGGCTCGGCCGGTTCTCTGCGTTCGAGCGCGACGGGAGGCTCGTGTCGCTGTGCCACGTCGGCGCGAACGTCGTACCGTCGGGCGAGGGCTGCGGCGCCTTCGCCGACGCGACGGTGCGCGGGCAGGCCCGGATGATCATCGGGGAGGAGTCGGCCGTCGGCGAGCTGTGGGCGGAGGCGCGGCGGCGCATGCCGCAACCGCGCGACGACCGGCCCGGCCAGCCCGTCTACATGCTCGAGGAGCCGCCGGAGCCGGGCGGCACCGGCCTGCGGCGGGCGACGCTCGCCGACCTCGAGCTGCTCGTGCCGGCGTGCGCGGCCGCCCACCGCGAGGAGATCGGGATCGACCCGCTGCGCCGCGACCCCGACGGCTTCCGCTGGCGCACGCGCGCGCAGATCGAGGAGGGCCGGTCCTGGGTCTGGCTCGACGACGGCGTCATCCGCTTCAAGGCGGAGGCCTCGGCCTGGACGCCTGCCGCGGTGCAGCTCCAGCAGGTGTGGGTCGACCCGGCGTCGCGGAATCGCGGGGACGCCAAGCGCGCCCTGCGCGACCTGTGCCGGCTCCTTCTCCGGCAGGTGCCGGCCGTGTGCCTCTTCGTCCGGCCCGAGAACGCCGCCGCGATCCGCGTCTACGACGGCATCGGCATGCGGCGCACGATCACCTACCGCTCTCTCATCTTCTGAGCGGGACGTCCGCCGGGCACGAACGTCCGGGCTCTCCGCGCCTTACCGCCGACTTACACCGCGCGGTGATCGCCCCTTACCGAACAGGCGGATCGTCAGCGGGTGAAGGCTCGCATCCTCCTCGTGACAGCGCTCGCGGCGGCCGCGCTCGCCCCCTCTGCCGCCGCGGCGCCGGGCCTCCTTCTCGGGCTCGACGACGACTCGCTCAAGTGGTATTCGCACACCGGCTCGCTGCTCTCGATCTACTCGAGTCTCGGCGTCGGCGCAGTGCGCGTCACGCTCGACTGGCGGCCGGGCGAGTCGTTCCCGGCGGGGACGGACCGCACCGAGCTGCAGCGCGCCGCGAACGCGGGACGGCGGATCCGCGTCGTGCTCGCGGTCACCGGGCCCGCGAGCGCGCCGCCGCTCGACGACGCGGCTCGCGCCTCGTACTGCGGCTTCGCAGCGAACGTGCTCCGCCGCTATCCGTGGATCCACGACGTGGCGATCTGGACGGAACCGAACTCGTCCACCTTCTGGCAGCCGCGGAAGGGCTCGGCGGCAGCCTACGAAGCGCTCCTCGCAACCTGCTGGGACACGCTGCACGCGGTGCAGCCGGACGCCAACGTGATCGCGACGAGCGCACCGCACGCGAAGCCCGGCAAGTGGTACACCCAGATCGGCAAGGCGTACCGCGCGAGCGGACGGGCGCAGCCGCTCTTCGACACCGTCGGCCACAACGCCTATCCGGAGAGCTCCGCGGAGGCTCCCGGCGCGCGGCACACCGGCAACTCGATCGACGAGGGCGACCTCGACCGGCTGCTCGCCTCGCTGCACACGGCCTTCGACGGCACGGGCCAGCCCGTGCCGGGGACGGGCGGCGTGACCGTCTGGTACATGGAGGACGGCTTCCAGAGCACGCCCGCCGCCGACGCGGGTCTCTATACGGGCGTCGAGACCGACCGCCACCCCGTCTCGGAGGACGTGCAGGCCTCCCAGCTCGCGACCGCCGTCCGGCTCGCCTACTGCCAGCCGGCGGTCGGCGGGTTCTTCAACTTCGAGCTGCGCGACGACTCCGGTCTCGCCGGCTGGCAGTCGGGCCTCCTGCGGCCCGACTGGAGCGCGAAGCCCGCGTTCCTCGCGTATCTCCAGGCGATCGCCGCCGCGCGCACCGGCGCCGTGAGCTGTCCGGAGCACTAACGTCCGGCACATGGAGCGGATCTTCCTCGCCCGGCACGGCGAGTCGGAGTACAGCGTCCAGGGGCTCGTCAACGGCGACGCGACCGTTGCGGTCGGTCTGACCGCGGCGGGGGAGGAGCAGGCACGCCGCCTCGGCGCGCTGCTCGCCCGCGAGGCGATCGACCTCTGCGTGACCTCGGAGCTTCCGCGCACCCGGTTGACGGCGGAGCTCGCGCTCGTCGACCGTTCCGTTCCGACGGAGGCGTGGGCCGAGCTCGGCGATCCCCGTGCCGGCGACTTCGAAGGGCTGCACCTCGACGCCTACCGCGCCTGGGCGTGGACGGCCGGCTCGCGCGAGGCGGCGCCCGGCGGCGGCGAGAGCCGCGTCGCCGCGGTCGAGCGGTACGCGCGCGGTCTCCGGCGGGCGCTCGAGCGGCCCGAGCGGACGATCCTCGCCGTCCTCCATGCGCTGCCGATCGCGTACGTGCTCGGGGCTCGGGCAGGCGAGCCGCCCGCCGCACGCATGGACGGCGGCGTCGAGTACGCGTACCCGCATCGACTCACGCGAGGCGAGCTGGAGCGCGCGGTCGGCGTGCTCGAGGCGTGGGCGAGTCAACCGACGTGGTGAATCCCCGATCGAGTGACCGGGCCGTCTCGTTCCCGGCCGATGACCCACACGGTGCAGATCCGGCGTCTCATTGCGGCGACGCTGGCCTGTGCAGCGGTCGTATTCGTCGCCACCGTCCTGGTCGCGAGCGGGCGCGCACAGGCCGGCGGGCAACCGGTCGTGCACACGTGCTCGGCCCCTGACAAGCAGTACCTCGACACCGTGAGCTCGAACATGGTGCAGCTCGGGTACTGGTCGGACTCGCTCGTCAACAACGACGTCGAGCCGGGCGTCGTCGTCAGGCAGGCCCGCTCGGAGGCGGCGCAGATCGATGCGACGCGGCCGACGGATCCGACGCTGGACCAGTCGAGGAGCCTGCTGCGGGCGATGTTCGTCGATTACGCCCGCGCGGTCGCCGCCAAGATGCACGGCGGCGACGCCGGCGCCCCGATGGGAAGCGCGTACCGGCTCGCGAACGACGTGCACGACCTGCTCGCCGGAGCCCAGCCTGCGCTTGCCGCCATGGGCTGCGATCCCGCGCAGCTGCTCCGGTAACGGCACAATCGCCCCGTGGGGGCGTTGCGGGAACGGATCGAAGAGCACATCCGCCGGCACGGGCTGATCGAGCCCGGCGCGGCGATCTGCTGCCTCGTCTCCGGCGGCGCCGACTCGACCTGCCTCTGGCACGCCCTCGGGGAGCTCGGATACCGCGTCTCCGCGCTGCACGTGAACCACCGGCTGCGCGGCGCCGACTCGGACGCCGACGCGCGCTTCTGCGCCGAGGCGCTCGGCGCGGAGGTGGTCGAGCTCGACGGGGCTGGGCTCACCGAGGCCGAATTGCGCGAGCAGCGGTACTCGCTCGCGCACGACCGGCCGCGCGCGACGGGCCACACGGCCTCCGACCAGGTGGAGACGATCCTCTACCGCCTCGTCGCACGTGGCAGCGCGACCGGGATCGAGCTGCGGCGCGCCGACGGGGTCGTTCGACCGCTGCTCGCGGTCTGGCGGCCGGAGACCGAGGACTACTGCCGGGCCGAGGGGCTCGCCTTCCGCGTCGACGCGAGCAACGCCGGCACGAAGCGCGGCTTGATCCGCGAGGAGATCCTGCCGCTCCTCCGGAGGCTTCACCCCGCTGCGGACGAGAACCTCCTGCGCGCGCTCGACACACGCGAGACGCTCTCGCCCGCGCTCGCCGAGCTGATCGCCTCTCCGGCGGGTTCGAAGCGCGTCGATCTCGGCGGCGGCGTGCAGGCGGTGCGGGAGTACGACCGGCTGTGGCTCGAGCAGGGCCCGGTCGAGCTCGCGGGCGAGGTGCGCTGGGGCGAGTGGAGCATCCGGTCCGAGCTCGCAGGGCTTAAGGTACGAGGGTGGAGGCCCGGTGACCGGCTCGCCGGGCGACGCAAGAAGATCCAGGACCTGTTCGTCGACGCGAAGATCCCCCGTTCCGAGCGCGAGGCCTGGCCTCTGGTCGTCCGCGGCGACGAGGTGGTCGCTGTGCCCGGGATCGTCGACGCGCCCGGCATCGAGGCGGCGCGGACGGTGACCGGATGAGCGCCACCGAGCTCGAGCGCGCCGTCACCGAGGTCCTGATCGACCGTGAGGCGCTGCAGCGACGGATTCGCGAGCTCGGCGAGGAGATCTCGACCGACTACACCGGCCGCGACCTCCTGCTCGTCGGCGTGCTGAAGGGCGCCGTCTTCTTCATGGCCGACCTGATGCGGAACCTGACGATCCCGTGCGAGATCGACTTCATGGCCATCTCGAGCTACGGCGACGCCACCGACTCGTCGGGCGTCGTGCGGATCCTCAAGGACCTCGACATCAACATCGAGGGCCGCGACGTCCTCGTGGTCGAGGACATCATCGACTCGGGGCTGACCCTGTCCTATCTGATGCGGAATCTCGAGGCGCGCGCGCCCGCGAGCCTGGAGATCTGCGCCCTCCTGACGAAGCCCGAGCGGCGCGAGATCGACGTGCCCGTCCGCTACGTGGGCTTCGAGATCCCGAACCGGTTCGTCATCGGGTACGGCCTCGATTTCGCGGAGCGGTACCGGAATCTGCCGTATGTCGGCGTGCTCGACCCGGCCCTCGCCGCAGCCGAGGCGTAGCCGGGACCCCCGCCGCCCCGTTTCTCGTTCATAGACGGCTGGTACCCTCTGCGAGAGGCCTCGTGAACCGATTCTTCCGAAGCGCGCTCTTCCCGCTGATCATCATCGCAGCGCTCGTCTGGCTGGCCTTGCAGACGCTGGGCAGCCACGGCCAGAAGACGACCGCGGCGACGACCTCGGACGTCTACCACCTCGTCCAGTCCGACCCGAGCGCGATCACCCAGCCGGTCTCGATCGACCCGAACAAGCAGTCGATCACGGTCGTGACGGCCGACAAGAAGTACAGCGTCCACTACGCCTCCGCGCAGTCCGAGGCGGCGTTCGAGCAGGCGATGCTGAAGGCGGGCGTCCACTTCGACTCGAAGGGCGTCGGATCGTCGCCGTGGTGGTCGATCCTCACGAGCCTGCTTCCCTTCGTGCTCCTGTTCGGCTTCTGGATCTTCCTCATGAACCAGGTGCAGGGCGGCGGCTCGAAGGTGATGAGCTTCGGCAAGTCCCGCGCGAAGCGGATGACGCCGGATTCGCCGAAGATCGGCTTCAAGGACGTCGCCGGCGTCGACGAGGCCGTCGAGGAGCTCCAGGAGATCAAGGAGTTCCTCGAGAACCCGAAGAAGTTCCAGGCGCTCGGCGCGCGCATCCCGAAAGGCGTGCTGCTCTACGGCCCTCCCGGCACCGGCAAGACGCTGCTCGCGCGCGCTGTCGCTGGCGAGGCGGGCGTGCCGTTCTTCTCCATCTCGGGCTCCGACTTCGTCGAGATGTTCGTCGGCGTCGGCGCCTCGCGCGTGCGCGACCTGTTCGAGCAGGCGAAGCAGGCGGCGCCGTGCATCGTTTTCATGGACGAGATCGACGCGGTCGGCCGCCATCGCGGCGCCGGCCTCGGAGGCGGCCACGACGAGCGCGAGCAGACGCTCAACCAGCTGCTCGTCGAGATGGACGGCTTCGAGATGAAGGACAACATCATCTTGATCGCGGCGACGAACAGGCCGGACATCCTCGACCCGGCGCTGCTGCGCCCGGGCCGCTTCGACCGGCAGATCGTGGTCGACCGTCCCGACCGCGTCGGCCGCCAGAAGATCCTCGAGGTGCACACGAAGGGCAAGCCGC
>DATKQO010000032.1:0-3216 GCA_035532715.1 Gaiellaceae bacterium | reverse complement strand
CGGCGAACCTCATCTACAACAGCTGGATCTCGGACATGATGACCGGCCAGAAGGCGATCCGGACCGAGCTGTTCCGCTCGCTGCCGCTGCGCGAGCGAGGCTTCGCGATCGAGGCGGAGATCACGGCGCGCCTGCTCCGGCAGGGCGTCCGCATCTACGAGGTGCCGATCGTCTACCGGGCGCGCAGCCGTGAAGAGGGCAAGAAGCTCACCGCGCTCGACGGGTTGCGCGTCCTCGTCACGCTGCTGCGCTGCCGCGTCGCGTGAACCGCACGGCCGACGTCGCGATTGCAGGAACCGCGCTCGTGGTCGCGTCGCCGCTGCTCGGGCTCGCGGCCGCAGCGGTCAAGCTCGGCGACCGCGGGCCGGTGCTCTACAGGCAGACGCGCGTCGGGCGCGACGGCGTCGACTTCGAGCTTCTGAAGCTCCGCACGATGGTCGTGGATGCCGAGCACCAGGGCTCCGGGCTCGCCGTCGACAAGGGCGACACACGCATCACGCGCGCGGGCCGCCTCCTGCGCCGCCTGTCGCTCGACGAGCTCCCGCAGCTCTGGAACGTGCTCCGCGGCGAGATGAGCGTGATCGGGCCGCGGCCGACGCTGCGCTACCAGGTCGAGCGCTACACGCCGCGCCAGCGCCGGCGGCTCGAAGTCCGGCCGGGGATCACCGGCTGGGCTCAGGTGCACGGGCGCGCCGCGCTGCCGTGGGAGGAGCGCATCGAGCTCGACGTGTACTACGTCGAGCACCGCTCGCCGTGGCTCGACCTGAAGATCCTCGCGAAGACGCCGCTCGCGCTCTTCAGCGGCACGTACAAGGGCGCGACCGGTGGCTGGAAAGCTCACTCCTGAGCGGCTGACGTACGGCGTCGCGGCGCTCGCGGGGCTGATCACGCTCTGGAACGCGCTCGCCTACCCGCCGGGGGCGGGCTACGACGCGGCGTCGCACAAGGAGTACGCCGACTTCCTCATCCAGCACCACCGGCTGCCCTTCCGCAACGAGACGCCGGAGTACTACTCGCCGCCGCTGTACTACGGGATCGCCGGCGCGGCGACGTGGGTCGGCCGCCAGATCGGGCTCGGCGAGCCGCACAAGCTCGGGCAGCTGCTGAACGTGCCGGCCGTCGTCGCGACCGTGCTCCTCGTCGCAGCGCTCGCGCGCCTGCTCTGGCCGGCGCGTCCCTGGACGGCGCCCGCGGCGGCCGCGTTCGTCGCGCTCTCGCCGGTGCTCGTGCGCACGGCGGCGATGTTCCATCCCGAGCCGACCGACCTGCTCGTCTCCACCCTCTGCGCGTATCTCGCCGCGCGGATGCTCGTCCGGCGACGGTACGGAACACGGGCGGCGCTCGGGCTCGGCGTCGCGCTCGGCGCCGGCGAGATGATCAGGCAGTTCGCGCTCTACACGCTCGCAGTCGTCGCGATCGCGTGGCTCGCGGCGCTCTGGGAGCGGCGGGACGAGCGTCGCGCGCTCTTCCGCGCCGGCCTCGTCGCTCTCGCGGCATGCATCGTCGTCGCCGGACCGTGGTACGGCTACCGCGTCCACCACTACGCGAACCCGCTCTTCGACCGGCCCCACTCGTCGAAGCCGCTGCTCGAGCGCAGGCCCCTGCGCTTCTACGTCGACCCGGGGCTGGCCGGCCTCTTCACGCATCCGTACCGGCCGCATCTGCAGAACCTCGCGCTGCCGGAGACGTATTCCGACATCTGGGGAGACTGGTACGGCGTGTTCACATGGTCGCTCGAGCAGCGCGGCGCGCCGACGCGCGCGCAGAACGCGTGGCTCGTGTTCCAGAACGCGCTCGGGATCGTCCCGACGCTGCTCGCGCTCGCCGGATGGCTCGTGCTGCTCGTGACCGGCGTGCGCCGCCGCTCGCCGACGCGGTTGCTTGTCTCGCTGATGCCGCTCGCGGCGCTCGCCGGCTACCTCTACTTCGCCGTCGCCTATCCGACGCCGGACGGCGACGTGCTCAAGCCGACGTTCATGCTCTCGGCGTTGTGGGCGTGGGCGCTCTGCTTCGCCTGGGCCGCGACCCGGGTGCCGCGGCGCGTCGTCCCCGTGCTCGTCGCGCTCGCAGTGCTCGACGTGCCGTTCCTCGTCTACGCCGGCTCCGGCGGGCTCTTCTAGCAGCCGCGCTCGACCGTGAGCTGGACGAGCAGCTTCGCGGTCTCCAGCGCCCACTCCTGCGGGAGCCGCCACCACGTGAGCGGCGCGCCCACGAGCGAGAGCCGGCCGCGGTAGCAGCGCCGGAAGAGCAGGTCGACCCGCGTCAGGTGGAACGTCGAGGACACGACGACGATCGAGCGCCAGCCGTGCGTCCGAGCGAGCCGGCTGACCGTCTCCGCTTCGCCGCGCGTGCTGTACGGGTGCGCGAGGAAGCAGAGGACGCGCACGCCGTCGTAGGTGCCCGCCTTGCAGAGCCGCCGGGCGGCCTTCCACTTCGGGGTCATCGACACGCTCGAGAGTGCGAGCACGGGTGCGACATGACGGCGGATCAGCGCCAGCGCCGGCGGCAGCCGGCGGGAGGAGCCGGAGAGCACGACGACCGCGTCCGCGTGCGCGGGCGCGCCCGTCTCGGCCGGCGGCCACACGAAGAGCGGCAGGCACGCGACGAGCCAGGCAACCACGAGGGCGCCCACGACGAGGAGGTGACGGCGCTTCACCGGGACGAGTGAAGCAGAGCCGGGTACCCTCTCCGCCGGTGAGCGGCGTCCTCTTCACGTGCGCAGGGCAGCGGGTGGACATCGTGACCGCCTTCAAGCGAGCGGGCGCCCGCACCCTGGCGACCGACCTCGATGCGCTCGCGCCCGCGCTCTATCACGCGGACGCGCACGCCTTCGTCCCGCGCGTCGACGATCCGGGCTACATCGCCGCGCTGCGCGAGCTCGTGCGCGCCCACGACATCGCGCTGATCGTCCCGCTCACCGACCTCGACCACGGCGTGCTCGCGCGCTCACGGGACGAGCTCGGCGCACTCGTCCTCCTCCCTGCGCCGGAGCTCGTCGACGCGCTCGCCGACAAGTGGCTCGCGCACCAGCTCTTCGAGCAGCGCGGGATCGGCTCGCCGCCGACGTGGCTTCCCGGCGACCTGCCCGGCGAGCTCGAGTTCCCCGTGCTCGTGAAGGCGCGCCACGGCTTCGGCTCGCGCGGCATCTACCGCTGCGAGGACCGGCGCGAGCTCGACTTCTTCCTCGGCTACACGACGTTCGAATCGATGGTGCAG
>DATKQO010000031.1:0-3120 GCA_035532715.1 Gaiellaceae bacterium | reverse complement strand
GTCGTCGCCCGCGACCTCGTCGTGGTCTGTCTCTACGGGTTGCTCGTCGTGCGCCTGCGCCGCAGGCCGAGCGCGAGGAGCGCGTAGAGCCCGACGAGCGCGACATTCCGTACGAGCACCACCCAGATGAGGCCGCCCAGGTGCGTGATCTGGAGGAACGGCTCCGGGAATCGCGCCCACACCTGCGTCAGGCCGAGCACGACCAGCAGCCCCGCCGAGGCGGCGACCGAGTCGGCGAGCGGTACGAGCGGAACGAGGAAGAGCAGGTACTGCGGCGAGAGCACCTTCGCGAACGCGACGAACCCGACGGCCGTTGCGGCGACGGCTCGCATGGTGCGCGCGCGGTCGACCGGCCCTGCGCGCACGAGCAGCAGCCAGACGGCGGCGCTCGCAGCGAGCACGAGCAGCGAGAGCGCCGCCCCGAGTGCGGCGGCGGCGCCACCGCTGATGTCGAACGAGAACGGCGCGTGCGAGACGACGACATGGAACCCGGCGCCGAGGCGATGCGCGACGCCGAGGGCGGACCCGCCGAGGCTCTCGATCTGCAGGCCGCGCGTCGCCTGTTCCTGCAGGCTCGCCTTCACTCCGCCGGGCGCGAGCAGCGCGAAGGGCGCGAACACCGCGACGACGACCGCGGCCGCCGCGAGCAGTGCCCGCTTCGCCGCACGCGTTCCGTGCTCGCGCACGACGTAGGCGAGCAGCGCCGGGGCGAGCAGCGCGGGGTAGAGCTTCGCCGCCGTGGCCGCCCCGAGCAGCGCGAGCCCCCAGCGGGGCCGGCCGCGCAGCGTCAGTGCGACCGCCCAGGCGGCGAGCGCCGAGGGCCAGAGGTCGAAGCTGTTGAGGACGATCGGCCCGAGCGCCGCGGGTGCCGCCCCTGCGACGAGCACGGCGGCGTAGCGGCGGCGAGGCGGCGCGTCCGCGAGGGCGAAGGCGACCGCGCCGAGCGCCGCCGCCGCGCACAGCAGCTCGAACGCCTTGAACCAGGAGACGTAGTTCGCGCGCGGCAGTGCCGGGACGGCGAGAGCGGGAATCGCCCCCGGCGGAAACTCCATCGAGAAGCCGGAGCGGTACGGCAGCTCGCCGTGCGCGATCCGGCCGCCGTAGAGCGAGTAGAGGCCCGTGTCTGCCTTGCCGTTCGGGTTCCACAGCCCGACGTTCGGAAGCGAGCAGGCGGCAAGCAGGACGACCCAGCCGACCGCGGCTGTGCGGAGGACGTTCATGCGATGCGCCGGCCGAGCACCGCGATTCCCGCGGCCCACAGCACGAAGAGCTCGGGCAGGCTCGCATAGAGGAAGCGCGGATGCTCCGCGGTGTTCGCGTAGAAGCTGTAGAAGATCGGATTGACCACGAGGAACGCGAGCACGAGCGCGAGCGCCCACGGCCGGCGTACGCCGAACGCGCCGACGACGGCGAGCGGAACGACGATCGCCAGCGTGTGTGGGGTGAACATCGACGAGTGCGTCCAGCTCGAGACCACGTGACCGATGTCGAACGGGTCGGGCGGCCACGATTTCGGGTTCGCGTACAGCTTCGGGTACGAGAGCGGCCAGTACGCGGCGACGACCGGTGCGAAGGCGAGCACGCCGGCGAGGTACGGCAGCGCGTCGCGGCGCCGGCCGCGGAGGAAGACCACGACGAGCGCGGCGGCTGCCGGCAGCGCGTTCGACACCTTCACGCAGGTCGCGAGGCTCAGCGCACAGCCTGCGAGCGCGAGCCGGAGCTGCGTGAGGCGGGGCGAGAGGACGAGCGCGGCGCCGGAGGTGACGAGCAGCGTCGAGAGCGGCTCGTCGTAGAGGTGGAGGCCCACGTCGATGTTCCACTGATCGTTGGCCCAGGCGTGATGCCCGGCGATCACGCCGACGAGCAACGGCCAGAATGTCCAGAACGCGGCGGCCAGCAGCCCGACCCACCGGCGGCCTGACGCGTTACGCCCGAGATAGGCGACCGCGACGACGGTGAGGGCGACGAAGACGAGTGAGAGCGCGAAGCCGACGTCCCACGCGAGACCCTGGTCGAGGCCGAAGCCGAGCGCGCGATACGGAAGCATCGCGAGGCCCCACACGAGCGGCCAGCCGAAGACCGCGGCGCCCGTCGGCTTCATCCAGTTGACGTCGACGCAGATCGCGAGTGCAAGTGCGAGCAGCCCGAGCGGCGGCAGCCACGGCCGGAGCGCCGGGCTTCGTCGCCACGCGCGCACGAGCGCGACCGCGACCGCGGCGAGCGCCACCGCGACGAGGGCGAGCAGCGGACGCGGCACGCGGCCCCAGGCGGCCATGAACTCCCTCGAGGCCGCATAGAAGCCCGTGGCGTCACCCTGCAGCCCGTGGTACGTGAACCGGGGCAGGCCTGGAAGCTGCGACCCCGAATCCGCCCGCGCCGCAAGCGGAATCGCGAGCCGGATGGCCACGAGGAGGCCGAGCGCAGGCCACCAGCTCGTCGGCCGCGGTGCGCGCATCCGGGCGAACCTAGCACTCGCCCGGGCCGGAGCCCGCGGCGTAAAGCCTCTGTTAAGCCGAGCCCGGCCGTCCCGGCCCGCCGCTAGCATCGTCCGTTATGCCGACCGCGGTCGTCACAGGTGGGGCAGGGTTCCTCGGCTCGCATCTCTGCGACGCGCTCGTCGCCGAGGGCTTTCGCGTGATCTGCGTGGACAACCTCGAGACGGGCTCGCTGCAGAATGTCGAGCACCTCCGCGGCGACGCGTTCACCTTCCTGCATCACGATCTCACAGGGCATCTCGAGGTCTCCGAGGACGTTGACCTCGTCTTCCATCTGGCGAGCCCGGCGAGTCCGATCGACTACCTCCGCTTGCCGCTCCAGACGCTGAAGGTCGGCTCGTACGGGACGCACAACGCGCTCGGGCTGGCGAAGTGGAAGCGCGCCCGCTTCCTGCTCGCGTCGACGAGCGAGGTGTACGGCGATCCGGCCGTGCACCCGCAGCCGGAGACGTACTGGGGAAACGTGAACCCGATCGGCCCGCGTGGCGTATACGACGAGGCCAAGCGCTACGCCGAAGCCTTGACGATGGCCTATCACCGCCAGCAGGGCGTCGATACGTGCATCGTCCGCATCTTCAACACGTACGGCACGCGGATGCGTCCGTACGACGGACGTGCGATCCCG
>DATKQO010000030.1:0-12345 GCA_035532715.1 Gaiellaceae bacterium | reverse complement strand
CGGCCTGCTCCTTGATCGCCGCGACGAGCTTGGGATGCTGGTGGCCTATCGAGACGTTGACGAGCTGCGAGGCGAAGTCGAGGTAGCGCTTGCCGTCGAAGTCCCAGAAGTAGCGGCCTTCCGCGCCCGCGACGGGCAGCGGGTTGATCGCGTCCTGCACCGACCAGGAGTGGAGGACATAGCGTTTCGCGTCCTCGCGCACCTGCTCGCCGAGCTTCGGGTTCGCCTCGATCGTCGCCACGCCTTCCTCCTCGTCGTTACCGGGAGCGTAGCGCTACGCTCCCGGTGAAAAGGAGGCATCGGAATGACCGAGCTTGCAACCCCGCCCGTCGGCGAGCGCACGGGCGTCACGCGGATCAGCCACTGGATCGGCGGCCGCAGCGTCGCCGGCGCGGAAGGCCGCTACTTCTGGGACTTCGACGGCAAGCGCTACCTCGACTTCGCCTCGCAGCTCGTCAACGTCTCGATAGGCCATCAGCATCCCAAGCTCGTCGCGGCGATCAAGGAGCAGGCCGACAAGCTCTGCACGATCGGGCCGCCGATGGCGACGGAGCCGCGCTCGGAGCTCGCGCGCCTCATCTCCGAGGTGACGCCGGGCGACATCTCGATGACGTTCTTCACGAACGGCGGCGCCGAGGCCAACGAGAACGCGATCAAGCTCGCGCGCTGGTACACGGGCCGGCACAAGGTGATCGCCCGCTACCGCAGCTACCACGGCGCGACCGCGGGTGCGATGACACTCACGGGCGACCCACGCCGCTGGCCGGCCGAGCCGGGCATCTCCGGCATCGTGCGCATGTTCGACCCGTACACGTACCGCTGCCCCGCCGGCCATCCCGATCCGTGCCCGGTCTGCACCGGCGCGCCGCACCTCGAGGAGATCCTCCAGTACGAGGGCGCGCACACCGTCGCCGCGGTGATCCTCGAGACGGTCACCGGGACGAACGGGATCATCGTCCCGCCCGACGGCTATCTGCAGTCGATCCGCGAGGTGTGCGACCGCCACGGGATCCTGCTCATCGCCGACGAGGTGATGGCCGGCTTCGGCCGCACAGGCAAGTGGTTCGCGTGCGACAACTGGGACGTCGTCCCCGACATCGTCACGATGGCGAAGGGCATCAACTCGGGCTACGTGCCGCTCGGCGCGATGAGCGTGCGCGAGCCGATCGCCGCCTGGCTTCGCGACAAGTACTTCGCCGGCGGACTGACCTACAGCGGGCACCCGCTCGCGTGCGCGGTCGGCGTCGCGTCGATCGAGGCGTTCCGAGAAGAGGGCATCGTCGAGCACGCAGCGGAGATGGGCCCGGTGTTCCAGGCTGCGCTCGAAGGGCTCGCCGCCAGGCATCCGTCGATCGGCGAGGTGCGCGGCCTCGGCTGCTTCTGGGGGCTCGAGCTCGTCCGCTCGCGCACGACGCGCGAGCCGCTCGTGCCGTTCAACGGCAGCGGCGAGGCGGCCGCACCCGTGACGCGGCTCGCGAAGGCGGCGCTCGAGCGCGGCCTCTATCTGATGACGCACTGGAACGTGGTCATGGTCTGCCCGCCGCTCACGATCACCCGCGAAGAGCTCGACGAGGGGATCGCCGTGCTCGACGACGTGCTTGCGATCGCCGACGAGTACTACGCGGACTGAGCTCGAGGAGTTCGTCGAGGCGCCGGCCGCGTTCACGCCGCCGGCGCCCGGCAACGCGTCCGTCTCGAACGAGCGCTTCACGCTGCGCGGCAGCATCAGCGGCACCTCGCTCGCGGTGCAGCGGATCCGCCTGCGCGGGGACGAGATCGACGACGCGCTCGACGCAGCGCGATCGTTCATGCGCGTCACCGGCGCGACGGCCGCGAGCTGGTGGCTGAGCGAGCACTCGACGCCGGCCGACCTCGAGACACGGCTGCTCGAGCGTGGCCTCGTCGCGATCGAGGGCGACTATGCGCTCGACGGGATGCTGCTCACCTCGGAGCCGCCCGCAGGGCCGCCGGACGTGGAGGCTCGGGTGGTTCGAACGGCCGAGGAGTTCGTCGCAGCAACGGAGGCCCAGTACGCCGCGTTCGACACCGCGGCCGACCGCAGGCGCGACATCGCGGCGCTCGTGGACGAGTTCGAGCTCGAGCGGCGAAGCGACGTCGTCCGGCTCTACGGCGCATGGCTCGACGGCCGACCCGTCGGCGGCGGACGCGCCATCTTCTCGCCGCGCGGCACGCTGCTCGCCGGCGGCTCGACCGTGCCGTCGGCGCGCGGCCGCGGTGCGTACCGCGCGCTCGTGCGCGCGCGTTGGGACGAGGCCGTCGCACGCGGCACCCCGGCGCTCGCGGTGCAGGCCGGCGCGATGTCCGCGCCGATTCTGGCGCGGCTCGGCTTCGAGACCACCTGTCGTTTCCGGCGCCTCGAGGACGTCCTGGGCGCCGCGTAGCCTCTCGGCATGACCCCGACCGAGACGACGGAGACCATCGAGACCTGCCTGCGCTGCGGTGCGGCGATGGAGTGGCGGCACGGGACGTTCCAGTGCCCACGCTGCCGCTACAAGATCGGCTGCTGCGAGGGCGAGACCGGCGATTGTCGCGACCCCGGCTAGAGGAGCTCGAGGCCTCTGGCCTCGAGGCACGTTCGAGCGAGCTGCTCGTCGTGCTCGCGTGGCTCGTCTCGGACGAGGTCGCGATCGACGAGGCCGAGCGGAAAGCCGGCCTGCGGCGGGCGGTGCTCGTGCTCGCGGCAGGAGGCGACCCGCATCGCGACGTCGACCTCGACTCGGTCGCCGCCGAGCGTCTCGCGGACGAGCTCGACGCGCCGGAGCGCCGGGCAACGCTCGCGCGCGCGCTCGGCGGCCTCGACGCAGCCGGGCTCCCGACCGTCTCCGCGGCGCTCGGGATGTTGCTCGAGGAACCCGACCTCGCATGGCGCGCCCTCGCCGTCGCCCTCATCGCGGACGAGCTCGCAGACGAGTAGCGACTCGCGGAGACGGCCCCTACACTGCGGGGCGAGCGTCCGCGTGCGGCCGGACGCGCCGCTGCAGACCACGATCGCCGAGCCGCAAACGCCGTAGCCATCTCCACCCCCGATCCCAAGCGCCGGAAGGTGAGGGTCCCGCGCTCACTGCCCGACCGCAGCCGGGTGCAGCCCTACTCGCGCGCGGACGCGCCGTACTTCCGCAGCCCCGGCTTCTACGTCCGCGTCGGCGGCCTGGCGATCCTGATCGGCGGCGCCATCTGCATCCTGGTCCTGCGCGCCTGGTCGATCCAGGTGCTGCACGGGAAGCAGTACACCTCGCAGGCGAACCTCCAGTCGTTTCGCACGGTCGACATCCCCGCGCCACGCGGTGCGATCGTCGACCTGAAGGGACGGCTGCTCGCCGAGACCCGGGGCAAGATCGTCGTCGTCGCAGACGTCGGCGCGCTCGGCGCGCTCGACCAGCACGGCTGGGCGCCGACGCCGGTCGGCTACGCGGCGATCCGCAAGCTGTCGCGGCTCGCGCACGTCCCGGTCGCGACGATCGTGACGCGCATCCAGCGCTCGGTGATCCGCTCTCCGTTCGCGCCGGCGGTCGTGCTCCCGTCTCCCGACAACGCGCTCACGAACTACCTCGACGAACGCGGCGCCGACTTCCCCGGCTTCAAGGTGACGGGACAGCCGGCCCGGCAGTACCCGCAAGGCGGGATCGGCAGCGAATACCTCGGCCTCCTCGGCGAGGTCAGCCAGGTCGAGCTCGGGATGCCCCGGTACGCGCACGCCCGCCCGGGCGTGATCGTCGGGCAGTCCGGCGTCGAGGCGACCTACGACGCGCTGCTGAACCCCGGATTCACGCGTGCGAAGGTGCGCGTCGACTCGCTGGGACGGATCGCCGGCCCGCTCGAGCGGCTCGGCAACCTCCACTCGCTCCCGACCTTGCAGTTGACGATCGACGCGCGACTTCAGCGCGCCGCGATCAAGGCCGTGCAGGACGGAATGGCCCTCGCGCGGCAGAACGGCAAGCATCCGACGGGCGGATCGGCGGTCGTGATGGATCCGCGCACCGGTGCGATCTACGCGCTCGTGAGCTCGCCCGACTACAACCAGGTGCGCGCCGCTTCGGATCAGAAATACGCCGCGAGCCTCTACACCGATCCGTCCCACCCGCTCCTCGACCGCGCGATCGCGGGCGTCTATCCGACCGGCTCGACGTTCAAGCCGATCACCGCCGAGGCGGCGTTGAGCACCGGGATCATCACCCCGACGACACCCCTTCTCTGCAGCGGCTCCTTCAATCTCGGCGGGTTCGTCTTTCACAACGTCGAGGCGGGCGTCTTCACGACGATGTCGCTGCCGACCGCGCTCGCGCAGTCGTGCGACACGTGGTTCTACCGGCTCGCCGACCGCATCTACGCCGCGGACCCGGCGAAGCAGGCGATCTCGATCCAGCAGTGGGCGCACAAGTTCGGCCTCGGACAGCAGACGGGGATCGACCTGATCGGCGAGAGCGGTGGGCTCGTGCCGACGCCCGCCTGGCTCAACTCGACGCAGCACCAGCCCTGGACGGAGGGACAGACGATCAACCTCGCGATCGGCCAGGGCATGCTGCAGGCGAGCCCGCTGCAGGTGGCCGTCGTGTACGCGGCGCTCGCGAACGGCGGCACGATCGTTACACCGCACGTTGCCCGCGCGGTCATTCGCGGCAGCGCGACGCGGCTGCTGCACTTCAAGCCCGCACGCAAGCTGAAGCTCACCGACGTCTGGGCGATCCGGCAGGGCCTCTACGACGCGGCTCACACGCCCGGCGGCACGTCGGCGTCGGTCTTCGCGAACTTCCCGATTCCGGTCGCCGGCAAGACCGGCACCGCAGAGGCGCCGCCGTACGACGACCACTCGTGGTATGCGTCCTGGGCGCCGTTCGGCCACCCGAAGGTCGTCGTCGTCGTGATGATCGAGCACGGCGGGTTCGGTGCCGACGCTGCGGCGCCCGCGGCGAAGGAGATCTACCAGGCGTTCTTCCACGTGAAGTAACCCGGCGCGCGTACTCTGCGCCGATGCAGTCCTTCGACGAGCTTCTGGCCGAACGCAGGGTGCTGCTCGCGGACGGCGCGACCGGGACGAACTACCAGGACATGGGGATCGCCCCGGGCGTCGCGCCCGAGGAGTGGGTCTTCGACGCGCCCGAGCGCGTGCGGGAGCTGCACGAGCGCTTCGCCGACGCGGGCTCGGAGCTCGTGCTCACGTGCAGCTTCGGCGCGACCGCGCCGCGACTCGCCGACGGGCCGCTCGCAGGGCGCGCGCGCGAGGTCAACCTGCGCGCCGCCGAGCTCGCGCGCGAAGCGGTCGGCGAAGGGAGGCTCGTCGCGGGCTCGCTCGGTCCGACCGGGCAGCTCGTCGAGCCGTACGGCTTGCTCAGCCGCGAGCTCTGCGTCGCGGCGTATGCGGAGCAGGCGCGTGCGCTCGCCGACGGCGGAGTCGATCTCCTCGTGCTCGAGACGTTCTTCGCGCTCGAGGAGGCGGTGTGGGCGATCGAGGGCGTGCAGAGCGCGACCGACCTCCCGCTCGTCGCGTCGTTCAGCTTCGACCAGGGCACGCACACGATGATGGGCGCGAGCCCAGCCGACGTCGTCGCGGCCGTCGGCCCGCTCGGCGTCACCGCGCTCGGCGCGAACTGCGGACGCTCGCTCGACGACACGGACGCGATCGTCGCGCAGTTCGTCGACGCAGCGCCCCATGTGCCGCTCTGGGTCAAGCCGAACGCCGGCGTCCCGAAGATCGTCGGCGACGCGGTCGTTTACGAAGCCGACCCCGAGATGCTCGCCGAGCACGTGGGCGCCTACGTCGACAAGGGCGCACGCATCGTCGGCGGCTGCTGCGGCTCGACGCCGCAGCACATCGCGGCGATCGCGCGCGCACTCGGGCGGTGACCGTGGCCGCCTCCGCCGGCATCGTGATGAACGTCGTCATCCTGGCCGCTGTGATTCTCGGCCCGGTGGTCTCGATCGCGATCTTCTGGCTCGGGATCCGCAGCGCGCGCAGGCACGACGAGCGCAACAGCCCGTGAGCATTCGCCGCGGCTACGCTCGCGGTACCGACCAGAGGAGGACATGCACGTGTCGCGTTTCACGATCAAGAACCTGAAGGACATCGAGGACTCCGCAGGCGAGCGGGCGCCGGGCATCGAAGGGCGCTTCGCACGGAAGCACCTCGAGTCGGACCATCTCGGCGTGAGCTACTTCCGCTACGAGCCCGGCGTCCGCTCTCCCATGGCCCACAGCCATCGCGAGCAGGAGGAGGCGTACGTCGTGATCGCCGGCTCTGGCCGCATCCGCCTCGACGACGCGGTGTACGACCTGCGCCAGTGGGATGTCGTGCGCATCGGCCCGGAGACGGTCCGCGCCCTCGAGGCGGGGCAGGACGGCCTCGAGCTCATCGCGGTCGGCTCCGACCGGCCCGAGGGAGGCGACGGCGTCCCGGCTCCGACCGCCTGGATCGACTGACGTGCTTCAAGCCGATCTCATCCTCTGGGATGAGGCCCGGTTCATCCCTGCGCCGGATGCGGTGACCCCCGGCTCGAGGCTACGGTTCGGCACGTGATCGAAGCGCACTCTCTGACCAAGGACTACGGCGACAAGCGCGCCGTCGACGCCCTGTCGTTCCTGATCCGGCCGGGCATCGTGACGGGCTTCCTCGGGCCGAACGGGTCGGGGAAGTCGACGACGATGCGGCTGATCCTCGGCCTCGACGCGCCGACGGCGGGCCGGGTGACGGTGAACGGCAAGCTGTATCGCGAGCATGCTGCGCCGCTCCATGAGGTTGGTGCGCTGCTCGAGGCGCGCTCGGTGCACACGGGCCGCTCCGCGCAGAACCACCTGCTGGCGCTGGCGCAGACGCACGGGATCTCGAAGCGGCGCGTCGCCGAGTTGATCGACCTCGTGGGCCTCCACGACGTCGCGAAGAAGCGTGCCGGCGACTTCTCGCTCGGCATGGGTCAGCGACTCGGCATCGCGACGGCGCTGCTCGGCGATCCGGCGACGGTGATGCTCGACGAGCCCGTCAACGGTCTCGATCCCGAGGGCATCCATTGGATCCGGAACCTGCTCAAGCAGCTCGCCGCCGAGGGACGGACGGTGTTCGTCTCCTCCCATCTCATGAGCGAGATGGCGCTGACGGCCGACCACCTGCTCGTGATCGGGCGCGGCCGGCTGATCGCCGACACGAGCGTCGAAGAGTTCGTCAACCGCGCCTCGAAGAACATCGTCCGCGTCCGCTCGCCGCAGGCCGAGAGGCTGCGCGATCTCGTCGTCGGCTCGGAGGTGACGGTGCTTGCGCTCGAGCCGGGCATTCTCGAGATCACGGGACTGACCGCAGAGCAGATCGGCGACACCGCCGCGGCGAACGGCGTGACGCTACACGAGTTGACGCCGCAGCAGGCATCGCTCGAGGAGGCGTTCATGGAGCTCACGCGCGACGACATCGAGTTTCGTGCCGGAACCGGCGATCTCGAGGAGGCCGCATGACCGAGGTCGGGCTGACCGGACCGCTGCCGCGCCTGCCGCACACCGGACGTGTGACGCAGCTGCGTGTCGTGCTCTCGGAGTGGACGAAGCTTCGCTCCGTGCGGTCGACCCGCTGGGCGCTGCTGATCGGCGCCGTCTTGACGATCGGCTTTCCGCTGCTCTTCGCAGCCGTGACCTCGTCGCGCTGGGGCCACATGAGCCCGCACGAGCGCGCCAACCGGAATCCGCTCGACATCGCGCTCGCCGGCGTCAACGTCTCGCAGCTCGCGATCGCCGTCCTCGGCGTCCTCGCCGTCACCGCGGAGTACTCGACGGGGATGATCCGCGCGAGCTTCACCGCGGTACCGAAGCGGCTGCCGGTCCTGTGGGCCAAGCTCGGCGTCTTCTCCCTCGTCGCATTCGTGCTCAGCCTGCCCGCGGTGGTGATCGCGTTCTTCGCGAGCCAGGCGATCCTCTCGCGGCATCACATCCTGCAGATCTCGTTTTCCCATCCGGGCGTCGCCCGCTCGGTGATCGGCGGCGCCGTGTACCTGATGCTCGTCGGTGCGTTCGCGATGGCCTTCGGCGCGATCATCCGCAGCACCGCCGGCGGGATCTCCGCGTTCGCCGCGATCTTCTTCGTCATCCCGCCGCTCCTCAACGTGCTCCCGACGAGCTGGAACAACGCCGTCAACCCATATCTGCCGAGCGAAGCGGCGCGGTCGATCTTCTCGCTCACGCACGGCCCACACAGCCTCGCGCCCGGCCCCGGCCTCGCGCTCTTCGTCGGCTACACGTTGCTGGCGGTCGCGGTCGCCGCCGTGCTGCTCGTCCGGCGCGACACCTAGCAGCCCGTTCACGAACGAGGCTCGGCCGGCTGAGAGCGAGGCGAGTACCGTGAGCGGCAGATGATCTGGAACTGGCTCCGCCGCCGCCCGCTGCTCATCGACCTGGGCCTCGTCGCCGTTCTCCTGGTCCTGACCATCGGCGCCGCAACGCGGCGTGGGCACACAACCGCCGGGATCGCGCTCGGAATCGCCGAGACGCTGCCGCTGCTGTGGCGCCGGCAGCGGCCGCTGCTCGTCGTCGGGCTCGTCACCGTCGCGGCGATCGCGATGACGGCAGTCGGCGTCTGGCACCTGCCGCTGCAGCTCGGTGTCGCCCTCTACACGCTCGCCGCCAGCAGCGAGCAGCTCTTCGCCCGCGTCGCAGCGGTCGCCTCGGTCGTCGCGCTGGCGGTCGCGCTTCCGCTCTCCGGCGGGTTCGCATTCGAGAACGAGGCGTCGCGGGTCGTCTTCCTCGTCGCAGCGTGGCTTCTCGGCGACAGCCTCGGCTCACGCCGCAGGTATGTGCACGAAATCGAGCAGAAAGCAGAGCGCCTCGAGCGGGAGCGGGAAGCCGAGACGCGCCGCGCCACCGCCGAGGAGCAGGCGCGGATCGCACGCGAGCTGCACGATGTCGTCGCGCACGCGCTCAGCGTGATCATCGTGCAGGCAGGAGCGGCGAGCGACGTCTTCGAGCTCGATCCCCGTCGCACGCTGGAGCCGATCCAGGCGATTGACTCGGCTGCGCGCGCGGCGCTCTCCGACCTGCAGGGCGTGCTCGGGATCCTCCACCTCGACGCGGATACCGAGTACGAGCCGCAGCCCAGCCTTGCCCGGCTCGACAGCCTGGTCGAGCGCGTGCGTGCGACCGGCCTGCACGTCTCCGTCGAGACGGAGGGCGCCCCGCGCCCGCTCTCGACGCCGGTCGATCTCTGCGCCTACCGCATCGTGCAGGAGGCGCTCACGAACACGCTCAAGCATGCGCAGGCGACGCACGTGCGCGTGCAGCTGCGCTACGGCGACGATCTCAGGATCGAGGTCCGCGACGACGGCCGGGGTACGGCGAACGGCGATACCGGTGGCAGCGGGCTGATCGGCATGCGCGAACGGGTCGCGATGCTCGGCGGCAGCATCAGGGTCGGCCCGATGCGCGACAGCGGCTACCGCGTCTCGGTGCAGATCCCGACGGAGCCGGGCACGTGAGCATCCGCGTCTTGATCGCCGACGACCAGGCGCTCGTCCGAAACGGCTTCCGGCTGATCGTGGAGACCCGGCCCGACCTCGAGGTCGTGGGCGAAGCCGCAGACGGAGCGGAGGCGGTGCGGCTCGCGGCCGAGCTGCAACCCGACGTCATCCTGATGGACGTGCGGATGCCGAACCTCGACGGGATCGAGGCGACGCGGCAGATCGTCGCCGCCGGAAACCCGGCGCGGATCCTCGTCCTGACGACGTTCGACCTGGACGAGTACGTGTACGCGGCGGTGCGCGCCGGCGCGAGCGGGTTCCTCCTGAAGGATGTCCGGCCGCACGACCTCGTCGACGCGATCCGCCTCATCTCGAGCGGCAACGCGCTGCTCGGCTCCACCGTCACCCGGCGGCTGCTCGAGCGCTTCACCGAGCGCAGCCCGGCACCCGAAGCGGTCAGCGGAGACATCGCGAGCCTGACCGGCCGCGAGCGGGAGACGCTCCAGCTCCTCGCAGCGGGGCTGTCGAACGCCGAGATCGCGCAACGGCTGTTCCTCAGCGAGACGACCGTCAAGACCCACGTCTCGAGCATCCTGCGCAAGCTCCGCGTCCGCGACCGCGTCCAGGCGGTCATCGCCGCCTACGAAGCCGGCCTCGCCCAACCCCGGACGACCGTCGATCCCGCGCAGTCGGGCAGCTACCCGGACACGTCCGCGTCCTGAGCTTCGCCCCGACGCGCGCCTTGGAACCGCGTGCGCCGACGCACCCGGGCCCCTCGACCGGCCGCCGATGCTCCCGCGGCAGGCGGTGGATGTGCCAAGGCGGTGTCGATCTTGCCCTGCCAGTTTTGGGGACCGGGACGGTGCTTCCCGCGCCTACGATTCTCGCGCTGGATTGTTTGAGCGGCCCGTTGAGCAGCAATCACTTGGCGAGAACGTAGCCCGCAGTCGTGAGGAGGCGGCGACCGAGTTCGCCGCAGCGGCCGCGATGCGCGACCCGCAGATCGACGAGCATCTCGACGTGCGTCGCCGTGTTTTGACCCGTGTGCTCGGGGAGTCGCGGCGTTCAGCCGCGACTTCCCCCGGGTGGTGGTTAGCCGTGCGAGAAGGTGCGTCGTGCCGGGAGGCTGGTGAGGCCCGATTTATCTGTTGCGCGCAGCGTGAGGGTGTAACTGCCGGGGCCGCGGAAGCGCACGACCGGGAGCCAATGCCGCGTGTAGGCACCGCACGGCCGCGGTGGCACGAGCGTGGCGAAGCTGCGGGTGTACGAGAGCTTCCCCGGCCGTGAGTCGGTCTCCCGGATCGCGAGGTTCTTGAGCGAGTCATCACAGATACGGAAGTGCGCGTAGACCGTCGATCCGACGAACTGGACGCCGAGAATCACCACGGTTGGTCGCTGGTTGACGATCTTCGCGACCGGTACGACCACGGTCGTGATCGCAGACGTTGCGGTATCCGTGCCTTTTGCGTTGTGTGCAGTCGCCACCACGCGCAGCCGGTAGCCGAGATCGGCGATCGGCACAGCGTAGGTCTTGCCGGTGGCACCAACCAGGTTCGAGCAGGCAGCGACATCGGCGTCACACCGCTGCCACTGATACGCAAACGACGTCGGATTTCCGCTCCAAGAGCCCGGATAGGCTGTCATCGTCTGGCCGACCTTCGGCGTCCCCGAGACCGTCGGCGCCGCGGTGTTCTTGGGCGCCGCACTCGATGTCGCCGCCGCAACCGCTCCCGTCTGGGCGGACTGTGCGGAACTCGAGCCGTCCGCGTTGGTCGCAGTCACGCGGACGCGCATCGTTTTGCCCGAATCTGCGCCAACGAGCGTGTACGTCTTCTGCGTTCCGTTGGCGACATTGGCGCAGCTGTTGCCGCCGCCGTTACAGCGAAGCCACTGATACGCGAACGACGTCGGAGCGTTGCTCCACGTCCCCTCGCTCGCTGTCAGCGTCTGGCCGACCGTCGACGTCCCCGAGATCGTCGGCAACGCCGTATTGACCGGAGCGACATTCCGCATAGCCTGGGCACCACCCACTGCGAGCAACGCCGCCAGCAAACCGAGCGTGGGCGCCACCGCTCTTGCCTTCCAAGACGTTGCCCTCCAAGGCTTACGCATCATCGTCCTCCCTGCCCAATGAGTGTCGGGCGGTTGGGCTCCTCTGCGGACGGGGACGAGCCAAGATCAGACCCTCGAGCGTCTACCAAGCACACCTACAACGAGCGCAACGATCAACACGATGAACAGAAACTTGGAAAGAAAGATCCCTCCCCCGACTGCAAGCAGTAGGAGCAAGAGCACCAGCAACCAGATCATTTCTCAACCACCCCCGATTGACGCATCGTCTACGGCCCCACCCCGCGGTCACGGCTCACTCTCGTATCCCGGCCGCCGAAACCGCCCCAGCTCGACCAGAAAAACAGCGAAGTCACGAAGCCGACAACACCGACGATCAAAAGGATCACACCAACCGTGTGAATGTTCAGACCAGACACCGTCGCGTTGACGGCCCAGAGCAACACCGCGCCGGCAGCGGCCAACAGCAGACTTACGCTGATACCCATCAATGCACCCCTCCCATGAGGCAGCGGAACCGACCCCAGAGCGACCCGCGACCCGCGACCCGCTGACCCGAATCTTTGGCTGGATTGGTTATTCCCTGTTCACGACACTGTAAACGCCCTCGGCGGAGGTCAGTAGGCGGCCCGCCACCGCGATTCGCGTACCGTCTGGGCGTGGCCGAAACGCTCGCGCCCGCAGGCCGCGATCGGTGCGCGACCAAGCACCAGCAACACCAGCCACAGGCTGGCTGGCACGTCGCCGAGTGGGCATGCGAGTTCGTCGGCACGACGATCCTCGTGCTCGGCGGCCTCTCAGCCGTTGTTCTCGACTTCGGCGCCGGATCACC
>DATKQO010000029.1:0-4378 GCA_035532715.1 Gaiellaceae bacterium | reverse complement strand
CGATGCGCGCCCGGTGGATCGTGATCTCGACGACGTCTTCGGCGGCGGCGGGCACGCTCAGCAGTTGCTCCGCGTGATCGAGGTGACCCTCTGCACCGTCGGGATCGCCGCGCGAGAGGGTGATCCCGCCCGCGAGAATGTGCGCACGCGCGAGGTGCAGCGTGTCGTCGGTCGCCTGGAGAAGCGCGATGGCCTTGCGGATATTTGCGAGCGCGAGCGGCGCCCGGCTCTCCGCGTGAGCGAGTCTCGCCATCGACCAGTAGAGGCGTACGCGCATATACGGATCGTGGGTCTCGTTCAGCCGGTCGAGCGCGTGACCGACGATCTCCTCGGCCCGCGGGAGGTCGCCCGCATCGATCAACGCGTAGCTCAGCTGCGCCGCGTACCTCGCCTCGAGCGCGGCGTCGCCGCTGTCGCCGAGCTCGGCGATGCAGCGCTCGTAGAGCTGCACGGCGTCTTGCTGGCGACCGGAGTGCGCGTACGAGCGGCCGAGATAGGCGTAGAGCTCGAAGTGCTCGGCGGGCGCGAAGGCCTCGTGGTCGATCGCCGCTTCGAGGAGCTGCGCCGAGGCCTGCCAGTCCCCGCGCTCCATGGCGGCGGTTGCGAGTGCGACCCGTGCGCGGGTCGTGGCCTCGACGTCGCCGGCGGCGAGCGCCTCGGCGAGGAGCGCTTCGAGACCTTCCTCGACGTTCGCCGGGTCGCCGAGCCGCAATGCGAGCTCGAGATCGGCCAGCCGAAGCTCGCGATGCTCCTCCGGTGCGAGCTGCGAGCCCGTCTCGAGATAGGCGGCCGTCACGCCGAGCTTCAGGGCGAGGCGCCGGAGAGCCTTGACCGACGGCTGCCGGGTTCCGGCCTCGATCCGGGAGATGTAGGCGTACGAGACGCCGGGGGCGGCGAGCTCCCGCTGCGAAAGGTGGCGCTCCAGGCGCAGCCGCTTGAGCCGCTGTCCGATCGTCTCGGCCGCGGCTGGCGATGAGTCGGCGGGCATCCGATACTGATTCTGCACGGTTGTCACCTGATCGTCAATGCTGTCTGTCTCTTGACAGGGGGCAATCCAAGCTGCTTCCTTCGCGGGACACACTCGATTCCCTCGTCCGAGGGAGTCACGAGCTCCAAAGGAGGAGCCCATGTTCCGCAACACGTTGTACGTCCGCTTGGCCCTGCTGATGCTGCTGCTCCTGGCGGCGTCGGTCTTCCTCGGCAGCGAGCCGTGGGGCCCGACCTAGGCCGCACGATGGGCGGGCGGGGGCTTCTGCCTCCGCCCGCTGTACGCTCGCGCTCGTGACGGTCGTCGAGCTGGGCCTCTATGCGCTGGTCCTCGCCGCGGCGGCCGCGGCAGTCTGGCGGCGGCCCCTCGTTGCGCTCTACCTCTTTCTCGTCGGTCTCGCGCTGCACAACGCGGTCATGGCCGCGCTCTACGCGGCCGACGTGCGCGGCTCGACGCTGACCGCGATCGCCGCGTGGAAGGAGATCCTCGTCGCCGTCGCGCTCGCGCACGTCGCGCTCGAAGCCGTTCGTGCGCGGCGGCTGCCGGTCCACCTCTGGCTCGGAGACTGGCTTGCGCTTCTCTTCGCCGTGCTCGCGCTCGTGTACGCCACGATCCCGCAGTCCTCGCTCGGCGGGCACGCGGGGACCCACGCGGTCGCACTCGCCCTGCGACACGACGTCGTTCCCGTCGCGGCGTACTTCCTCGGCCGTTCGCTCCGCCTCGACCGCGACGACCTGCGCCGTCTCGCGTGGACGCTCCTCGGCGTCGCCGGCTTCGTCGCCGCCCTCGGGCTCGTCGACGTCTACGCGGTGCCGATCGGCTGGTGGAGGACGAACGGCGTCGTCGGCTACTTCCATCGCCACCTCGGCTACGACTACCACGGCACCGGAGAGAACCCGGCCGTCGCAGGGTTGCCCGAGAACTTCATCTTCAACGTCGGCGGCGACAAGCCCTTCCTGCGCCGGCTCGTCTCGACGTTCCTCAGCCCGCTGGCCAGCAGCTACCTCTTCGTCGTGGCGCTGCTCGTCGTCGGCGCAGCGATGCGCCGGCGGGCGGCCGTGACCGCACTCGCGGTCGTCACGGCGGTCGGCCTCCTCTGGACCTTCTCGCGCGCGTCGCTGCTTGCGCTCGCCGCGGGGCTCGTCGTGCTCGCCGCCCTGCGCCGGTCGCCGCTCGCGCTCGGCGTCGCGGTCGTCACCGTTGCCGTTGCGGTCGGCTGGGCGCATCTCTTCCCGAAGATCGCACCGACTGGGAACTGGACGAAGGCCGACCTCGTCTACCAGGAGGCGCGCGCGAAGGCGCAGGGAAGCGGGGGCGGCGCAATCAGCGCGACGAGCGCGAGCGAGCCGTCTCTGCACTCGCACTGGGTCAGCCTGCGCGAGGGGGTGCGCACGATGATCCACCACCCCCAGGGCTTCGGGCTCGGCAACGTCGGCCAGACCGCCTCCCGCACGGGCACGAAACTGCTTGCGGGCGAGTCGAACTACACGGAACTCGGCGTCGAGCTCGGCCTCGCCGGCTCGCTCCTCTGGCTCGCGTGGGGGCTCGCGCTGCTCACGGGGCTCCTGCGCGCCGGGCGCGACGAGCCGTGGGCTGCAGGCATGGCCGCCGCGTTCGCGGCGATCCTCGTGCTCGCGATCCAGACGGACGTGATCGGCGATCCCTGGGTCGCGTACTGCGTATGGGGCCTCGTCGGGGCACTTGTCATGCGGACGCGTCCCAACGAGCGTCTTGCAGGCCCGGACGCGCGCGTCGTACCGTCGTCGTAGGTGACGACACGTCAGCTGCTCGTGCTCGGGGCGATCGCCCTGCTCGTGCTCGCCCTCGTGCTCAGGCTCGAACGGCATGCGGCAGGCGCGATCGTGCTCGCCGATCCGGTGCGCACGCCGGGCGTGCTCAATCCCGACGTGACGCAGGCGACGATCCGCTCCACGATCTGCCGGCACGGCTGGACCCGCACCATCCGGCCGCCCGTCGAGTACACGAACGCGCTGAAGGAGACGCAGATGCGCGCCTACGGCGAGACCGGGCCGCGCTCCGCCTACCAGGAGGATCATCTGATCAGCCTCGAGCTCGGCGGCGACCCGCGGGACCCGCGCAACCTCTGGCCCGAGCCGTATCCCCGCGCGGCCGCCGTCGACCGGCTGGAGAACGAGCTGAACGCCGCCGTCTGCAGCGGGGCGCTCTCGCTGCGGGCTGCGCAGGAGCGCGAGTCTGCGCTCAAGCACGGGCAGGGCTGACGCGGAGCGCGGCGGCCTCTCTCCGCGCGGTGTCCTTTCCCGGCACGCCTCGTGACTGCCACCGGACGTGGGACGAGGGGACGGGTCGGTCACGGCTCGGAGCGTGGTCGCACACGGTCTCATGGGCCTGCGCAGACACGTCTCGTGCCTGCCACCGGACGTGTCTGTTCGAGCCCGAGCCTACGGGGCCATCGATATCGTCGTCTGCATGGCGATCGCAGCCGAGGCGCGCATGGGCCCCGTCGAGCTGTCGGTGTCCGACCTCGACCGCACGCTCGACTACTGGCAGCGCGAGATCGGCCTGCGCGTGCTCGAGCGCGACCACGGGCGCGCCACGCTCGGAGCCGACACCGAGCTCGTGCGCTTCGTCGAGGAGCCGGGCGCGCAGCCGGACACCGGGCACACCGGCCTCTTCCACGTCGCCCTGCTCGTGCCCGACCGGGCGAGCCTCGCCCGCTGGCTCGCACACGCGGCACGCGACCGCACCGCCCTCGCCGGTCTCTCCGACCATGCCGTCAGCGAGGCGATCTACCTGCGCGACCCGGACCACCACGGGATCGAGATCTACGCCGACCGTTCGCGCGCGCAGTGGGAAGGCCGCGTGCGCGAGCTGATGACGACGGAGCCGCTCGACGTCGAGAGCCTGCTCGGCGAGCTCGACGATCCCGCGAGCGAGCCCTTCGACGGGCTGGACGACGGAACCGTCGTCGGTCACACGCACCTGCGCGTGGCCGACGTCGACTCGACGGTCGCCTTCTACCGCGACCTGCTCGGCTTCGAGCTGACGGCGCAGCTCGGTCCGGCCGCAGCGTTCCTCGGCGCCGGCGGCTATCACCACCACGTCGGCGTGAACACCTGGGAAAGCCGCGGCGCGCCGCCGGCGCCGGCGGGCGCGGCCCGTCTCCTGCAGGCGGCGATCGTCCTCCCGGACGCGGTCGAGCGCGACCGCATCGCCGCCCGCGTCGCGGCTGCGGGGCAGGAGCCGGAGCAACGAGACGACGGCGTGCTCGTCCGCGATCCCTCCGGGAACGCGCTGCTGCTCGCGGTTCCCGGCGGCTGATCCGGTGCTACGGGAAAGTACGGGCTCGAGTTCGCAGGTCTTCCCGAGGCCCGATCGCCAATCCGTGCGCTATACCTGTCGGTAGCGGAT
>DATKQO010000028.1:0-5161 GCA_035532715.1 Gaiellaceae bacterium | reverse complement strand
AGAGCAGGTGTCGGGGATCCTCACCGAGCGGGACGTGCTGCGCGCGGTCGCGACCGGCCCGGTGGAGGGCACGCACGTCGCGGCGTGGATGACGCGCGACCCGGAGACGGTCGACGTCGCCGAGTCGACGGGGCAGGCCGCGGCGCTCATGATCCACGGCGGCTTCCGGCACCTGCCTGTCGTCGACGGCGGCAAGCCCGTGGGAATCGTCTCGATTCGCGACCTGATGCGCGTGGTCGTCGACGACGAAAGCCCGCGCGGCGTCTAGGTGGCGGCGGCCGAGATGTTCGTGGACGGCGCGTGGACGGGCGCGCTCTCGGGCGAGACGTTCACCGCCCACTCGCCCGCGACGGGCGAGGCGATCGGCGAGGTGCCGCAGGGCGACCGCGACGACGCACGGCTCGCGATCGGAGCGGCGAACCGGGCGGCCGACGGCTGGGCGCGGTCGACGGCGTTCGAACGCGCGGCGGCGCTCAACCGCGTCGCCGACGTCGTCGAGCAGCGGGGCGACGGGCTCGCGCGCACGCTCACGCTCGACCAGGGCAAGCCGCTCGGCGAGGCTCACGACGAGGTCGAGGAGCTCGTCCAGTACTGGCGCAACGCGGCGGAGGACGGAAAGCGGCTCGAGGGACGGCTCCCGAACTCGGTCACGCCGGGCAAGCGCGTCCTGCTCGTCCGCCGGCCGCGCGGCGTCATCGGCGTGATCACGCCGTGGAACTGGCCGTACACGATGCCGGCCGAGCTGATCGCGCCCGCGCTCGCGTCCGGCAACACCGTCGTCTGGACGCCCGCGTCGACGACGGCCGTGGCGGCGTTCGCGCTCGCCGAGTGCGTCGCGGAAGCGGACCTCCCGCCCGGCGTCTTCAACCTCGTCACCGGCCCGGGGTCGACCGTCGGCGACGAGATCGCGCGCAATCCGGGCACGCACGGCGTCGGCTTCATCGGCTCGACGGAGACCGGCCGCAAGGTCGCGGAGGCCGCAGCCGGCAAGGCCGCGATTCTCGAGCTCGGCGGCAACGGGCCGATCGTCGTGCTCGACGACGCCGACCTCGACCTCGCCGCGGAGGCGACCGTGACGGCGTGCTTCCTTTGCGCCGGACAGAGCTGCACCGCGGGCGAGCGTCTGCTCGTGCATCGCGACGTGCGGGAGGAGTTCGTGGCGAAGCTCGCGCGCATCGTCACCGAGCGCGTCGTCCTGGGCGACCCGTTCGCCGACGGGACGACGCTCGGGCCGCTCAACAACGCGGGTGTCGCGGAGAAGATGGACGAGCACGTCGCCGACGCGCTCGAGCGCGGCGCGCAGATCGTGAGCGGCGGGGCCCGCGCGGGCGGCTATCCGACCGATCTCTACTGGCAGGCTACCGTCCTCGACGGCGTTCCGCCGGACGCGCTCGCCGCGCAGGAGGAGACGTTCGGGCCGATCGCGCCCGTCGTCGCTATCGACTCGCTCGAGCATGCGATCGAGCTGACGAACGCGTCGCCCTACGGCCTGCTCTCGGCCATCTTCACGCGCGACCTCGCGAAGGGCCTGCGCTTCGCCGACTCGGTGCGCACCGGCTGGGTGAACGTGAACGAGTCGTCGAACTACTGGGAGACGCACCTGCCGTTCGGCGGTCGCGCCGGCACGGCGAGCGGGATCGGCCGCGTCGGCGGCACTGCACCGATGGAGTCGTTCACCGAGCTCCAGACGGTCGTGCTCTCGTCGTGAGCTGGGACTACGTCATCGTCGGCGGCGGCTCCGCCGGCTGCGCGCTCGCGAGCCGTCTGAGCGCCGACCCGTCGACGCGGGTGCTCGTGCTCGAAGCCGGCCGTCCGGACTCGCTCTGGGACGTCTTCATCCACATGCCCGCGGCGCTCGCCTTCCCGATCGGGAACAAGCGGTACGACTGGATGTACGAGTCGGAGCCGGAGCCGCACATGCACGACCGCCGCATCTACCACGCGCGCGGCAAGGTGCTCGGCGGCTCGAGCTCGATCAACGGGATGATCTTCCAGCGCGGCAACCCGCTCGACTACGAGCGCTGGGCCGGCGACGACGGGATGGAGCGCTGGGACTACGCGCACTGCCTGCCGTACTTCAAGCGCATGGAGACCTGCCTTGCGGGCGCGGACGTCTACCGCGGCGCCGGCGGCCCACTCGTGCTCGAGCGCGGCCCGGCCGTGACGCCGCTCTTCGACGCGTTCTTCCAAGCAGTTCAGCAAGCAGGGCACCCGCTGACCCGGGACGTGAACGGCCGCCGCCAGGAGGGCTTCGCAAAGTTCGACCGGACGATCCACCGCGGGCGGCGGCTCAGCGCGGCACGCGCGTATCTGCATCCGGTCATGGACCGCCCGAACCTCGAGGTGCGCTGTCGCACCTTCGTGAATCGCGTCGTGTTCGAAGGCGAGCGCGCCGTCGGCGTCGAGGTGGGAGGGGAGACGATCCGCGCGAACGAGGTGATCCTCTGCGGCGGCGCGATCAACTCGCCGCAGCTGCTGCAGCTCTCGGGCGTCGGGAACGCGGCGGAGCTCGAGGCGCTCGGCGTCGGTGTCGTGCAGAACCTGCCCGGGGTGGGCGAGCACCTCCAGGATCATCTCGAGGTGTACGTGCAGTACTCGTGCACGCAGCCGGTTTCGGTGCAACCCGCGCTGAAGAAGTGGAAGCGTCCGTTCATCGGCGCGCAGTGGCTCTTCTTCCGCAGCGGCCCCGGCGCGACGAACCACTTCGAGGCGGGCGGCTTCGTCCGCTCGAACGACGACGTCGCCTATCCGAACCTGATGTTCCACTTCCTGCCCCTCGCGATCCGCTACGACGGCACCTCGCCGGCGGGTGACCACGGCTATCAGGTGCATGTCGGCCCGATGTACTCGGACGCGCGCGGCTCGGTGAAGATCACGAGCACGGATCCGCGCGAGCATCCCGCGCTCCGCTTCAACTATCTGTCGACCGACCAGGACCGGCGCGAGTGGATCGAGGCGGTCCACTGCGCGCGGTCGATCCTCGAGCAGCCGGCGTTCGACCCGTACAACGGCGGCGAGACGTCGCCGGGGCCGTCGGTACAGACCGACGAGGAGATCCTCGACTGGGTTGCGCGCGACGCCGAGACCGCGCTCCATCCGTCGTGCACGTGCCGGATGGGGACGGACGACCTGTCGGTCGTCGACCCGGACACGTTGCGCGTGCACGGGCTCGAAGGTCTGCGGGTCGTCGACGCGTCCGTCTTCCCGTACGTGCCGAATGGGAACATCTATGCGCCCGTGATGATGGTCGCCGAGAAGGCCGCGGACCTCATCCGCGGCGACACGCCGCTGCCTGCCGCCGACGTCGACTTCTACCGCCATGCTGAGCGAACAACGCATCGGTGACTTCCTGGCCGCGCTCGGCGAGCGCACGCCGGCGCCGGCGAGCGGCGCGGCGACCGCGCTGACGGGGGCGCTCGCGGCCGGCCTCGTTGAGCTCGCCGCGCGCTTCGCCGGCGACGAGGAGGTGGCCCTGAGGGCGCACGTGCTCGCGGCGCGGCTCCTCGAGCTCGCCGACGAGGATGCGGTCGCCTACACGGCGTTCATGGCGGAGCGGAGCGACGGGAACCGGGCGCGGATCATCGCGGTGCCCGAGGAGATCGCGGCCCACGCCGACGAGACGGCGGCGATCGCCGAGCAGGTGGGGGCCCAGCTCCGGTCGAGCGTCGCCGGCGACGCGGAGGCGGCCGCGGAGCTCGCCCGCGCGGCAGCCCGGGTCGCGCGGCGCCTCGCCGAGCTGAACGCCTGAGGGTTCACAGCCGTGGCCCTTCGCGGGTGGCACGGTTCTGGACGGGAACGACGGTCAGCCGGCCGGTGCGGTGCCGAATACCCGCCGGTACAACGCCTCCCAGTTCGTCGCGATGGCGCGCTGCGTGGCTGCCAGGCCGATCTTGCTCTCGCAGACCCACGCGTGAGCCGCGTTTTCGAGCTTGTCCTTCACGCGGTAGCCGGGGTGTGCATTCGCCTTCTCGGGAAAGAGGTTCGCGATGTCGTTGCTGCCGCCCAGCTCGAGCGAGACGATGTGGTCGATCTCGAGAGCGGATCCGTACGCCACGGGAGCAAGCCCGTACTCCTGCTCGACCGCGTGCTTCTCCGACGTCGGCACATTGCGAATCGAGCTCGTGCGGAAACCGGACGAGCAGAGCACCGTCTTGGTCAGGTCTTTCGAGTAAGCGCCCGGCGAGCAGCGCCGGTCGGGCTCTGCGCCGAGCGTGCAACCGACGGTCTTCGTGCGTCGAGACAGCAAGACGGTTGGGCCGACGTTGACGTGGGTCGAGCCGCCGCTCGACGAAGGTGTGCCGCCGCTTCCGGACGGCGTGAGCCACACCGCGACGCCGCCGTGATACGAGCAGGTGCCCGAGTGGGTCTGGGAGAAGCTGTACGTCCCGTCGTTACAGCGAGCCGTCGCTCCCGGAGGCGGAGCCGCAGGCATCGCGGAAGCCGCGCCGGCGAACGCCACACCGCAGAACGCGCAACCCGCCAACGCCCACACGAGCAGGAACCGCCGCACGCCGCAAACCCCCTTGTCATCGCAGCACTACCGAGCTGCGACCGCTACCCGTCGAAACGTCCGCTTCCAAGCCCGCTTCAGCCCAGGTCGCGGCGTCCCGATCAGACAGCATAGTTCCCGAGGTGGGCCGCGACCGGTAACCGCCGCCGCGTCCTCGTCCGCCGCGATGCCTGGCCCCGCTCCAGCCAGGGTCGCGGCTTCCCGATCAGACATCAGCAGTTCCGAGGCCGGCAAAATGCCTCGTCTGCCGGCCGAGGGAAGGGCCGCGACCGGTCCGCACGTCGACGCCCGCACGCGTCGCGATGCCGATCCCGCTCCAGCCATGGGCGCGGCTTCCCGATCAGACATCAGCAGTTCCGAGGCCGGCAAAATGCCTCATCTGCCGGCCGAGGGAAGGGCCGCGACCGGTCCGCACGTCGACGCCCGCACGCGTCGCGATGCCGATCCCGCTCCAGCCATGGGCGCGGCTTCCCAATCAGACATCAGCAGTTCCGAGGCCGGCAGACTGCCTCTCCTGCCGGCCGAGGGAAGGGCCGTGACCGGTCCGCGCGTCGACGCCCGCACGCGTCGCGATGCCGATCCCGCTCCAGCCCAGGGCGCGGCTTCCCAATCAGACATCAGCAGTTCCGAGGCCGGCAGACTGCCTCACCT
>DATKQO010000027.1:0-14352 GCA_035532715.1 Gaiellaceae bacterium | reverse complement strand
CTCGATCGAGGTGCCTCCGCGCTCGAGCTTCACCGCGTCGGCGCCGCCCTCCTTCACGAGGCGTACCGCATGGGCGATCGCCTGTTCGTTCGACGCCTCGTACGAGCCGAACGGCATGTCCGCGACGACGATCGGGCGCTTCGCACCGCGCGTGACCCACTGCGTCATCAGGACGATCTCGTCGAGCGTCACGGCGACTGTCGACTCGCGGCCGTGCACGACCATGCCCGACGAGTCGCCGACGAGGATCAGGTCGACGCCGGCTGCGTCGGCGAGCCGCCCGCTCGGCGCGTCGTACGCGGTCACCATCACGATCTTCTCGCCGCGACGCTTCATCTCGAGCAGTTCTGGCAGCGGAAGCTTTCCGGCTGTCCAGGACGCATAGCGCTGAGGGTTGTCGCTCATGTGAGCTCTCCTTCGAGGATGACGTTGTCGATGAGCCGGGTGTCGCCGACGCGTGCGGCGGCGGCGAGGAGCGTCGCGTCGTCGAGTTGCAGCACCTCGACGTAATCGGGAATGAGACCGTTGAATGCGGCGCGCGCAGCGGCGACCGGATCGCCGCCCGCGCGGTAGCCGGCGGCGCCCTGCGCGAGCGCGCGCGGCAGCGCGAGCGCGCGCGAACGCTCGTCGGCGGAGAGGTGCACGTTGCGCGACGAGAGCGCGAGCCCGTCGGCGTCGCGCACGGTCGGCAGCACGCGGATCTCGACCTCGAGGTTCAGGTCGCGCACGAGCCGTCGGATCACTGCGGCCTGCTGCGCGTCCTTCTGCCCGAAGTACGCGCGCCGCGGCCGCACGATCGTGAAGAGCTTGAGGCACACCGTCGCCACGCCGCGGAAGTGGCCGGGGCGCGCCGCGCCCTCGGCGCCGGTGTCCGCCACGTCGACCCAGGTGCCGAAGCCCGCCGGATACATCTCCTCGGCGCTCGGCGCGAAGAGGACGTCGACGCCCGCCCGCTCGGCTGTGCGCGCGTCGGCGGCCTCGTCGTGCGGATAGGCGTCGAGGTCGGCCCCGTCGCCGAACTGCGCCGCGTTCACAAAGAGCGAGGCGACGACGAGCTCATTCTCCCTCCGCGCGGCCCGGAAGAGCGAGACGTGCCCCTCGTGCAGCGCTCCCATCGTCGGCACGAGGCCGACCTTGCCCCGGGCGAGCGGGCGAACCTCGTCGATCGTCCTCACGATCTTCATGTCGCGAGAGCCAGCGTCGCCCCGGCGAGCGTCTCGTAGAGCTGATCGAGCTCCGGATGAGTCGCGTGAACCGCGGCGCGATGCGCCTCGACGGTCGCCCAGTCGCCCCGCGCGATCGGGCCTGTCAGCTCGAAGCCATTCTCGATCGTGCGCCGCATGAGCGGCTCGAGCGCCTCGGGCGGCGCGCCCGCCGACTCGAGCAGCAGCGACGCCGCGCGGTGCAGCGTCACGAGATAGTTCGAGGCGAAGACGGCGCCCGCGTGGTAGAGGGTGCGCGAGCCGTCCGCCAGCTCGAACGGGCGCAGGCCGAGCGTCTCCGCGAGCCAGAGCCCGGCCGCACGCGCCTCGTCCGTCTCAGCCGTGACCGCGGCCCACGCGCCGTCGAACTGCTCGGGGCCGCGCGCGCGGGTGAACGTCTGCAGCGGGTGGACGCTGAACCGCCGCACGTGCGGGTCGAGCGCGGCGAGCGGCGTCGCACCGCTCACGTGCGCCACCCAGGGACCGGGGGTCAGGCCCCGAGCCGTGTCCGCGATCGCCGAGTCCGGAACGCAGAGGAGGACGAGCCCCGGCTCGTCGGCGCCCACGACGACGCCCCGCTCGCGCAATCTCGCGGCGACAGCCGAGCCGACACGGCCCGAGCCGATCACGTGGATTCGGTCGATCATCGGTGGCTCCAGCTCCGTAGCGGATGCCGGGCACCACGACTATACCCGTGCCGCTAGCCTGCACGCGTGCTTCGTTTCGTGCCTGCCCTTCTCTGCGCCGCCGTCGTCACCGGCACCGCGGCTGCCGCGCCGCCCCAGCTCCTCCATCCGGCGTCGCTCCACGCGAAGGCGCCCGCGACCTACCGGGTCGCGTTCACGACGAAGCGAGGCACCTTCGTCGTCACGGTGCACCGGGCGTGGGCGCCGCTCGGCGCCGACCGCTTCTACAACCTCGTGCGCGCCCGCTTCTTCGACGGTGTCACGTTCTTTCGCGTCGTCAAGGGCTTCGTCGTCCAGTTCGGGATCAGTCCGACCCCCGCCGTCTCGAAAGCCTGGCAGAACGCGACGATCAAGGACGACCCGGTGAAGACCTCGAACGCGCCCGGCACCATCACCTTCGCCGACGCGGGCCCGGACTCGCGCACGACGCAGGTGTTCGTGAACCTCGGGAACAACGCGACGCTCGACGGCCAGGGATTCTCGCCCTTCGGCCGCGTCACGCGAGGGATGAGCGTCGTCAACCGGCTCTACGCCGGCTACGGCGAGCAGCCGACCAACGACCAGCAGCAGATGGCCACCCAGGGCAACGCCTTCCTGCGCAAGCACTTTCCGAAGCTCGACAGCATCGTCACCGCCCGCATCACAGGCTGATCGACGCGTAGACTCCGAGCCATGCCGATCTACGAATACGTCTGTATGGAGTGCGAATCGCACTTCGAGGAGCTCGTCCGCGGAGCGGAGCAGATCGTCTGCCCCGATTGCGCTGCGACGAACGTCTCCCGGCAGTTCTCCACGTTTGCCGTGCACGGCATGTCGAAGCAGCCGGGCGTCGGCAGTCGCAGCGGCGGCGCCGGCGGCGGTGGCTGCTGCGGCGGCTCGTGCGGCTGCGGGCACTAGCCGGCGCCGATGGGGGACCAGCAGGGGGAGCAGCTGACGCGTGCCGAGCGCGAGCAGCTCGAGGCCGAGCTCGCCGAGCTCGAAGGCCCGAAGCGTCAGGCGATCGTTCAGGCGATCGCGATCGCGCGCGGTCACGGCGACCTCTCCGAGAACTTCGAATACCACGCGGCGAAGAACGAGCAGGGCCTGCTGGAGCGACGCATCACGATTCTCCGCTCGCGCCTCCAGCATGCCCAGGTGATCGACGAGGCGGCCGCAGCGGCGAGCGGCGTCGTCACGGTCGGCTCGCGCGTCGAGCTCGAGCGCGAGGACGGCGAGGCGATGACGGTCGAGATCTCGAGCGTCGGCGGCGTGTCGCCGGACTCGCCGGTCGGCCGCGCCCTGCTCGGCAAGGGCGTCGGCGACACGATCACCGTCGAGGCCCCGCGCGGCACCTGGCGCGCCCGGGTCGTCTCGATCGGCCGTTAGCCAGACCCTATGGGGTCTGACCAGCACGCCTCCAATATCAGAACAGGCCGAGCTGCTCGGTGGCCGCCGCTTCCTGGGCGGCGACGAGCGTGAGCGCCGGCTCCGGCGGCGCAGCGGGGTCGAGCGAGGGGCCGAGCAACTCCGGCAGGCGCGCGAAGTCGGATTCGAGGACCTTGAGCATTGCAGGCGTATAGAGCGCGGCGGCGGGATGGTAGAGCGGGTAGAGCAGGACGCTGCGCCCGCCGATCGTCGTCTGCTGCTCCTGGCCGTGGACACGCGTGATGCCGAGCGGCTTCCCGGAGAGGAGCTTCGTCGCGAAGTTGCCGAGCGTCGCGACGATTCGCGGCTCGATGAGCTCGATCTGACGGAAGAGATGGCTCTCGCACTGCTCGATCTCGTCGGGCTGCGGGTTGCGGTTGCCGGGCGGACGGCACTTCAGGGTGTTCGCGATGTAGACGTCGCTGCGTTGAAGACCGATCTGCGCGAGGAGCTTCTCGAGGAGCTTCCCGGCCTGGCCGACGAACGGGAGACCCTGCTTGTCCTCGTGGAATCCGGGCGCCTCGCCGACGAACATGAGGTCGGCGTGCGGATTGCCGGAGCCGAAGACGACCTGTGTCCGCCCGCGTGCGAGCCGGCAGCGCGTGCAGCCGGCGACGGAATCGGCGTACGCCTGGAGCTCGTCGGTGCGCTCGACGGGGACGGCACTCACGGCAGGTGAGTCTACGGCCGTCCCCGGACGTGCGACGTCAGCCGCCTTCGACGGCGACCATGTTCAGGGAGGCGGCGCCTTCGCGCAGACGCTTCGCCTCCCGGTAGCCGGGCGAGTCGTACCACCGCTTCGCCGCCTCGAGGTCCTCGAACTCGAGGATCACGAGGCGCGTGGGATTCCAGTCGCCCTCGAGCACCGCGAGCTCGCCGCCGCGGGCGACGAACCGGCCTCCTCCCGCGGCCACCGCACCCGGGGACGCCGCCTTGTACCGCTCGTACTGCTCGGGGTCGTGGATATCGGTCTCGACGATCACATACGCAGGCATGCCCGGGACTTTACGCTTGGGCGAGATGGCGGAGACGGAGACGGCATCCCCGGAGGAGACGGAGGCGCTCGCCGCCGGCCTTGCCGCGCGGCTCGTCGAGGGCGACGTCGTGACCGTCGCGGGTGAGCTCGGCTCCGGCAAGACGACGTTCGTGCGCGGCGCGTGCGAGGCGCTCGGCGTACGCGAACGCGTGACGAGCCCGACATACACGATCGGCCATCGCTACCACGCCGCGAACGGCACGGAGGTGTCGCACCTCGATCTCTACCGCTTCGAGGGAGTGTCGCCGGCGGAGTGGGGGGATCTCGAGCCGTACTTCGAGCGCGCGATCGCGTTCGTCGAATGGCCCGAGGCCGCAGAGGGAGCTCTACCGCCCGCGCGGTTCGCCGTGCGGATGCGGCATGCTCCGGGGGCGCGGAGACTGGTCTCGATCGACGAGTGTTGACGCTGGCTTTCGATACGGCGACGGAGGTGGCGACGAGCGCGCTCGTCGACGACGGCGAGGTGCTCGGTGAGCGCGCCTCGCGGGCGTCGACGCTGCTCGAGGACGTCGACGCGCTGCTGCGGCAGGGAGGGGCGCATCCGCGCGACCTCGGCGCGCTCGCCGTCGGCATCGGCCCGGGCAGCTTCACGGGCGTTCGAATCGGGCTCGCGGTGGCACGCGGGCTCGCGCTCGCCCTCGAGCTTCCGGGCGCGGGCGTGTCGACGCTCGCGGCGCTCGCGGCGGGGGCTCCCGGCGCGGTTCCCGTCATCGACGCGCGGCGGCGCGAGATCTTCGCGCTCGTGAACGGGAGCCCGGCCGTGCTCGCGCCGGACGAGCTCGACGTCGCGCCGGGCGCCGTCTGCGTCGGCGACGGAGCACGTCGTTACCGCGCGCTCCTCGAGGCGAAAGGGGCGGTCGTCCCCGCCGACGGCGACGAGCGGCATCGCCCGCGTGCGCGCTTCCACGCGCTGCTCGCCCGCGACCTCGGCCCGGTGGAGGAGATCGAGCCGCTCTACCTCCGCGTACCCGACGCCGACCGGAGCCTCGCGCGGTGACGACGATCGAGCTTCGCCGCCTCGGGCTCGCCGATCTCTACGCGATCGAGGAGATCGAGCGCCGCTCGTATCCGACCCCGTGGTCGCGCTCCATGTTCGCGGGCGAGCTCGCGAAGCCGAGCTCGATCTGCCTCGGCGCCTTCGAGGCCGAGGGCGAGGGCGGCCCCCTGTGCGGGTACCTCATCGTTTCGCGCTACGTCGACGCGTGGCACGTGATGAACGTCGCAGTCGACCCGGATCAGCGCGGCCGCGGCATCGCGACGATGCTGATCGAGCGGCTGTTCGAGCTCACCGAGGAGGACGTGCGGCGCGGCTACACGCTGGAGGTGCGCGTCTCGAACGCCACCGCGATCGAGCTCTACGAGCGCCTCGGCTTCGAGGCGCGCGGCATCCGCCGCGGCTACTACACGGACAACCGCGAGGATGCATTGATCATGTGGAAAGACTCGGTCGCGCATGACTGACGCGGTCCGGTGATCCTCGGGATCGAGACGTCGTGCGACGAGACGGCGGCGGCGGTCATAACGGCCGACGGCCGGGTGCGCTCCTCGGTCGTGGCGTCACAGGCAGACCTGCACGCGAAGTACGGCGGCGTCGTGCCGGAGGTGGCCTCGCGCCGGCATCTCGAGCTCGTCGTGCCGGTCATCCGCGAGGCCCTCGGCGATGCCGGGATCACGCTCGACGATCTCGACCGGGTCGCGGTGACGCAGGGGCCGGGCCTGATCGGCGCGCTGCTCGTGGGGCTTGCTGCCGCGAAAGCGGTCGCGTGGTCGCGGCGCCTGCCGCTCGTCCCGGTCGACCATCTGCACGGGCATGTGGCGTCGCTCTATCTCGAGCCGGGCGCCCTCGCGCCGCCGTTCCTCTGCCTGCTCGCGAGCGGCGGGCACACGCTGCTGCTCGACGTACGTAGCCACACGGAGCAACGGCTGCTCGGCACGACGCTCGACGACGCGGCGGGCGAGGCCTTCGACAAGGGCGCTCGGCTGCTCGGTCTCGGCTATCCGGGCGGGCGCGAGATCGACCGGCTCGCGCGGGACGGCGACCCCGCGGCGTACGACTTCCCGGTCGCGCGGGTACCGGGGCTCGACTTCTCGTTCTCAGGGCTCAAGACCGCGCTGCTCTACGCGACGCGCGAGCTCAGCCCCGCGGAGCTCGACGCGCGGCGTGCCGACCTCGCTGCGTCCTACCAGCGCGCGATCGTGCGCGCGCTCGCCGGCCGTGTGCAGGAGGCCGCGAAGCAGACCGGCGCAACGCAGATCGCAGTCGTCGGCGGAGTCGCCGCGAACTCCGAGCTACGCGCGTCCGTGCCCGGCGCCGCACTCGCGCCGCTCTCGCTCTGCACCGACAACGCCGCGATGATCGCCTCCGCCGGGCGGTTCGCCGAGCCCGTCCCGTACCCCGGATATCTTGGGCTCGATGCCTACGCCTCGCGCTGAGCCGCGAAACGCCGCGCTGCTCGGGCTGCTCGTCGTCTCCGCGACGGCGGTGCTGCTCGCGACGGGCGGCAAGAGCGCGGGGCAGACGCCGGTAGCCGCGACGAGCGCGTCCGCATGGCAGGGACTCGTCGGCTCGCGGCCGCGCGTCGCTCCCGGTCGGCGCGTGATCGTCGTCCTGAAGACGCCGTCGCTCGCGCAGCGCGTCGCCGCGGCAGGGGGAGTCGTCGCCACCGAGCAGGAGCGGAGCTGGACGACCTCGGTGATCGCGGCACAGCGGCTGCTCGTCGCGCGGCTCGCGCTCTCCGGCGTCACGGTACACCCGGACTACAGCTTCGCGCGCGTCCTGGACGGCTTCTCCGCGGTGATCGACCCCAGTGCCATCCCCCTGATCGAGCGCGACCAGGACGTCGTCGGCGTCTACCCGGTCCGCGTCGCGTATCCGTCGAGCATCTCGACGGAGGTGCTCTCGCGGGTGGACTACGGGCCGGGCTCCGGGCATCGTCCCGACGTCGGCATCTCCGGTGTCGACGGCCGGGGCGTGACGATCGCGCTCCTCGACACGGGGGTCGACCCCGCGGTGCCCTACCTGCGCGGGCGCGTGCTCGCAGGCATCGACATGGTCGGCGGCGACGCGGGAGCGCTCGCCGCGGCACGTCCCGACGACCCCTCGCAGCTCGAGCGCCACGGCACCGAGATGGCCGGACTGCTCGTCGGCGCCGGCGGCCCTTCGGGGCTCTCGGGCGTCGCCACGGGAGCGGCCGTCCTGCCGATCCGCGTCGCCGGCTGGCAGCCGGACGCGCTCGGTCACTGGGCGATCTACGCACGCAGCGACCAGATCATCGCGGGGCTCGACCGGGCAGTCGACCCCAACGACGACGGTGATGCGCACGACGCCGCACGGATCGCGCTCGTGCCGCTCGCCGAGCCGTTCGCCGGGTTCACGGACGGGCCGGAGGCGCGGGCCGCCTCGGGCGCGCTCGCACTCGACACCCTCGTCGTCGCGCCCGCGGGCAACGACGGCGCCGCCGGCGCGGGCTACGGCGACATCGCCGGGCCGGGCGGTGCGCCGGACGCGCTCACGGTCGGCGCGGCCGACGCGCGCAAGGCGACGACCGAGACGCGCATCGTCGTCCGGGCCGGCCTCGACACGCTGCTCGACGGCTCGGCGTTCCTCGCCGGCGCCGTGGCTCCCCCGTCGCAGCTCGACCTCGAGGTCGCGGCTCCGCGGGGCACCCTGCGCGGCCGGGGCGGCGCGGTCCCGCGCCTCACCGACTTCTTCACGCGGCGCGGCGGCAGCATCGTCGCCGGCAAGGCCGCGCTCGTCCCGATGGGCGCGTCTCCCGCGCTCGCAGCCGAGCGGGCAGCCGCGGCGGGCGCCTCCGCCGTCCTCCTCTACGGCGGCACAGCGCCGCCCGCCGGCGGGCTCGGCCTGCAGGAGGACGTCGCCGTTCCGGTCGTCTCTCTGCCGCTCGCCATCGCACGGGCGATGCGCGCGCGGCTCGCCTCCGGCACGCCGCCGATCGTGTCGCTCGGGCGGGCCCGCTCCGTCGCGGTCGCAGACGAGGGCCGGGTGGCGAGCTTCTCGTCGTCCGGGCTCGCCTTCGACGGCCGCGTGAAGCCGGACCTCGTTGCCCCCGGAGTCGGCCTCGCGACCGCCGACCCCGGCGCGGGCGAGGACGGCTCGCCCCAGTTCGCGACCGTCAACGGGTCGAGCGCCGCGGCGGCCACCGTGGCGGGCGCGGCGGCGCTCCTCGCCCAGGCGCGGCCGTCGCTCGGCGCCGACGCGCTCAAGGGGCTCCTCGTCGGCACGGCCGGCCCGATTCCGCTCGAGCCGGTGACCGCGCAGGGCTCCGGCACGCTCGATCTCGGCGCCGCGGTCGCCGGCGAGCTCGCCGCCGCGCCGGCGACGCTCGCGCTCGGCCGCTCGACGGGGGCAGGCTGGCGTGCCGAGGCGTCGTTCACGCTCACAAACCTCTCCCCGCGCGCCGTCCATGTCTCCCTCGGCGTCGGCACGCAGGACGAGGGCGCCGCCGCGGTGGACTTCACGCTCCACCCGACGAGCATCCACCTGCGCGCCGGTCACACCGTCCTCGTCAAGATCGGCGCGGTGACCGCGTCGGCCGCGTCCGGCACCTCGACCGCAGACGGCGCGATCGTCGCGCGAGTGGCCGGCGGCGGCCAGATTCGCGTTCCCTGGGCGATCGCCTTCGGGCCCGACGACGCCGGCCTGGTCACGCATGCCGCGCTCTCGGCGACGTCGTTCACGGCGTCGGACGTGACGCCGGCGCTGCTCACCCTCGACGCGGGCAGCGTGCTCAGCGTCTCCGGGGAGCCCGAGATTCGCCCGCTCTCGCAGCTCGACGTCGATCTCTGGCGCGCAGACGGGACACGGGTCGGCCTGCTCGCCCGGCTGCGCGACGTGCTCCCCGGCCGCTACACGTTCGGCCTCACCGGCCGCGGGCCCGACGGCCAGCTTCTCCCACCGGGCGGGTACGTCGTGAGGGTCGTCGCGTACCCCGTCGACGGGCAGCCGCCCAGCCGGAGCCGGTTGCCGTTCGTGCTCCGCTGACCCGGCGTATACTCGCGATGCAGTCCCGGATACCGGTCCAGTGACGACGGTCGACGCACCCACCTCGCACCTCCGCGAGAACCCTCTCGAGATCGCGCGCGATCAGCTCCAGCGCGTGGCGACGGTGTTCGACATCGACGCGAACCTCGTACGCGTGCTGGGCGCGTGCAAGAAGGCGGTCGAGGTCTCGATTCCCGTCGGCATGGACGACGGGTCCACGGCCGTCTTCACGGGCTACCGGGTCACGCACAACGTCGCGCGGGGGCCGTCGAAGGGCGGGATCCGCTACCACCCGGACGTGACGCTGGACGAGGTGAAGGCGCTCGCGATGTGGATGACGTGGAAATGCGCGCTGATGGGCATCCCGTTCGGCGGCGCGAAGGGCGGCGTCATCGTCGACCCGAAGCGGCTCTCCCGCTCGGAACTCGAGCGCATGACGCGCCGGTATACGAGCGAGATCATCAACGAGATCGGCCCGGAGAAGGACATTCCCGCGCCGGACGTCGGCACCGACGGCTCCGTGATGGCGTGGATCTTCGACACGTACTCGATGAACAAGGGGCACTCGGTGCTCGGCGTCGTGACGGGGAAGCCGCTTGCGATCGGCGGGTCGCTCGGGCGCGAGGAGGCGACCGCCCGCGGCAGCCTGTACTGCATCCGGGACGCGGCCGCGAAGCAGGAGCGGTCTGTCGAGGGGATGCGGGCGGCCGTTCAGGGCTTCGGCAACGTCGGTAGCCACCTCGCGAAGTTCCTGCACGAGGAGGGCGCGATCGTCACCGCGATCTCGGATTCCACCACGGCCCTCTACAACCCGAAGGGCATCGACGTCCCGGCCGCGTTCGCGTACAAGCGCGAGCATCACACGCTCGCCGGCCTGAAGGACGCCGAGGCGATCGCGGGCGAGGAGCTCCTGCTCCTCGACGTCGACGTGCTCGCGCCGTGTGCGCTCGAGCAGGTGATCAACGAAGAGAACGCCGATCGCGTCAAGGCGTCGATCATCTGCGAGGGTGCGAACGGCCCCGTCACTCCGACCGCCGACGCGATCCTCGAGGACCGCGGCGTGCTGATTCTCCCGGACGTGCTCGCGAATGCCGGCGGTGTCGTCGTGTCGTACTTCGAGTGGGTCCAGGGCCTCCAGGAGTACTTCTGGAAAGAGTCCGAGGTGAACGCGAAGCTGAACGACATCGTCAGCAGAGCGTTCGAGGAGACCTGGGCGACCGCCCAGACGCGCGGCGTTCCGATGCGCGTCGCGGCCTACGGCCTCGCGGTGCAGCGCGTCGCGGAAGCGACGATCACGCGTGGCATCTACCCCTAGCGTTCCGCAGGTCGTCGTCTACCACGCCGAGGGCTGTCACCTCTGCGACCGCGCCCTCGAGCAGCTCCGTGCGCTGAGGGACGAGCTCGGCTTCATGCTCGGCGAGGTGGACATCACCGGGGACGACGAGCTCGAGGCGGCGTACCGCGAATGGCTGCCGGTGGTCGAGATCGACGGGCGGCGCCGGTTCACGTACCACGTACAGCCCGAGGCGTTCCGGCGTGCGGTTGCACAAGCGCGCGCCGAGCGGTAGCTGCTACAACCTTTCGCGCTGTCACAAGCAACGAATGGAGGACGTGTGGCGGACCGTCTCACGGTCGGCGTCGCGGCTCGCCTGTCCCGGTACCTCCAGGTGCTGACGCAGGCGCGGAAGATGGGGAAGCTGCGCATCTCCTCGCAGGAGATCGCCGAGTACACGAACATCAATGCGACCCAGATCCGGCGTGATCTGTCGGCGTTCGGCAAGTTCGGCAAGCGTGGGGTCGGCTACAACATCGATTCGCTCCTCGGCGAGATCCGCAAGATCCTGCGTACGCAGGGCCAGCACAACATCGCGCTGATCGGCGCGGGACGGCTCGGCCAGGCGATCGCGAGCTCGCCGATCTTCGCGGAGCACGGCATCAACATCGCCGCGGTCTTCGACAAGGACCCGGAGAAGGTCGGGCGCCCCGTCGGGCACGTGACCGTCAGCGAGTACGCGCGCCTCGAGTCGTTGACCCGCGACAAGAACATCATCGTCGGCGTGCTCGCGGTGCCGGCCGATGCCGCGCAGACCGCTGCCGACGACCTCGTCGCGGCGGGCGTGAAGATCATCTTCAACTACTCCGAGGCCCTGCTCGAGACGCCGGCGGACGTGACGGTGCACACCTCGAATCCCGCCGTCGAGCTGCTCTACGCGCTCTATTTTCATCTGACGTAGTTACGCCCCACTAGGCTGCGCCTCGTGCGCATCCTGATCTGGCACGGCTACCTGCTCGGCGGCACCGGGTCGAACGTCTACACGCGGGCGCTCGCGCGCGAATGGAGCAACGGCGGGCATGACGTGACCGTCGTCTGCCAGGAGCGTCACCCGGAGCGCTACGACACTGGCTCGGCGCAGATCGTCGTGCCGGAGCTTCCGGGCGGCCTCATCCCGGTGTTCGTGCTCGACCGCTACGAGGGGCTCGAGGCGAAGCTACTCCAGGACTGCACCGCCGGCGAGCGTGAGCGCTATGTCGCGGCGAACGCCGCCGCGCTGCGCAGTCTCGGGCCGGCCGATCTCGTCCTCGCGAACCACGTGCTGCTCGGGGGGCCCGTCGGCGCTGCGTCCGGCCTGCGCTACGGCGTCAAGGCGCACGGCTCGGAGCTCGAGTACTCGATGCGCGGCCGTCCGGAGCTCGCGCAGTGGGGAGCCGAGGCGCTCGCCGGCGCGGAGGCGACATTCGTCGGTTCCGCGCACATCCGCGCCGTGCTCGAGGACGTCGTCGGTCATGTCGACCGCGTGTACGAGGTGCCGCCCGGGGTCGACGTCGCCGAGTTTCGGCCCGAGCCGCGCGCCGTCGCGCTCGAAACGCTGGTCGCCGAGTCTCGCCGCGACGAGGTCGGGAGCGGTGAGCGTCATCCCGATCCCGCCAACGCCGACCGCTTCGCGGAGTTCTTCTCGAGCGACGCGCCCACCGTCGTGTACTTCGGGAAGCTGATCGAGAACAAGGGCGTCCAGATCCTGTTCGAGGCATTGCGCGGTCTCGACGCTCGCGCGGTGATCGTCGGCTTCGGCGACTACCGGGAGGCGCTCGAGGCACAGGCACCGCCGGGCACGCTCTTCACCGGCGCGCTCGACCACCGGCATCTCGCTCACCTGCTGCCGCTCTGCGACGTCGCAGTCGTGCCGTCGATCTTTCCCGAAGCGTTCGGCATGGTCGCCGCCGAGGCTGCCGCCGCAGGCGTGCCGCCGGTCGTCGCAGACCACTCCGGCCTCGCCGAGGTCGCAGCCGGCATCGCCGCCGAGTATCCCCCCGAGGCCGCCGGGCTCGTCGCCTTCCCGAACGGCGACGCCGCTGCGCTGCACGACCGCCTGCGCGACCTGCTCGCGCTGCCTGCCGACGACCGGCGCGCGCTCGGGCACGCCGCACGCCGCGCCGTGGAGCGCCGCTGGAGCTGGGCGCGGGTGGCCGAGCGCCTCCTGGAGCCGTTCGGCAACCAGATGGTTGATCGGTAATTGGCGTTGTCGCGGGGAGGGCCTGGGCCAAGCAGCGGCGGCGCTGATTACCGATCAACCATCTAGGCTTTCGCCGTGGGCGAAGAACAGAAGGTCGGCTACGAGGAGTTGCTTGCGGCGTCGCGCGCCTCGTTCGAGGAGGTGCCCGACTTCACGCTCGCCGTGGAGGAGGAGTTCGCGCTGCTCGACCCGTCGACGCTCGAGCTCGTCAACCGCTTCGAGGACATCCAGCAGGCGGCGAAGGGAACCGAGCTCGAGCCGCACCTCGTCGGCGAGCTGATCGCGTCCGAGGTCGAGGTGCGCACCGGGCGCTGCGAGACCTTCGCAGACGCGGCCGCGCTTCTCGGCGAGCGCCGCGCGCAACTCCGCGCGCTCGCAGACGGCGCCGGGGTCGGCCTCTCAGCGGTCGCGACGCATCCGTGGAGCCGCTGGCAGGACCAGCGCATCATCGACACGCCGCACTACAGGCGAAACGACGAGCTCCTCCGTTATGTCGTCTGGCGCAACAACACCTTCGGCCTGCACGTGCACGTCGGTGTCAACGGGGCGGACCGCGCGATCCGCGTCACGAGCGCGTTGCGCAACTACCTGCCGGAACTGCTCGCGCTGTCGGCGAGCTCGCCGTTCGTCGAGGGCGTCTTCACGCACCTGCACTCGGCACGCACCCAGATCTTCACGCGCATGTTCCCTCGTTGCGGCATCCCGGATGCCCTCGGGAGCTGGGACGAGTGGGAGCGCTACGTCCGCTTCCTCTACGAGACGGGGTCGGTGACCGAGCACACGCAGCTCTGGTGGAGCGTCCGGCCGCATCTTGCGTTTCCGACCGTGGAGATCCGCATCTGCGACGCGCAGCCCGACCTCGCGGAGGCCCGCGCGCTCGCGGCGCTCTGCTATGCCGTGACGGCCCGCGTCGCGCGCGCGCTCGACGAGGGCGAGCCGCTCCCGTCGTGGCCGAACCGCCTGCTCGAAGAAAACCTCTGGCGGGCGATCCGCTGGGGGCTCTCCGGCGAGTTGATCGACTTCGAGCGCGGCGAGTCGATTCCGGCGCGCGCCCGTCTGGAGCAGCTGCTCGAATGGGTGCAGCCGGTGGCGGAGGAGCTCGGCGCGGCGCAATGGCTCGCCGTCCCGGAGCGGAACGCGGCGGAGCGGCAGGCGGCGCGCCACGCTGAGGGAGCGACGATCGAGGAGATCTTCAGCGAACAGGTGCGGGCCGGTGAGCGAGTCTCCGGCTGAGCCCACGGCGGAGCAGCTCGTCGAGGAGCTGCAGAAGGCGAAGGTCTCCGACCTGCTCGCCCACACGAGCTCGCTGCTCGCCTCGCTCGCGTACGGAAAGCTTGCCCCGGGGCTCCGGGATCTCGACCAGGCCCGACTCGCGATCGACGCCCTGGACGCCCTCGCGCCCCTGCTCGAGGAGGGCCCGCGGCGGGACATCCAGCAGGTCGTGGCGAACCTCAAGCTCGCCTACGCGGAGGCGGCGGGCCAGAACTAGCCCCGGGCGCTTGTGACGCGG
>DATKQO010000026.1:0-2762 GCA_035532715.1 Gaiellaceae bacterium | reverse complement strand
CCGTCGTTCGCGTAGCTGCGGTCGCCGCCGTGAATCGTCCCGTGCCACATGTGCTCGTTGTGGTGCTCGATGTCCACGGGGCTCTTCACGAGCTCGCCGAGGACCGTCTCGCGCGTCATGTTCGGCGCCGCGCGCAGCAGCGCCTGGTAGTTCTCCTCGGCGACCTCGTGCTTGAGCTCCTCCCACTGCTCGGGGCCGTCGCCGGGATCCCACGGGCACATCGTCAGCAGTTTCACCGTGTGCTGCCCGTCCGGCGCGCGCGATGGATCTGCGAGCGTCGGTGTCGCGGCGAGCAGCCAGCGCGCGTGCAGCAGCTTTCCCTCACGGACGTCGCGTCCGGCCTGGAGCACGTCCTCGGGCCAGCCGACGACTCCGGCCGACACCGCGGTCTGCGTGCCCGACGGCGCGACGAACCGCGGGGCCTCGGTCGTCGCGTAGTACTGCGCGAAGCTCGACATGCCGGCGTCGAAGGTGTCGATGCCGTAGAGGAAGTCGTCACCCCAGAGCCCGCTCGGAGCCATGTCCACGAGCTGCTTCACGTGGATGGTCGACACGACGGCGCGGCGTGCGAGATAACGCTCGCCGTCGGCGGTGACGACGCCGGCGCAGCGGCCGCCTTCGACCGCAAGCTCGACCACGCGCCGGCCGCAGGCGACGGTCGCCCCGTGGTCCTCGAGACAGCGCACGAGCGCGTTCGCCAGCTCGCCCGAGCCTCCGAGCGGCAGCGTCCAGCTCTGCGCCTGCCTGCCGGCGACGATCGAGTATGCGAGCAGCCCTGAGCCCGGAGAGTCCACGGCCTGCGCGGTCTGGAACGCCTGCCAGAGGATGTACGACTGGACGTGCGGGTCTTCGTAGGAGTGGCGTACGGCGTCGTACGCGCTCATCGCGATGCGACGCAGCCAGCGCGGCTTGTCGCGCAGCAGCTCGTCGAGCGGCGGTGAGTAGCCGATCGGGTTGAAGCGATAGCGCCCGAGTGGTGCGCGGATCTCGGCGAACTCGTCGAGGTTCCGGCGGTATGCCTCCGCGTCGCGTGGCGAGAAGCGCGCGATCTCCTCGCACGCGCGGTCGAGATCGAGCCAGTGCGTGAACGACTCGCCGTCGGGGAACACGACGTGCGCGATGGGATCCGGCTGGACGTACTCGAGCCCGTAGTCGCGCTTGAGCCCGAGCTCGTCGTCGCGCAGCACCGGGTTCGGCTGGATCAACGTGTGGCCGGTCGAGCATGAGTCGAACCTGAACCCCGGAAGCGTCAGCTCCTCCGTCACGGCACCGCCGCCGGGGACCGGCCGCGCGTCGAGCACGAGCACCTCGTAGCCCGCCTTCGCGAGATAGGCCGCGGTGATCAGGCTGTTGTGGCCGGCGCCCGCGACGACGATGTCGAACGTCTGACTCACTTCGATACGCTCCTTCGATGGCGCGGATCAGCTATGTCGACCCGGCATCGATCACGGATCCCGAGCTCGTCGCCGACATGGAGCACTCGCGGCTGTACGGCACGCCACGCCCCGAGACGCAGGCTGTCCGCTTTCACGTTCCCGCGGTCGCGAAGGCGTTCATGCGGCCGTGGAAGGGAATCTTCCGCGCGGGCATCGTCGATCACCCGCTGAAGGAGCTCTGTCGCGTCTACGTCTCCAAGACGATCGACTGCGACTACTGAGGATCGCAGCGGTCTCTCCGGGGGAGAGACGAGGGACTGATCGAGGACGACTACAGCGAGCTGCTCGAGTTCGAGCGCTCCCACCGGTACGACGGACGCCAGAAGGCGGCGCTCCTCTACACGAGCATGCTCGTCTGGGATCCGTCGGGCGTCGACGACGCGCTCTGGGCCCGCCTGCGCGAGCACTTCAGCGAGGAGCAGATCGTCGAGCTCGGCTCGTTCGTCTGCCTCACCTACGGCCAGCAGCGCGTGATCAAGACCTGGGGCGTCGGCCACGGCGAGCTCCTCGCCGACACGACCGGCGGGCTCGCCGAGGCGTAGATGGCGCACCTGCCCGGCACCCCCGACGAGATCCGCGCCCGCGTGCCCGCCGTGCTCGAGACGTGGGAGTTCATGCGCGACAACGTGCTGCGCAACGGCGTCGTCGAGCCCGAGTTGAAGCGGCTCTGCTTCCGCTTTCTTGCCGAGGATCCCGAGACGATGGAGCTCGCGCGCTTCTCGCCGCGGGAGCAGCTTGCACTCCGCTGGGCGCAGGCGATCGCCTGGGACTCGAGCCTCGCCGGCGACGCGCTCTGGGAGGGCCTCCACGCGGAGTTCTCCGAGCCCGAGCTCGTCGAGCTCGGCTGCTCGATCGGCTTCGCGCTCGGCCAGCAGCACTTCGAGCAGACCCTCGGCCTGGCCCCTCACGCCGGGCTCTCCTGACGCAGGAGCCGGAGCGCGTTTCCGCCGAGGATCGCGCTCTCGTCGTCCGGGGCGAGCCCCAGCGCGCGCACGATGTCGGCCGGACGGTCGACACCCATGTCGAAGGGATAGTCGGAGCCGAGCAGCACGCGCTCGGCGCCGAAGAACTCGACGAGCCCGCGGAGCACGTCGGCGTCATGCACGACCGTGTCGACGTAGAAGCGCGCGATCGCCGCGAGCACGTCGCGCCCGGGCGCGTGTGCCGTCTGCTCGTGTGCGAGCCGGCCGCGGAGCGCCGGCAGCACGCCGCCGCCGTGCGCAAGCAGGACCCGCAGCTCCGGAAGGTCGTCCATGACGCCTGCGCCGACCATGTGCGCGGCCGTGACCGCCGTCTCGACGGGGTTGCCGACGGTGTTCCACAGAT
>DATKQO010000025.1:0-9696 GCA_035532715.1 Gaiellaceae bacterium | reverse complement strand
GGGCCGCTCGTCGCGAACCCGGGCTGTTACGCGACCGCCGCGATCCTCGCGCTCGTCCCGCTGAAGGACGCCGTCGATCCCGCGAGCGTGATCGTCGACGCGAAGTCGGGCGTCTCGGGCGCGGGCCGCGAGCTGAAGCAGAGCTCGCACGCGGGCTTCGTGCTCGAGAACCTCTCGCCGTATCGCATCGGCGCGCATCAGCACGCGCCCGAGATCGCGCAGGCGCTCGGCTTCCCCGTCTGCTTCGTCCCGCACCTGCTTCCGGTGCGGCGCGGCCTGCTCGCCACGTGCTACGTGGAGCCGCACGGGGACCTGCGCACGCTGCTCGAGGACGCGTACGCGGAGAGCGACGTCGTGCGCGTCCTCCCGGAGGGCGTCGTGCCGGAGCTCGCGCGCGTGCAGCACACCGACAACGCCGAGATCGCCGTGTTCGATGACCGCTCGACCGGCCACGCGATCGTCATCTGCGCGCTCGACAACCTCGGCAAGGGCGCCGCCGGCCAGGCCGTGCAGAACGCGAACCTCGCGCTCGGACTCGACGAGACGCTCGGCCTGCGGCTCGCTGGAGTCCTTGCATGAGCGTCACCGCCGCAAAGGGCTTCGCCGCCGCCGGCGTGCACTGCGGGATTCGCAAGAACGGACGCCGCGACCTCGCGCTCGTGCGCTCGCTCGTGCCTGCGACCGGCGCCGCGATGTTCACCTCGAATCGTTTCCTGGCGGCGCCGATCGTCGTTTCGCGGGCGCACCTCGAGCTCGCGCAACCGCAGGCGATCGTCGCGAACTCGGGCGTTGCCAACGCTGCGACCGGGGAGCAGGGCGTCGCGGATGCGCGCGCGACCGCCGTCGAGACCGCGCGGATGCTCGGGCTCGAACCGGAAGAGGTGATCGTCCTCTCGACCGGGGTGATCGGCGCGCCGCTCCCGCTCGACAAGGTCGTTGCGGGCGTGCACGAGGCCGCGATTCGCCTGTCGCGCTGCGGCTGCGCGACGTCGGCGGAGGCGATCATGACGACGGACACGCGGTCCAAGGAGTCGATCGCGCACGGCACGGGCTTCACGGTCGGCGGCATGGCGAAGGGCTCGGGAATGATCCATCCGAACCTCGCCACGATGCTCGCAGTCGTGACGACCGACTACCCGCTCGAGCCCGGCGAGGCGATCGACTTCCTGCGCCCGGCCGTCGAGACGAGCTTCAACGCGATCTCCGTCGACGGGGAGTGCTCGACGAACGACACGGTGGTGCTGCTCGCGAACGGTGCGAGCGGTGTCGAGCGCACGCCGGCGAGCGACGCCGAGTTCGCGCTCTGCATCCGCAAGGTCTGCGGCGAGCTCGCAAAGCTGATCGTCGCCGACGGCGAGGGCATGACGGTGCTCGCGGAGATCTCCGTGCGCGGCGCGACGGACGGCGCGGAGGCCCGGGCGATCGCCGAGCGGGTCGCCACCTCGCCGCTCGTGAAGACCGCGCTGCACGGCCATGACGCGAACTGGGGTCGCATCGCCGCCGCTGCCGGCTCGGCGAAGTTCAACGGCGGCTACGCCCAGCTCGACCCCGACCGGCTTTCGATCTCGATCGACGACGTGCAGGTGCTGCTGAACGGCACGCCGACAGGCGACGAGCCGGTGCTCGCAAACGGCGAGTGCACGATCGAGCTCGACCTCGCAATCGGCACGGGCGAGGCGAACTACCTGACCACCGACCTCTCGTACGACTACGTGCGCATCAACGCGGACTACCGGACATGAGCATCGCCGTCCTCAAGGTCGGCGGCGCGTCGACCGGCGGTGTCGCGGAGGCCGTTGCGGCGCTCCGCGCGACAGGATACGCCGTCTGCGTCGTGCACGGCGCCGGGCCACAGATCTCCGAGGAGATGGAGCGGCGCGGGCTCGACGTCGTGTTCGTCGGCGGCCGCCGGGTCACCACCGCGGACGGGATCGAGGTCGTGCGGGAACGCCTCGCGGCGGTGAACGCGGCGGTCTGCGCGGCGATCGGGACGGATGCGGTCGGCCTCGCCGGCGACGTCGCGGGCCTCGAGGCGGAGCAGATCCCGGAGCTCGGGCTCGTCGGCCGCCCGGTGCCCTCGGCACCCGGCGCCGTCCTCTCGGCCCTCGCCGCGGGGCTCGTGCCGGTGCTCTCGCCGCTCGCCCGCGGGCCGTTGAACGTCAATGCCGACGAAGCCGCCTCGGCGCTCGCCGTCGGGATCGGCGCAGCGCGCATCCACTTCCTCACCGACGTGCCCGGCGTCTTCCACGAGGGAGAGCTCGTCGAGTCCATCAGCGCGGGCCGCGCCGAGTCGCTCGTCAGCGACGGGACGTTCGCAGGAGGCATCGTTCCGAAGCTGCTCGCCGCCGCGAGCGCCGCGCAGAGCGGCCTCGTCGCGGAGATCGGGTCGACGGCGGTGGTCGCGTGAGCACGGTGCTCGGGAGCGCGCTCCTGCCGACGTATCCGCCGACGCGCGTGACGTTCGTCGAGGGCGACGGCGTCTGGATCACCGACGACGCGGGCCGGCGCTATCTCGACTTCGCCGCCGGCATCGCGGTCGTCGCGCTCGGCCACCGGCATCCGGCGCCGCTCGCCGCCGCGCACGCGCAGCTCGACAGGCTCTGGCACGCCTCGAACCTCTTCGGAACCGAGCCGGCGCGTGCGCTCGCGCAGCGCCTTTCGGACCGCTTCGGCGGCGCGCAGGCCTTCTTCTGCAACTCCGGCGCCGAGGCGAACGAGGCCGCGCTGAAGTACGCCCGCAAGGCGACCGGGAAGCCCGGCGTCATCGCGCTCGAGCAGAGTTTCCACGGCCGGACGACCGGCGCGCTCGCCGTCACGGGGCAGCCGGCGAAGCGCGCGGCATTCGAGCCGCTGCTGCCCGGCGCGCGCTTTGCGAAGCCGAACGACGTCGAGTCGCTGCACGCGGCTGCGGCGGACGACGTCGGCCTCGTGTTGCTCGAGCCGATCCTCGGCGAGGGCGGTGTCATCCCGCTCGAGCCGTCGTTCGCCGCGGCCGCTGCCGCGCTCGCAGAGGAGCTCGGCGCGCTGCTCGCATTCGACGAGGTGCAGACAGGCGTCGGGCGCACGGGCACGTTCTTCGCGTTCGAGCAGCTCGGCGTTCGGCCGCAGCTCGTCACACTCGCGAAGGCGCTCGCGAACGGGTTGCCGATCGGGTGCCTGCTCGTCGCCGATGGCGCGGCGGGCGCGTTCGTTCCGGGCGACCACGGCTCGACGTTCGGCGGCAACCCGGTTTCATGCGCGGCTGCCGTCGCCGTCTGCGACGCGATCGACGGCGAGCTGCTCGCGAACGTCCGCGCGAACGGCGAGCGGCTGCTCGCGGGACTCGCGGCTCTCCCCGGCGTCGTCGAGGCACGCGGCGCGGGGCATCTCGTCGGCGCCGAGCTCTCGGGCCCGGCGCAGCCCGTTGTCGATGCGGCACTCGACGCGGGACTCGTCTGCCTGACCTCGGGCGCGAACGTCCTCCGGCTCGCGCCGCCGCTCGTCGCGGGGACGGCCGAAATCGACCGCGCACTCGAGATCCTCACGGAGGTGACGAACAGATGAATCGCGCCGAGCGGCACGCTGCGATCCAGCGGCTCATTCGCGAACGGCCGATCTCGACGCAGGTCGAGCTCGCCGACGCGCTGCGGGCTGCGGGCCACGACGTCGTGCAGACCACGGTCTCGCGTGACATCCACGAGCTCGGGCTGCAAAAGGTCCGGCACGAGAGCGGCCGGCTCGTCTACGCGTTCCCCGAGGACTCGGGTTACAGCGAGGACTTCGGCGAGGCGCTCGTCCGCTGGGCGCTTACGGTCGAGCCGAGCGGGAACCTCGTCGTCGTGACCACGCCGTACGGCTATGCGAGCGCGCTCGCGCAGGCGATCGACGTCGCGCGCCACCCGCACATCGCGGGCACGATCGCCGGAGAGAACACCGTCATGCTCGTCTCGCGCGAGCCGGCGACCGGCGCCGACCTCGCCGCCGAGCTGGATGCGTTGCGGACCCGGAGGGCCGCGTGAGCGTCACCTCGCTCGACCGCATCATCCTCGACTCGCTGCCCGTGGGCGAGCGGGTCGGCATCGCCTTCTCCGGCGGGCTCGACACCTGCTGCGCGCTCGCGTGGATGCGCGAGCACGGCGCAGTCCCCTATGCGTTCACCGCCGACCTCGGGCAGTACGACGAGCCCGACATCTCGGCTGTACCGGCCCGGGCACTCCAGTACGGCGCGGAGGACGCGGTGCTCGTCGATTGCCGCGAGCCGCTCGCGCGCGAAGGTCTCGCGGCGCTCCAGTGCGGCGCGTTCCACATCCAGACGGCGGGCAAGCGCTACTTCAACACGACACCGCTCGGACGCGCCGTCACCGGCACGCTGCTCGTCCAGGCGATGGCGCAGCACGGCGTCGACATCTGGGGCGACGGCTCGACCTACAAGGGCAACGACATCGAGCGCTTCTACCGCTACGGGCTGCTCGCGAATGCGAACCTGCGCATCTACAAGCCGTGGCTCGACGACGCGTTCGTCTCGGAGCTCGGCGGCCGCACGGAGATGAGCGAGTGGCTCGCGGCACGCGGGCTTGCGCACGGCACGTCGACCGAGAAGGCGTACTCGACCGACGCAAACCTGCTCGGCGCGACGCACGAGGCGAAGGATCTCGAGCTGCTCGAGACCAGCATGAAGATCGTCGCGCCGATCATGGGCGTCGCGCACTGGGATCCCGCCGTCGAGATCGAGCCGGAGGTCGTGACGATCCGCTTCGAGGGCGGCCTGCCGGTCGGCGACCCCGTCGAGGTGATCAGCGAGTTGAACGCGATCGGCGGCCGGCACGGGCTCGGCATGTCGGATCAGATCGAGAACCGGATCATCGAGGCGAAGAGTCGCGGCATCTACGAGGCCCCGGGCATGGCGCTCCTGCACGTCGCGTACGAGCGACTCCTGAGCGCGATCCACAACGAGGCGACGCTCGAGCGCTACGCGGTCGACGGCCGGCGACTCGGGCGCCTGCTCTACGAGGGCCGCTGGTTCGACACGCAGGCGCTGATGCTGCGCGACTCGCTGCAGCGCTGGGTCGCGGGCGTCGTCACCGGCGAGGTCACCATCGAGCTGCGGCGCGGCGACGACTACACGATTCTCGACACGCGCGGCGAGGCCGTGACGTACGACCCGGAACGGTTGAGCATGGAGCGGAGCGCGACTGCGTTCACGGCCGGCGACCGCATCGGCCAGCTCGCGGTGCAGATCAACGACATCGCCGACTCGCGCAACATGCTCGCGCGGTACCGACACCTGCACCTCGACGCCCCTGCGCTCGAGCTCGGGAGCGGCGAATGACGCTCTGGTCCGGTCGCGTCGGCACGGAGCTCGCGCCCGAGGTGTGGGACTTCCTCAAGGCGAACGACGCCGAGTTGCTGCCGTACGACGTGCAGGGCACGCTGCTCCATGCGGAGCGGCTGCACGCGGCCGGGATCCTCGACGACGCCGAGCTCGCGGAGGTGCGTGAGACGCTCACGCGGCTCGACGCGGTCGACTCGCAGTCGGAGGACGTGCACTCGTTCATCGAGACCGAGCTCGGCGAGGTCGGACGGAAGATCCATGCGGGCCGGTCGCGGAACGACCAGGTCGCTGCGGCGTTCCGGCTCTATGTCGCCGACGCCTGCGCCGAGGCCGGCGCAGCGCTTGCCGCCTTCGCCGGTGCGATACTCGAGCGCGCCGGTGCGGAGGCCGCCACCGCAATGCCGGGCTACACCCATCTGCAGCGCGCGCAGCCGGTGACGCTCGGCCACCACCTGCTCGCGTGGAGCGAGATGCTCGAGCGCGACCGCGCGCGCTTCGCGTTCGCCGCCGCCCAGGCTGCGCCCTCGCCGCTCGGTGCGGGCGCGCTCGCCGGCTCGACGCTCCCGCTGCCCGCGCCGCCGAATCCGATGCGCAACTCGCTCGATGCCGTCGCAGACCGCGACTTCGCGCTCGACTACCTCTATGCCGTCGCGGTGCTCTTCGCGCATCTGTCGCGGATCGGCGAGGAGCTCGTGCTCTGGACGACGGCGGAGTTCGCCTTCGCGCGGCTGCCGGAAGGCGCCGCCACGGGATCGTCGATGATGCCGCAGAAGTTGAATCCCGACGTTGCCGAGCTCGCGCGCGGCAAGGCGGGCACCGCGCTCGGACGGCTCGCGGGGCTGCTCGCGACCGTGAAGGGCCTGCCGCTCTCGTACAACCGCGATCTCCAGGAGGACAAGCCGCCGGTGTTCGCCGCGCGGCGCGACGTCGCGGGTGCGCTCGGCGCGCTCACCGTGCTCGTCGGGGGCGTTGCGTTCGACCGCGACCGGCTCGCGCTGGCAGCGTCGGATCCGCTCCTCCTCGCGACGGACGCCGCGGAGGCGCTCGTGCAGGAGGGAGTTCCGTTCCGCGACGCGCACGAGCAGGTCGCGGCGTCTGTTCGCGCCGGCTCGTTCGAGCCGCCGGCCCCTGGAAATCGCCTCGGCGACGTCGCCGCCGCCGTCGCGCACGCAAAGGAGCGCTGGTCATGACGACTCCCCTGACGGTCTCGCTCGCGGGACGCGATCTCCTGCGCGTGGGCGACCTCGCGCCGGCCGAGGCCGCGGCGATTCTCGACCTCGCGAGCGTGCTGAAGGAGAACCCGAAGGAGCCGCTCCTTCCGGGCTCGACGCTCGGGCTCTACTTCTCGAAGCACTCGACCCGCACCCGCGTCTCGTTCACCGTCGCGATGACGCACCTCGGCGGCTCGGCGGTGGCGCTGACGCCGGACGAGCTGCAGCTCTCGCGCGGCGAGTCGCTGCCGGACACCGCGCGCGCCCTCTCGCGCTACCTCGACGCGATCGCCGTGCGAACGCACGAGCACGCGGAGCTCGAGGCATGGGCGGAGTGGGCGACGATTCCCGTCATCAACGCGCTGACGGCGGAGGAGCATCCGTGCCAGGCGCTCGCCGACGCGCTGACGATGCGCGACCGGCTCGGCGCGCTCGACGGCGTCCGCGTTGCGTGGGTCGGCGACGGCTCGAACGTGCTCGTGTCGCTCGCGGAGCTCGGCAAGCTGCTCGGCTACGAGGTCGTCGCCGCGGGGCCCGAAGGTTACGAGGCGCACGGCGTCGAGACGGTGCGCGACCCGCGCGAAGCGGTGCGCGGCGCCGACGTCGTCGTCACCGATACGTGGATCAGCATGGGCCAGGAGCACGAACGCGTGAAACGCCTGCAGGATCTCGAGCCGTACCGCCTCGACCGCGCGCTGCTCGAGCTCGCAGCACCCGACGCGTTCGTCATGCACTGCCTTCCTGCCCATTCCGGCGAGGAGATCACCGCCGAAGTCCTCTACGGCTCGAAGTCGGCGATCTGGGACGAGGCCGAGAACCGTCTGCACGTGCAGAAGGCGCTGCTCGCGCTGCTCCTCGCCGCCTGACGCAGGGCGAACACCGGCAGGTGCCGTAATCTCGGAGGCGTGGCGGCCGCGGAGATCGCACGGCCCCCGCTGACGGCGGTCGTGCGCGAGTGGGGGAGAATCGGGTGCATCGGCTTCGGCGGGCCTCCGACCCATATCGCGCTGCTGCGTGAGCTGTGCGTCCGCAAGCGCGGCTGGCTGACCGAGAAGGACTTCGAGGACGCGATCGCGGCCTGCAACCTGCTGCCCGGCCCCGCCTCGACGCAGCTCGCGATCTACTGCGCGTGGCGGGTGCGGGGTCGGCCCGGCGCGCTCGTCGGCGGCGCGGCGTTCATCGTGCCGGGCCTGATCCTGATCGTCCTGCTGGCCGCGCTCTTCCTCGCCTCGGCGCCGCCCCGCTTCGTGCTCGGGGCAGGTGCAGGCGCGGGCGCTGCGGTTGCCGCCGTCGCGGTTCGCGCCGGGTCGAGCCTCATGCCGGCGAGCTGGGAGCGGGCGAGGACGCGGAGCCGGACGCGCTGGCTCGTCTACCTGCTCGCGGGGACGGCCGCGGCGGCGGGCGTCGGGCCGTGGCTCGTGCTCGTTCTCCTGGCCTGCGGCGGGATCGAGTTGATCGTTGCGCGAACGGCGCCGGCTGGAGGGCGCTCCGCCGCGCTCGTCCCGCTGCCGTTCATCGCGACGATCGCCGGCGGCGGGGGCGGGCTGCTCGCGCTCGCGTGGGTCGCGATCAAGGTCGGTGCGCTCTCTTTCGGCGGCGGCTTCGTGATCGTCCCGCTCATGCAAGCGGACGCCGTCGGCCACTACCACTGGATGACCGGCGGCCAGTTCCTGAACGCGGTCGCCCTCGGCCAGATCACACCCGGGCCCGTCGTGCAGACGGTCGCGGTCGTCGGGTACGCAGCCGCGGGAGTCGGGGGCGCGCTCCTTGCAGCTCTCGTCGCCTTCTCACCGTCCTTCGCGTTCATCGCGCTCGGCGGGCGCCGTTTCGACCGGGTTCGTCTCGACACGCGGGTACGTGCCTTTCTCGACGGGGCGGGGCCCGCCGCGATCGGGGCGATCCTCGGCTCGGCGATCCCGCTGGCGCGCGCGCTGCATCAAGACTGGCAGTACGGCGTTCTCGCGGCCGCGGCGATCGCGCTGCTCCTGCTGCGCCGCAGCGTCGTGCTGACGCTGCTCCTCGCCGGTACCGGAGGGGCTCTCGTCGCGCTCGCGGGCGGGCCGCTGACGCGATAGCGACCCCGCGCGATGCGACGCCGCTCGCCGGTTTCCGCTTGAGATTCCCGGACCGCGGGCACACTGACCGGATGCAAGCCCTTTCGACGCAGAATCGGGTGATCGGCCTCCTCGGCGCGGTCGAGACCGGCGTCGCTCTGTGGTACTTCACGAACGGCCACTGGGTGAACGGGATCTTCTACCTGCTCGCGGTCGCGTTCCTGATCTCCGTGTACATCCGCCGGGAGCGGAAGGCGAAGGGGCCGAACGGTAAGAGGCGTTACTAGCGGCCGATCCTCAACGTCCCGTCGAGCCAGGCCCGCCCGACGACGACTCCGTCGATCTCCAGCTCTCGGACGCGGGCGACGTCTGCGGCGTCGCGGATCCCGCCCGCAGCGAGGATCGAGCCGGAGAACGTGGCGCGCACCTCGCGCAGCAGGTCGAGATCCGGGCCGGACCGCGCGCCGTCGCGGTCGATCGCCGTGCAGATGATGCTTGCGACGCCTGCGGTCGTGCAGCGCTCGAGCGCGTCGCGCGTGGTGAAGCCCCCGGACTCGAGCCAGCCGGCCGTGCGCACGATTCCGCCGGCGACGTCGATCGAGACGACGAGCCGTTCGCCGAGCTCCGCGACGAAGTCCTCGAGCGGGAGCGGGCCGAATGCGGCGGTGCCGAGGATCACGCGCACGATGCCCGCGTCTGCGAGCGCGCGCGCGTCCGCGAGCGAGCGCACGCCGCCGCCCAGCTGAACCGGGACCGGCGTGGCCGCCTCGGCGACCGCGCGCGCCAGCTCGACCGGAACGCCGCCGTCGCGCGCCGCCTCGAGCGCGACCACGTGCACGAGCGGGGGAGACGCGGCCGCCGCGCGGCGGACGAGCTCGAACGGGTCGCCGGCGTCGACTTCGACCCGGTCGTAATCGCCCTGATACAGGCGGACGGCGCGGCCGGCGAGCACGTCCACGGCGGGAACGATTGCGAACTTCTGTACCAACGTGGTAGCATGGTAACACGATGGCATCAACGGAGCCACGACATTGGCCGTCAGGCGACCACGCGGCGCTGTTCGAAGCGGTCGCGTCGATGAAGACCGCGGAGGAGACCGCGCACCTGCTGCGGGATCTCT
>DATKQO010000024.1:0-2141 GCA_035532715.1 Gaiellaceae bacterium | reverse complement strand
ACCCACCGCACGCTGCTAACTCTGCAAATCGACCTGAACGCGAAGGCGCCGACGTGCGGCGTTTTTGCAGAGCCCTCTGACGGACTCGAACCGTCGACCCCCTCCTTACCATGGAGGTGCTCTACCAACTGAGCTAAGAGGGCAAGCGGGGCAAGGGTAGCGCGATATCGTCGGCGGCGATGCGCGCTCGCCGCTCGATCACTGTTGTCGGTTGCCATGCCGGCGGCGAGGTTGGGAACGTGGTTATCGCGGGCGTCGAGCCGCCTGCTGGGGCGACCGTGTTCGAGCAGATGCAGGCGCTGCGGGCAGACGACTCGCTGCGGCGCTTCCTGCTGCACGAGCCGCGCGGCTCGGTTGCAACGCACGCGAATCTGATCGTGCCGGCCACGCGGACCGACTGCGCTTGGGGCTACATCATCATGGAGCCGACCGAGTACCCGGTGATGTCGGGCTCGAACACGATCTGCGTCGCGACCGTGCTGCTCGAGCACGGGCTCGTCGACATGAACGAGCCGGAAACGGTGATCCGGCTCGAAGCGCCCGCGGGGCCCGTCGAGGTGCGCGCTGCCTGCCGCGACGGCCGCGTCAAGAGCGTCGAGCTGACGAACGTGCCCTCGTTCGTCGCGCACCTCGGTGCGCCGCTCGAAGTCGACGGGTTCGGAGCGCTCACGGTCGACGTCGCGTTCGGCGGCATGTGGTACGCGATCGCCGATGCGGCCGCGCTCGGCTTCGCCATCGAGCCGCACGAGGCGCGTGAGCTGTCACGCGTCGGTGAGCTGATCCGGGCCGCGGCGCGCGAGCAGCTGCCGTGCATGCACCCGGAGAACGCCGCGATCGCGGGTGTGTCGATCGTGCAGATCGCCGAACCGTGGCGCGGCATCGGCGCGGTGACGCGCAACGCGGTCATCGTCGCGCCGGGACGCCTCGACCGCTCGGCGACCGGCACCGGCCTCTCCGCACGCATGGCGGTGCTGCACGCGCGCGGCCTGATGAGCGTCGGCGAGGCAATGACGCACGCGTCCGCGCTCGGCACGACCTTCGACGGCCGGATCGTCTCTGAGACCGACGTCGCAGGAACGGCCGCGATCGTTCCCGCCATCCGCGGCAGCGCCTGGATCACCGGCGTCACCGAGCTCTACGTCGACGCGGACGACCCGTTCCCCGAGGGCTACCTGCTCTCGGACACGTGGCCGGGCGACGACGTCCAGTAACGCTCGGCGCGCGCAAACGCCTGCACCGCCGTCGAACCGTACGTCGGCTCCCCCGTCAGCATCGACGCGAGCTCATTCACCTCGCGGATCGTGCGCTCGCGCTGCGTGTCGATGTGACCCACCGCAACGAACAGCTCCGCGTGCGCGCGCGAAGCCCAGTCGACGAGCGACCGCGGCCCGACGCCGGGCGACCCGACGCCGGCCAGTTCCCGGCCGATCGTTGCGGCCTCCGCCTCGAGCTCGAGCACGAGCGCCGGCAGTGCCGATGCTTGCCGTTCGAGCTCGTCATGTGTCTCGCGGCCGCGCGTCAGCGCCGCCTCTGCGACCGCAATGTGATCGTGCGCACGATCGACCGCACGCTGAGCATGGGCGCGATCGTCGTCGTCGCGCGTCTGCGCGAACGCCGCCTCGGCATCGCCAAGTTCGGCCCGGCGCCGTGCGAGCCCGGCTTCTGCGTCGCGCACTGCCTCGCGGCGAGCCACGTCGTCCGCCGGATAGGCGGCGACGAAGCGGTCGACCGTCTCGGCGGCGGAGCGAAGCGCCGCGACCCGTGCGTCGAGCTCGCGGAGCCGCTCCGCCTGCCCGGCGAGCTCGGCGTCACGGGCCACCAGAATACGCAGGTCGGTCAGCACGCGGTCGTCCACGACCACATTCTCTCAAGCGGGAACCGCCCGCTGCCGATGGCTCGTGCGTGGGAATCGGCGTCTCCCTGCCCGTTCGCCGCGCCCTGTCACTCGACCGGGCCACGGCTTGGCGGCTCGCGCTCGGCGGTCTCGTCGCCGGCAGCATCGTCGTGCGGACCTGGGCGGCCTGGCTCCGCGTCACGCCGAACTACTTCCCGGACGAAGGCATCTACGCGGCGCTCTCCCGGTCGCTCGCGCATGGTCACCTGCCCGCAGTGCGCGGGCACGTCGCCCAGTTCCCGGCACT
>DATKQO010000023.1:0-3007 GCA_035532715.1 Gaiellaceae bacterium | reverse complement strand
TCGAGCTGCGCGTCGTCGGTGCGCGAGGCTGGGGAGGCGTCGAGGCGCGCGGCGGGCACGTCCGCTGGCTCGGCGAGGTCGCAGACGACGAGCTGGCGCGGCAGTACCGCGGTGCGCTCTGCCTCGCGTATCCCTCGCTCTACGAGGGGTTCGGCATTCCCGTGCTCGAGGCCATGGCGTGCGGTACACCGGTCGTGACGTCGTCCGGCGGCGCGACGGCCGAGGTCGGCAGCCGGGCGGCGGTGCTCGTCGATCCTCTCGACGCGTCCGCGATCGCCTCGGGCATCGAGCGGGCGATCGCAGAACGGGCCGCATTGCGCGTGCTGGGCCTCGAGCGTGCGCGCGAGTTCTCGTGGGACGAGTCGGCCAGGCTCACCGTCGAGGCGTATACGGAGGCCGCCGCATGAGCGACCCGCTGGTCGTCCTCGACGCGGACGTGCTCGGACGGCGTCGCACCGGCGACGAGACGTACGTCACGGAGCTCCTCCGGGCGCTTCCCGCCGTGGGAGACGGCTTGCGCTTCGCCGCGATCACGCGCCACCCCGAGCTCGTGCCTCCGGGGATCGAACCGATCGCGATGCCGGCGCGCCTTCAGGAGCTCCGCATGGCGGTACGCGTGCCGCTGCTGTTGCGGAGGCTGCGACCCGCTCTGGCGCACTTCGTGCACTCGCTGCCGCCGTTTCTCCCCTGTCCGGCGATCCTCACCGTTCAGGATCTGTCGTTCGAGCGCGACGCGTCGCTGATGGGCAGGCGGGAGACGGCGATCTTTCGGTTCGTCGTCCCGCGCTCCGCGCTGCACGCGACACGCGTGCTCGCGATCTCCCAACGCACGAAGGACGACCTCATCGAGCTGTACGGCCTCGCGCCGGAGAAGATCGCCGTCACGCCGCTCGCGTACGACCCGGCGTTTCGGCCCGGTGCGACGCGCGGGGAATACCTCCTCCTCGCAGGGTCGGTCGAGGAGCGGAAGAATCCGCTTCTCGCGGCCGAGGCGGCACGCGCGTCCGGACGAAGGCTCGTCGTCGTCGGTCCAGAGCGCGACGCCGCGCTCGTCGCCGAGCTGCGCCGGCGGGGAGCCGACGTGCGCGGCTTCGTCTCGCACGCGGAGCTCGTCCGCCTCTATCAAGGGGCGGCTGCGCTGCTCTTCCCGACACGCTACGAAGGCTTTGGGCTCCCTGTCGTCGAGGCGATGGCCTCCGGCACGCCGGTCATCGCGACGCCGGACGCCGCGGTCAGGGAGGTGGGAGGCGATGCCGTCGCCTACGCCGAGCCGGACGCGTTCGTCGAGACGGTGCAGCGCGTCCTGGCCGATCCGGAGCCCTGGTCCCGCGCCGGGTTGCAGCGCGCTCTCGTCTTCACGTGGGAGGAAACCGCGCGGCGAACGGTCTCCGTCTACCGTGAGGTGCTCGCATGAAGGTCTCCGCTGTCGTCATCTCGCACGGGCACGCCGACGAGCTCGCGCGTTCGCTTCCGGCGCTCGCGCCGCAGGTGGACGAACTGCTCGTGATCTCGAACATCCCGGGAAGCCTGCCGGCGGTGCTCCCGGACGGAGCTCGTGTGCTCGAGAACGAGCGTCCGCTGTCGTTCGCGGCCAACGCGAACCTCGGGGCTGCGCGAACGGCGCACGAGCTCGTGCTGATCGCGAATCCCGACGCCGTCGCCGAGCCGGATGCCGTCGAGACGCTCCGCGTGTTCCTCGAGGCGCATCCCCGGGCCGGTGTGGCCGGGCCGCGGATGCTGTACAGCGACGGAACGTGGCAGGCGTCCCGGCGCCGGTTCCCGACGGTCGGCGCGACGCTTGTGCGGCGTACGCCGCTGCGCCTCTTGTTCCGGCCGCTGCACTGGCAGCGGCGCCACTATCTTCTCGACGAGCGGCCCGGCGAACCGGCGCAGGCCGACACGATGCTGGGCGCGTTCCTCCTCCTCCGCCGGGCGATGCTCGACGAGATCGGCGGCTGGGACGCCGGCTACCGGATGTACTGCGAGGACATCGACCTCAACTACCGTGCTGCACGGCGCGGCTGGGAGAGGTGGTACGTCCCGGCCGCGGTCGTCCACCACGAGTACGCCGCCGTGATCGACAAGCGGTTCCTCACCCGTCACACGCTCTGGCACGCACGAGCGATGCTGCGCTTCCTGCGCAAGCATCCCGAGCGGCTGCTCGCGCTCCGCTAGGACTTCTTCTCGAAGAACCGGTACTCGACTTCCGCGCCGAGTTGGCGCACGTCGCTGCTTGCGGGTTCGTAGACGTGGGGGACGAACTTCTTGTCGACGACGACATGGACGGCGATCGGCCCGCGCGGAACGCGCACCCAGACGATCTTCGTCTGCGTGCTGTCGATGGTCAGGTCGACCTGCTTCGTCACTGCTCCGACGATCGGCTGCAGGTTGGAGTTGATCACGAGCTTCCCCACGATGACGTGGACGGGGCTCGGCCCGCTCGGCCCGCCCCAGTCGCGTCGCGACACGACGACGCGTAGCCACGGTTCCGAGCCGCCGAACCGGAAATACGCGCTGTCGTCGGGGCCCGTCCAGCCGTCCGGCGAGATGCCGGTAGCCAGCGCACGCAGCCGGTTCGGATGGGTCAGTCGAACGAGCCGCCAGACGCGGGTGCGGCCCCCCGCCGCATAGGAATGGGACCCGGCGAGCGTCCCCGCGAAATCGACGCACAGCGACGGCGCCTCGTTCGGGAGAACGGCCGGGCACGTGTCCTCGACCGCGTAGTCGTATCCGCCTGGGTTGCCGAGATCTACGGTGCCGCCGCTCTCGATGTTCGGCCCGCCCGACGGCCCCGGCCCGAGCACCGACCCGTCCAGACTGCTCACGCGCACGATCGAGCGGTTCCAGAACTCGAGCATCCACTCCGGGTTCTGATCCGATTCACCCTCGCCCATGTACACCGTCGGCCGCAGGTGCGTCAGATCGTCGACCCAGGTGTACGGGTGGCGGAGCGTCCTTCCCGCGCTGTGCGCGATCGACACGGTCCCCGTCGCCGCCGCGATCTCGC
>DATKQO010000022.1:0-5180 GCA_035532715.1 Gaiellaceae bacterium | reverse complement strand
GCGAGAACGGCGAGCGCCGTGGGCTGCGTCCAGATCGCGCGTCCGTGCAGATAGATCGCGTTCATCAGGTCGACGAAGTACTTGAGAGGGAGCACGTCGCCGATCGCGCGCAGGAAGGACGGGTAGTGGCGTGTCGGCCCGAACGAGCCGGTGAGAAACGCCATCGGCAGCAGGATGAAGTTGACGACAGCCGACGAGCCTTCGCCCGAGCGGATCACCGACGCGGTGGCGACGCCGATCGCGGCGAAGACGGCGGAGCCGAGCACGATCGCCAGCACGAGCGAGCCGACCGCGTGCGGGAACGGCGTGCCGTACAGCACGCGACCGAGCACAAAGAGCGCGATGACCTGAAGCACGAAGACGACCAGCGTCGAGGCGAGCAGAGCTGCGATGTAGGTGGACGCCGGCAGCGGGGTCGCGCGCAGCCGCTTCAGGATCGCCGCCTCGCGGCGCAGGACGATCTGGATCGCGAGACCGGCGAACGACGTGTTCGCGCACCCGTACGCGAGCAACCCCGCGAGCAGCGCCTGTGGGGCCGGCACGCCGTAGATCCTTCCGGTGTAGACCGAGCCGAGCAGCAGGAAGAGCAGCAGCGGGAACAGGAAGATGAAGAGCGCCGCCTCCTTGCTCCGCCAGAAGACGAGCTGCTCCGCGCGCAACTGGTGGCCGAACAGCCGAACGCTCACTCGTCCTCGTTTCCGGTGAGCGTCAGATAGACGTCCTCGAGCGACGGCCTGCGCACCTCGAGCCGCTCGAGCTCCTCGCCCCGCGCGACCGCGGCCGCCGTCAGCTCGTGCAGGACGCGCGTCGGCTCCGTCGTGCGCACGACGACCTCCTCGCCGTCGCGGCGGTAGCGGATCTCGACCTCGAGGTCGCCGGTCGTCAACTCGCGCGGCGTGCCGACCCGGACGATCACGCCTTCGCGCAGTACGGCGACGCGGTCTGCGAGCTGCTCGGCCTCGTCGAGATAGTGCGTCGTCAGCAGCACCGTCTTTCCGAGCGAGCGCAGCGAGCGGATCATCTCCCACGCGGCACGGCGCGCGGCGGGGTCGAAGCCGGTCGTCGGCTCGTCGAGGAAGACGAGATCGGGATCGCCGACGAGCGCGATGCCGAGGTCGAGCCGGCGCTTCTGCCCGCCGGAGAGGGTCTTCACGCGCGCGTCGCGCTTCTCGGAGAGGCCGACGAGCTCGATCACCTCGTTCACGTCGCGCGGATGCTTGTAATAGCCGGCGAAGATCGCATGCGTCTCCCGCACCGTGACGTTCGCCCAGAGCTCGGACTGCTGGAGGACGACCCCGATCCGCTCGCGGAACCCCGGCCCTGGATGCTCCGGGTCGTGGCCGAGGACGGACACCTCACCCGCGTCGCGGCGCCGGTAGCCCTCGAGGATCTCGACCGTCGTCGTCTTGCCGGCGCCGTTCGGGCCGAGGAGGCCGAACACCTCGCCTTCCTCGATCTCGAAGTCGACGCCGCGCACGGCCTCGACCTGGCCGTACGCCTTGCGCAGACCGCGGACGACGATCGCGCTCACGCAGAGCCCAGCTCGACGAGCACGTGGCCGCACGGCGGGAAGCCCGGTTCCGGGCCGCCCGAGAGCGCAGCGGCCACGCGGCCGCAGTCGGGCTGGTGGCCGACGACGAGCACGAGCTCGCCGCGCGGGGCCGCGGCGTCGCGGACGTCGGCCGGCGTCGCTCCCGGCGCGAGGCGCTCGTCGACCTCCGGATCGCCCAGCCCGAGGGCGGCCGCGGTCTCGCGCGCGCGCAGCAGGGGGCTCGAGAGGACGGCGTCCGGCCGGAGCCCGTCGCGGCGCAGCCGCTCGCCGAGCGCCCGGGCCTGCTCGCGGCCCTCGGGTGTGAGGGTGCGCAGCTCGTCGGGGGCTCCGGGCGCGGCCTCGGCGTGACGGACGATCAGGAGGCGCATCGCAACCGCCAGGATAGACGCGGTCGCTCCACCGCCCCGCCGGTTACCTTCTCCGCGATGACGACGAAGCTTGCCGGAGCCGGAGCCGCCGCCGTGGCGCTCGCACTCACCGCGGGTCTCGCGTTCGACGCCGGCGGCTTCCACCCGGTCTCGTGGGACCGGGCGCTCGTCGGCGTCGCCGGGCTCACGCTCGTCACCGTGCTGCTCGCCGGCGCGCGGCGTCCCGGCCGGGCCGCGGCGGCGACCCTCGGCGCGCTCGGCCTGCTCACCGCGTGGACGGCGGCGTCCTGGGCGTGGTCCGACTCTCCGCCCGCCGCACTGCAGGAGGCGCAGCGCACGGCGCTCTACGCAGCGGTCGCAGCGGCTGTCGTCGTCGCGGGGCGGCGCATCGGGCCGGGGTGGATCGCCGCCGGCGTCGCGGCCGGCGCGTGCGCGGCGGGCATCTGGAACCTGTGCGTGCGCCTCGCGCCCGACTGGAGCGGCGTCGGTCCGCTGCGGACCGACATCGGCCAGCTCGCCGATCCCGTCGGGTACGCGAACGGGCTCGCGCTGCTCGCCGTGCTCGGCCTGCTGCTCGCGCTCGGCGGCGCGCTCGCCGGGCCGGCGCGCCTGCGTCCGGCGGCGGCGGCCGCGCTCGTGCCGCTCGCCGCAGTGCTCGTGCTCCAGCAGAGCACGGGCGCCCTCGCCGCCCTCGGGGCTGCGCTCGCCGCGCTGCTGCTCGTGCGCGAGCGCCCGCTCGCCGTCGCGCTCCGGATCGGCGCGCTCGGGGCCCTCCCGCTCGCGGGAGCGATCGCGGTCGCCACGCAGTCGCTCGTCGTCTCGCCGCCGACGGCTGACCTGACAGCGGCCGCCCACGCGGGCCACGCCCTGCTCGTGGCGCTCTCGCTGCTCACGGTGCTCCAGGCGGCCGGTGCAGCGCTCGTGCGCCTGCCGGGCATCGACGGACCGCGCCTGCCGGGGCGCGTCGCCGCCGCCGCCGCAGCGCTGCTCGCGGTCGGCGTGCTCGCCGCCGCGCCGCTCGCTTTGCACGGGCACGAGCGAAGCGACTACTGGTCGGTCGCGATCCGCGACGTGCGCTCGAACCCCGTTCTCGGATCGGGCGCCGGCACCTACGTCGTCTGGTGGCTGCGTCACCGCAGCGTCCCGCGCTCAACCGAGGAAGCGCACTCGCTCTACCTGGAGACGCTCGCCGAGCTCGGGCCCGTGGGTCTCCTCCTCCTGCTCCTCGCGCTCGGCGTGCCGCTGCTTGCAGCCTTCCGCCTGCGCGGGACGGCGTACGGGCCGCCGCTGTTCGCGGCCCTCGTCGCGTACGACGTCGGAGCGGCGGTCGACTTCGACTGGGAGCTCGCTGCCGTGACGGTGCCGGCGATCCTCGTCGGCGCCTCCGCTGCCGTGCATGCGTCGACGCAGGGACGGCCGGTGCGGCTCGCGACCGCGCTCGGATTCGCGACCCTCGCCGCTGCGGGAGTGCTCGCGCTCGCCGGGAACGCGCCGCTCGCAGCGGCGCAGGACGAGCTCGCCGCCGGCCGGTTCGCCGCGGCGGCGTCGGACGCGTCCCGGGCGCTTCGCTATGCGCCGTTCTCGGCGGACGCGTGGCAGGCGCTCGGCGATGCGCGCGCGTTGCAGGGCGACCGGTCGGGAGCCGCGGACGCGTACCGCTCCGCGATCGCGCACGACCGCAACGACTGGAACGCGTGGCTCGCCCTCGCCGCCGTGACGAGCGGCGAGCCGCGCCGCACTGCGCTGGCGCAGGCGGCGCGGCTCAATCCGCTCGGCGGATCTCGCTAGCGGATCCTCACCTGCACGAGCCGGCGCGTGGACGAGCCGGCGAGCAGGTCCTGACCCTCCACGCGCGCGCGCACGAACAGCACGAGGGCGTGGCCGGGGCTGACCGGCATGTTCTGCGTCGGCGTCATCGTCAGCGTCGCCCAGCCGTCCTGGCCGGTGCGCACCTCGCTGCTGTTGCGCGTCCAGCCGTACGGCAGGCCGAGCGTGTACACGAGCACGTCACGGACAACGTACGCGCGCGTGTCGGTGACGTGAACCCGCATCGTGAAGCTCGAGCGGCTGTTCAGGATCGACGGCTGGAACTTCACACTGTCGACGATCAGCCGTGCGGGGAGCGCCATGCTCGACGCCGGGATCGACGTCCGGCCGTTCGGGAGCTTGATCGCACCCTCGGGGCCGGGCTGCGTGACGGCTGTGGTCTGCGCGGACGTCGCGGAGCTCGAGCCGCTCGGGTTGGTCGCGGTGACGACGACGCGAAGCGTCTGGCCGACGTCGCTCGACTGGGCGACGTACGTCGTCGCCGTTGCGCCCGCGAGCGCGGCGCAGGTGTTGCCGTTCGCGTCGCAATGCTGCCACTGGTAGGAGAAGCTCGGGCTCGTGTCGCTCGTCCACGTTCCGGCCGTCGCGGTCAACGTCTGGCCGACCGCGGCGGTGCCCGCGATCGTCGGCGGCGCGGTGTTACGCGGCGCGTAGTTCGCCTGCGCCGCCGATCCTTGCGCCGATCCTTGAGCTGAGCTGCTCCCGGCGAACGTCGTGACCGCCGCGACCAGCGCGATCAAGATCACGGCGGATGCCAGCAGTCTTGGCAGAAACTTGCGTGTCATCGGGTCCTCCTCATCGTTCGGTTCACCATGAGGCTGCCCCGTGCTCGCAAACGCCAACCTGACCTAACGAAAGCCTTACGAGAGCTCGGAAAAGGGCGGCCCGAGACGACTCGTGCCGCGGGCCGCCCTCCCGATCTAGCCGACCGTCACCTGCACGAGCCGCCGGGTCGATACGCCCGCGAGGAGGTCCTGCCCCTGGACCCGAGCGCGCACGAACACGACGAGCGCAGCTCCGCGGTGCAGAGGAAGCGCGGCCGTCGGCTGCATCGTCACGGTTGCCCAGCCGTTCACGTCGGTGCTCACCTCCGGTGCGTTGCTCGCCCACGAGTACGGCAGGCCGAGCGCGTACACGAGCACGTCGCGCACGACGTAACCGCGCGTGTCCGACACGTGGAAGCGCGCCGTGAACGGGCCCCGCCCGGACAGCCTGCCGGGAACGAACTGCACCTGGTCGATCACGAGCCGCGCGGGAAGCGCGACGCTCGACGCGGGAATCGAGGTCTGGCCGTTCTGGAGCTTGATCGCACCGACCGGTCCCGGCTGCGTGACGACCGCGGTCTGCGCCGAGGTCGCCGTTGCGGAGCCGGACGAGTTCGTCGCCGTGACTGCGACCCTGATCGTCTCGTTCAGGCTGTCGGTGGAAACGGC
>DATKQO010000021.1:0-15086 GCA_035532715.1 Gaiellaceae bacterium | reverse complement strand
TCGCTGCCGGTCGGGACACGCGTCACGGCGACGCTTCCGGCCGGAGACGCGCGCATCCTCGAGCTCAGCGACTCCCTTCCCGAAACAGCCGAAGAGCCAGCTCTGGGCGGTCGGTGAAGATCCCGGCGGCGCCGAGGCGCGAGAGCTCCGTCATACGCGCCGCCTCGTTCACCGTGTAGACGAGCGGCACGAGGCCGAGCGTGCGCGCGGCGGCGAGGCCGCGCTGCGTCGTGCGCGAGTCGAAGAAGCCGGCGGCCCACGCGTCTTTGGCGGCGCGGATCGACGTGCCGAAGCCGATGTGCTGCACCGTGCGGAGGCCGGGCCGTACCGCGCGCGCCTCGACGAGCGCCGTGCGCTGGAAGCAAACGAGCGCGTCGTCGTCACCGAGCAGCTGAACGGTGCGCGTGACGATCGCGTGACGCCTGTAGCGGTTCGGGGTCTTCAGCTCGGCCATGACGCCGATGCGGCCGCGCATGAGGTCGAGCGCCTCCTCAAGCGACGGGTAGACGCCGCCCGGGCGCGGACGGTCGTGCGTGACGACGAGCCGGCCCTCGCGGTCGGCGTGGACGTCGAGCTCGACGTAGTCGGCGCCGAGCTCGATCGCGCGCTCGAATGCCAACAGCGTGTTCTCGGGCCGCTCCGCCGACGCACCGCGGTGCGCGATCACCAGCATCAGCCGAGCACCCGCCGCATCAACTCGACGTCTATGCGGTCGATCAGCTCGTCGGCTGCGGCGAGGCGGTGCGGGTCGAGCGTCCCCCGCTTCGCGAACACGAGCAGGCCCGCGGCTTTCGCGGATGCGACACCCGCCTCGGTGTCGTCGATGCCCAGCACTCGGCCGGGCGAAGCGCCGTCGAGCCGCTCGAGCGCCTTCAGATAGCCCTCCGGATGTGGTTTACCGTCGACGACGTCGTCGGAGGAGACGATGCCGCGAAAGAGGGGCGCGAGCCCCGCCGCCGCGAGCACCGGCTCGATCTCCGCGCGCGCCGCCCCGGAGCAGATCGCGAGGGGCACGCGCTCCGCGGCGTAACGCACCGCTTCGCGCACGTGCTCGTGGATCGACGAGCCGTCGGAGACGGCGGCTCGATAGCGCTCGACGCGCTCGGCGACGACGGCATCGACGTCGGGATGATCGCGCCCGAGCCATGTCAGGACGATCTCGGGATCGGAGAGCCCGGCGAGCTCGTCGTAGTATTCCTGGGCCGAGAGCGGCCGGCCGTGCTCGGCGAAGAGCTCGGAGAAGATCTCGCACAGGATCGGCTCGTCGTCGGAGAGCGTGCCGTTGAAGTCGAAGACGATGCCGCAAATGCGTGTCACGAGCCGGTGAGTATCTCCGAGTCCCAGACGACGCGGGTGCGGTCGCCGCGGAAGACGTCGTGCGAGCGCTCGAGCGGCCGGTCCGCCGCGGAATACGCGGTGCGCTCGACGAGCATCACGGGCGCGCCGGGCTCGATCTCGAGCGCGTCGGCCTCGTGCGGCCGCGCGAGCGCCGGCTCCAGCCGCTCGCGCGCGCGCACCGGCGTCTCGTCGTAGCGCGCGCGGATCAACTCGTAGAGGGAGCCGTCGAGCGGCCCGTCGAGCAGGCCGGGGAACGCGCGGGCGGAGTAGGCGCCGCGCTCGAGCGCGACGGGCGCGCCGTTCGCGAGGCGCACGCGCTCGATCGCGTAGACGCGAGGGCCGAGGAGCGCCTCGTCGGGCTCGGCGGCCCGCTCGACGGCCGAGAGGACGCGTGCGCCCGCGGCGACGCCGAGGCCGCGGAGCTGGTCGGAGAGGGCGGAGGTGCCGGCGAGCTCGAGCTTCGGCTCCGCGACGAAGGTGCCGCCGTAGCGTCCCTGGTTGCGCACGAGCCGGCCCTGCTGCTCGAGCGCGCCGAGCGCCTGCCGGAGCGTCATGCGGCTGACGCCGTAGCGCTCCGCAAGCTCGCGCTCGGACGGAAGGCGGTCGCCGGGCGTGAGCGCTCCGCGCGCGATCGCGTGCTCGAGCGCCGCCTCGATCTGGGCGTGGGCGGGGCCGCGGCCCGGTTTGACAGGAGCTCTCGGCAGCGCCATTATGGTCTAGACGTTAGCATGGACGTGACCTGCTTCCACCTGCTGTGACCTTCTCCGACGGCCGTGCGAGCCGTTTCGCGCTCAGCCGGCGCTGAAGAGGTACGTCTGCCGGCCGAGGCACTCGCGCTCGCGCTCACGGCGGCCGTGATCCATGCGGTCTGGAACATGCTGCTCGCGGGCGCCCGCGACTCGCAGGCGTTCGGGGCGGTGGTGCTGCTCGTCGGCATCGTCGCCGGAGCGCCGGTGGCCGCGCTCGACTGGCGGCTCGACGCCGGCGTCTGGCCGTACCTCGCGGCGACGTCGGCTCTGGAGCTCGCGTACTTCGGGCTGCTCGCCGTCGCGTACGGGCGCGCGGAGCTCTCGGTCGTCTATCCGCTCGCCCGAGGGCTCGCACCGGTGCTCGTCCTGGCCGGTGCAGCGGCGTTCACGGGGGCGGTGACGACGCCGCGCCAGGTCGCGGGCGTTCTGACGGTCGGAGCCGGGATCCTGCTCGTGCGCGGCGTGCGGCGCGGCCCGGGCGCCCTCCTCGCCGTGACGATCGCCTGCGCGATCGCGTCGTACACCGTCGTCGACAAGCACGGCGTCGCGCACGCCTCGCCGGTGACCTATCTCGAGCTGATGAGCATCGCGGTCGGTCTCGCATACGCGGGCGCGATCGTGGCGCGGCGCGGCGTCGCACCGCTGCGGGCCGAGCTCGGGTGGCGCTCGGTCGCGGCGGGGATCGGCACGTTTACGGCGTATGCGTGCGTGCTCGGCGCGCTGCAGCTCGCATCCGCCGCGTCGGTCGCTGCGGTCCGCGAGAGCGGTGTCCTCGTGGCGACCGCGCTCGCAGCGATCGTCCTCCGCGAGCGCGTCACCGTCTGGCGGGCCGGCGGCGCGGCGCTCGTCGTCGCGGGCATCGTACTCCTAAGTATCTAGTTGTCCGGTCTGATTGACACGATCGTCGCGAACGTGGATCAATCGGATCTTCCGACTCAGGAGGAGTAGAGCGATGACCGACCTCTCCCGCGACGAGCACGATCTCGCGCGGTTCGGCTACAAGCAGGAGCTGAAGCGCAGTCTCGGCGTCTTCAGCTCGTTCGCCGTGGCCTTCAGCTACATCTCGCCGTCGACCGGCATCTTCACGCTGTTCGCGCTCGGGTTGACGACGATCGGGGGCGTGTTCATCTGGAGCTGGCCGATCGTGGCGGTGGGTCAGCTCTGCATCGCGCTCGGCTTCGCCGAGCTCGCGAGCCACTATCCGGTGGCGGGATCGGTCTTCCAGTGGACGAAGTATCTCGCCGGCAAGACGTACTCGTGGTTCGCCGGGTGGATCTACCTGTTCGCGGGGATCCTCACGGTCACGGCGGTCTGCGTCACGCTGCCGCTCGCGTTGATCCCGGCCTTCGACAACATGGGCTGGAACCTCGCGAACAACCTCCACAACCAGCGGATCATGGCGATCGTGACGCTCGTGGTCATCACGGTGCTGAACGTCTTCGGCGTCCGGCTCGTCGCGATCGTCAACAACACGGGCGTCCTGTTCGAGATCCTCGGGATGGTGGTGTTCGCGTTCATCCTCGCGCTCTTCCACCACCATCAGGGTGCGTCGGTGATCTTCCACACCGGCGGGACGTCGCTCACGACGGGGACGTTCCTCGTCGCGATGTTCATGTCGCTGTTCGTGATCTACGGCTTCGACACCGCCGGCACCCTGGCGGAGGAGACGAGGGATCCGCGCCGTGAGGCGCCGAGGGCGATCATCGGCTCGATCGTCGGCGCCTTCATCATCGGCGGCATCTTCCTGTTCGCGATGCTGCTCGCGATCCCGAATCTTCCGGACGCGATCAAGAACGGGTTCACCCCGGCGAGCATCATCGACGCGAACTTCGGCAACGCGTTCTCGACGGTGTTCCTGCTCGTCGTCTCGGCGGCGATCTTCGTCTGCTGCCTCTCGATCCAGACGTCGACGATCCGCCTCTGCTTCGGCATGTCGCGTGACGGCCGGCTGCCGGGCTCGAAGTGGCTCAGCGAGGTGCACTCGAAGCTGCACACGCCGATCGTCTCCTGCGTCGCCGTCGGCGTGCTCGCGTTCATCCCGATGCTCCAGTACGCGGGGGCCGGAATCATCGCGATCGCCGCGACGGGGATGATCTATCTCGCGTACTTCATCGGCAACATCGCGCTGCTGCGTGCGCGGCTACGCGGCTGGCCGACGACGAAGGCGCCGTTTGCACTCGGTCGCTGGGGCATGCCGCTGAACGTCCTCGCGCTCGCCTGGGGCGGCGGGATGCTGGTCAACTTCGCGTGGCCGCGCGCCGCGACGAACCCGACCCCGAAGCAGACGGCACTCGGCCTGAACTTCCACTGGAACTGGCTGAACAACCGGCCGGTGCTGTGGACCGTGCTCGTCGTGATCGTGCTCGTCGGCGGCGTGTACTACGCGCTCGTGCAACGCAAGATGCCGGCGCACATGCAGGCGCCGGAGGGCGAGCTGCCGCCGGAGCATGTGACGGCGGCCCCTGCGGCGGGCTAGACGTGGGGTGAGCGGGGCGGCTTCGGCCGCCCCGCTCAGTCCTCGCGCCGGACCTCGCCGAGCAGGCGCTCGAAGTCGGGCGAGTCGAACTCGGCGACGGCGCGGTCGTATTTCTCCATGCCCCACGCCCAGAAGTCGAAGTCGAGGTCGGAGACGCCGTCCTGAATGGAGGCCCACAGCATCCAGCCGTACTTCGCGACGAGACCCCAGAGCCGTGCGCGCGCGACCTTGTTGCGCACCGGAGCCCCGTAGTAGCAGCCGACGAGCTCCTCGAGCTGCGCGAGCGACAGGTTCGACTCGCTCCAGATGTTGCCGAGCTCGAAGCACGCGTCGTTCATGCCCGAGTACTCGTAGTCGATCAGCTTCAGCTCGCCGCCGACGTCGATGAAGTTCTCGGCGAGCAAGTCGTTGTTGCAAGGCACAGCCGGTTCGGCGCGGATGCGCATCGCCTCCTCGACGGCCCGCACCTGAGGCTCGAACTCGAGATAGCGATGAGGGAGCTGAAAGCCGTGCTCCTGGACGACGCAGAGGTAGCGGCGCTGAAGCTGGAACATGTCGAAGTCGTGCAGGAACGGCCGTGCGGCGTGGAGGCGCCGGCAGGCGTCCGCGACGAGCGGGATCAGGCCGGCGCCGTCGCGGAGGTCCTCCGGCGAGAGCGCGCGGCCCTCGAGGAAGCCGATCACGAGCGCGTCGTGTTCCGGCAGCGTGGCGACGAACGGCGCACCGACACCGGCCTCTGCGGCTGCGATCGTGTTGTACAACTCGTTCTCGCGGTCGATCGCGAGGAGGCCCGAGTCCTTGTGCGAGATCCGGATGACGTACGAGCCTCGCGGTGTCACGACCTTGTAGTTCTGGTTCGTGAGGCCGCCGGGCAGCGGCTCGACGCGCTGCGCGTCGCGCAGCTCCGGTACGGACTCGAGCACGGGTTGAAGGGCCACAGGCCGATCCTATGAGCGTGGGATACTCGCCGCCGTGATCCCACAGCGCGCAAGAGCGGTCGTGATCGGCGGCGGCGTCATCGGCTGCTCGATCCTCTACCACCTGGCGAAGCTCGGCTGGACGGACTCGCTGCTCGTCGAGCAGTACCAGCTCACACACGGGTCGACGTGGCACTCGGCGGGGCTCGTCGGCCAACTGCGCTCGTCGCTCTCGCTGACGAAGCTCATGCAGTACTCCGTCGGCCTCTACGCGGAGCTGGAAGCGCTGACGGGCAACGATCCGGGCTGGCATCAGCTCGGCGGCCTCCGGCTGGCCTCGTCGCAGGCGCGGCTCGAGGAGATCCGCCGCCAGGCGTCGTGGGCGAAGACGTTCGGCCTGCCGATGGAGATCCTCTCCGCGGAGGAGGCGCAGGAGCTCTTCCCGCCGCTGAGCACCGACGGCGTCGTCGCGGCGGCCTTCATCCCCGACGACGGCTACCTCGATCCCTCCCAGCTGACGTTCTCGCTCGCGGACGCCGCGCGGCGGCTCGGTGCGCAGATCGAGACGCGCACGACCGTGACGGGCATCGAGACGCGGGACGGGCGCGTCGTCGCGGTCGAGACGGACAAGGGTCGTGTCGAGTGCGAGGTCGTCGTCGATGCCGCCGGCATGTACGCGCCGGAGGTCGCGCGGCTCGTCGGCGTCGACCTGCCGATCATCCCGTTCGGGCACCAATATCTCGTCACCGAGCCGTTCGCGCCCGCGCTCGAGCCGCTGCCGACGTTGCGCGATCCCGACAACCTGATCTACTTTCGAACGGAGGTCGGCGGCCTGGTGATGGGCGGCTACGAGCGGAAGCCGGCGCCGTGGGCGCTCGACGGGATCCCGGCGGGCTTCGAGGCGAAGCTCCTGCCGCAGGAGTGGGAGCGGATGGAGGAGCTCTTCACGAACGCGATCCACCGCGTGCCGGCGATGGAGAGCGCCGAGGTGAAGATGTTCTTCAACGGCCCGGAGGCGTTCACGCCGGATGCGGACTTCCTCCTCGGCGAGACCGACGTGCCCGGTTTCTGGGTTGCGGCGGGCGGCTGCGCCCACGGGCTCGCCGGCGCAGGCGGCATCGGCAAGGTGATGGGCGAGTGGATCGTCGACGGCCGACCCGAGTGGGACGTGTGGCCGCTCGAGGTGCGCCGTTTCGGGCGGCAGTACAAGAGCCAGGCGTACACGCTCGCCCGCGCGTACGAGGCACTCTCGCAGTACTACGACATCAAGTACCCGGGCGAGGAAAAGAAGGCAGGGCGGCCGCTGCGCGTCTCGCCGGCATACGCGCGCCATCAGGCGCTCGGCGCGGCGTTCGGCGAGAAGGGCGGGTGGGAGCGCGTCAACTGGTACGAGTCGAACGCGGCGGGCGGCGACCCGTCGCTGCGCCCGCGCGGGTGGGCGGGACAGAACTGGTCGCCGGCGATCGAGGTCGAGGCGCGCGCCGCACGCGAGGCGATCGCGCTCTTCGACCAGTCGAGCTTCTCGAAGCTCGAAGTGGCGGGGACGGGAGCGCTCGCGTTCCTCGAGCGGATGTGCGCGAACCGCATCGACCGGCCCGTCGGCACGATCGTCTACACGCAGCTTCTCAACACCCGCGGCGGGATCGAAGCGGATCTCTCGGTGACGCGCCGCGACGAGGATCGCTTCCTCCTCGTCACGGGTACCGCGTTCGGCGCGCACGACCGCGCGTGGCTCGTGAAGCACGCGCCGCGCGACGGCTCGGTGCACGTGAACGACGTCACGTCGGCCTACGCGTGCTTCTGCCTGTGGGGGCCGAAGGCACGCGACGTCGTCGACCTCGACTTCCCGTACATGCAGTCGCGCGAGATCTCGCTCGGCAGCGTGCCGGTGATCGCCTCGCGTGTCACGTACGTCGGCGAGCTCGGCTGGGAGCTCTACTGCCCGGCCGAGTACGGGTTGGCGTTGTGGGACAGGCTCCACGTCGGCGGCGTCACGCCGGGCGGTTACCGCGCGATCGACGCGCTGCGGCTCGAGAAGGGCTACCGCGCGTGGGGGAGCGACCTCAACTCCGAGACGACGCCGGCGGAAGCCGGGCTGTCGTTCGCGGTGAAGCTCGACAAGGGCGACTTCATCGGGCGGGACGCGCTCGGCGGCGAGCCGGCGCAGAAGCTCGTCTGCCTCGTGCTCGAGGACCCGCGCGCGATCGCGCTCGGCTCGGAGCCGGTGCGGACCGCGGCAGGCGAGATCGTCGGCCGCGTCACGAGCGGCGGCTTCGGCTATGCGCTCGGCGCGAGCATCGCGCTCGCGTATGTCCCGGTGGCGCACGCGGCTCCGGGAACGCAGGTCGCCGTCGACATCTTCGGCGAGTGGATCCCGGCGGAAGTCCGGGCGGAACCGCTCTACGACCCGCAGGGCGACCGCGTCCGCGCGTAAGTCCGACGGCCGGGGGCGGTGCAGCTCTGAAAGACGCGCCCTAGTGGAACTCGAGCGCGCCGAGCTCGAGCAGCTCGCGCATCAGCTCGAGCGCGTCGTGGCGCAGCTCGCCGGTCTGCTTCTCCGAGAGACCGAGCTTCTCCGCGACGCCCTGGACGACGTCCGCGAGCTTCGTCCCGCCGTCGAGCGCGGCTACGACCTCGAGCGCGTTCGCCGACGCGCCGACCGTCGGATTCGTGCCGTCCGACATCTCCACCTCGGCGACCGAGACGCCGGGGCGCCCGCCGCCCGGCTCGAGCTCGCGCTCCAGCCGGATCGGTGCGCCGATCGCGAGCCGCGCCTCGAGCAACTCCGCCGGCTTGCCGAGCTCCGCGAGCCGAACCCGTGCGGCGAACGCGCGCTGGATCTGGTCGCCCGCATGATCGAGCGCGTCGTCGTCGATCGCGTCGACACGCGCCGAATATCCGGTACCCGGGCGCCGGTGCAGCAGCACCGCTCCCTCGCTCACCATCTCCACCCCGAGCCCTGCGAGATAGTCGACCCAGTCGTCGAGTGCCGCGTTGAATGCCTCGTCGTCGCTGCCGGCGAGATGGTTGTTCCACCGCGCCGCGTGACCGAGCGGATCGAGCCCGAACACCGGCAGGATCCAGCTGTCGCACCCGGTGTCCGCCACCCAGGCGAGCGGCCGCTCCTCGGGATCGTTCTCGTCGCGGGCGATCCAGCTCACGAGCAGCGTCGCATAGCCGCCGTCCGCGAGATGCTCTGCCGCGGCCGCGACGATCCGCTCCGAGATCTCGTCGGCCGGCAGCCCGCTGTCGCGGTAGGCCCACCGGTTCTCCGGCGAGACGACGAACGGCGCGTTGCACGTGATCAGGTCGAAGGTCTCGCCCTCGACCGGCTCGAACATGCTCCCGGGCCGGCAGTCGATGTTCGTGAAGCCGTTGAGCGCCGCATTGAGCTCCGTGTAGGCGAGCGCGCGCGGGTTGACGTCCGTCGCCACGACCTCGCGCGCGTGCCGCGCGGAGAGGAGCGCCTGCACGCCGCTGCCCGTGCCGACGTCGAGCGCGCGCTCGACGCGTGGCCGCGGCGTCAGCGAGTCGCAGAGCTTCGAGGTCGGCGTGTACGCGGACACGTAATCCGGCGGGTCGTCCCCCTGATAGCTCGTGTCCCCGTCCGACGCGACGAGGAGGTCGCCGACCGGGAGGATCCGAACGCGCGAGAGCACCTCGTCGCCCACCTCGGCGAGCGCCGTCGCCTGGAGCGCCTCGACGCCGCGGCGCCCGATCGCGTGCGCCAGCGCCTCCACCGGCACCGGCAGCTGGAGAAAGAACGTGCGCACGACGATTCCGAGCCGAGAGTCGGGCAGCCGCCGGTCGCGAACCTCCGCGTCGTCGGCGTCGATCGAGTACGCGTCGTCACCAAGCAGACGGCAGACGCCGTCCTCGGAGTAGTCGACGCGCCGGAGCGCCTCGCCCAGCGCTCTCGCCGCCGCGGTGTCGACGATCGGATGCGTGCTCGTCATCGCGCGCATTCTGCCGACGCCGCGCTACACGGCGGCGGAGAACCGCTACGTCGGCATTGCGGGCGGCTGGCTCGGGTCGTGACCGTTCGACGCCTCGCCGCTCGGCTCGGTGCCGGCCGCACGCTCTTCGAGCGCGCGGACCTTGTCCGCGAGCGTCTGTAGGCGCGGGTGAGAGACGTCTCCGCTCTCGACGAGCTCGAACGCCGTCTTGCCGAGCTCGCCGTACGCCTGGCTGAGCTCGCGCTTCGTCTGCACCTCTTCGACGCCTTCCTTTGCCTTGGTTGCCGCCTGCTCAGCGGCCGCCTTCGCCTTGTCGAGCAAACCCATCTCGTGCCTCCTTCTTCTTACTCTCCGAGGATTCCACCGAGGATGCCGCCGACGCCCGTCTCGTCGCGTCCGCCGCCGGCGGCCGCAAGGACACGTCGAGCCGTGCGAGAGAACGGCAGCGTCTGCAGCGTCACGTGCCCAGGGCCCGTCATGTGCACGAGGAACAGGCCCTCGCCTCCGAACAGGCTCTTCGCGACGCCGCCCTGCAGCTTGACTTCGTACCTGACCGTGGGCTCGACCATCACCATGCACCCGGTGTCGACGAGCAGGCGCTGGCCGTCCGCGAGATCGAAGTCGAGGAAATCGCCGCCGCCGTGCAGCCAGACCGTGCCCTTGCCCTTGAGGCGCTGGAGGAAGAAGCCCTCGCCGCCGCCTCTGATGCCCATGCCGAGCCGCTGCGCGAGCGCGCTCTCGATCTCGACGTCACCGTAGTGACCGAGGTAGGCGTGCCTCTCGCAGATGATCTCGCCGTCGAGCTCGTGTTGGCGGATCGAGCCGGGGAAGGGCCCCGTGATGCCGACGGCTCCGGCGCCGTTCGCCGTGTAGCGCGTCAGGAAGAGACTCTCGCCCGCCAGGAGCTTCCGCTTCAGCCCGCCTGCGAGGCCGCCCGGCATCTCGACGTCCATCGCGATGTCGCCGGACACGAACATCATCGCTCCGGCTTCAGAGGTCAGCCGCTCGCCCGGCTGCAGGGCGACGACGACGGCCGGTGCCTGACCATCCCGAACGGTTGCGTCCATGAGGAAGATCCTAAGCCGGGCGCGCGCGCCGCGCATCCGCGGGTACGCTGAATCGCCGTCAGGCGAGACGCGGCTCGGCTTCGAGATACAGGCAGGGGCGCCGGTCGCGCGGGAAGGGCGACCGGCCGAAGCGCGCCACGCGGAAGCACCCGTGCTCGAGCAGCAGCAGCTGGCCGACGGGCGGCGGCGCGTCCTCAGCCTCCACGACCTCGTAGCCCGTGGGCGTGGGGAGGAAGAGCACGTGTCCCGGCGGGCGTTCGGACTCGCTGCTGCCCGCGAGTCGTGCCACGAGCTCCGCCACCTCGTCTTCGAGTTGTGCGACGTGGTCGACGAGCGTGTCGATCTCGAGCGCGTGGACGCGCCGGTCGAAGAGCAGCTCTTCGAAGCGCCGGCGGCGCGGGCGAGCCCGCAGGTGCGCGATGAGCCAGCTGTCCACGGCCTCCATCCGCGTGACCTTCGGCGCGCGCGGGCGAAGCCCTCGCTGCGAAGACACGAAGGGGCGGCGCGTGCGGCGCCGCCCCTTCGGGACAGAAGTGACGATCGAGGCTACTTACCGAGCCACGTGTTGACCTTCGCCTTGTTCGCGGCGATCCAGGCCTTCGCTGCCTTGTCCGGGTCCATGTGCTTCCCGGCGATCGCTCCGGCGACCGAGTTCTGGTCCGCGTTCGACCACTTGAACCGCTTCAGCACCGCGACTGCGGGCGAGCCGCTCTTCGCGAACTTCGCGCTGAAGAACTTCTGGAGCACGTAGGTGGGATACGCGCACGCGTACTTCGCCGGGTTGCCACCCTTCGTCTCGTCGTCCTGGCAGCCCTTGAAGCGCGGCGGCAGCTGAACCTGAGACAGCTTGTACTGCGCGTTCAGGTACTGCGGGTCGTACCAGTAGAAGAGGACCGGCTTGTGCTGCTTGTAGAGCTGCGTCCAACGGGCCACCTGGGCCGGCTCCGCGCCGACGCTGACGAACTTGAAGTTCAGGTGGAGCGCCTGGATCAGCACCTTGTCCTTCTGCTGATACGACGGGTCGCCGCCGAGGAACATCCCCTGCGAGCCGGACTCCGGGCTCTTGAAGAGCGTCTCCTTGCCCTTCAGGCCCTTCCACGTCTTGAACTGGGGGTACTGCTTCATCAGGTACGTCGGGATGTACCACCCGATCACGCCGGTGACGCCGTTCGGTCCTTCGGCGACGACCGTCTTCTGCTTCGCGACGTACTGCTGCTGCTGCGGCACGTGGCCCCAGTCCTCGAGGACCGCGTCCGTCTTGCCGTCGGCCATCGCCTGGTAGACCGGCACCTCGGCGATCGTCGTGATCTTGACGGTGCAACCGATCGACTCGAGCACGTTCTTCGCAACGTACGTGTTGGCTTCCGAGCCCGCCCACGCCTGCTGGTTGAGCGTCACCGTGCCGCACGCAGCCTGCGCCTTCGCTCCCGCGGCGCTCGCGGTGAGCGCGACGACCGCAATGGCCGCCAGAGCGGCCAACCCTCCTGCACGAACCTTCATCCTGCCTCCTTTGGCGAGTCCCTGTTCTGTGTGAGACGACGATCAGGCGAATTCGATGTGCTTGCGCCGGCGGCCCTGGGTGACGCGATCGAGCGCGATCCCGAGCGCGAGGATCGCGAGTGACGCGAGGACGCCCTGCCCGAACAAGCTCTGCTGCAGCCCCTGTGCCACGTCGTAGCCGAGCGCGCCCGAGCCGACGAGGCCCGCGATCACGACGACGGCCAGCACCATGATGATCCCCTGGTTGACGCCGAGCATGATCGCTTCGCGCGCCAGCGGGATCTTCACCTTGAGCAGCACCTGCAGGCGCGTCGCGCCGAACGCGCCCGCCGCCTCGACCGGGTACGGCGACACCTCGCGGATGCCGGCCTCGACGAGCCGGATCACCACCGGCGCGGCGTACAGCACCGACGCGAGCACGCCGGGCACGATCGACACGGGCATCAGGTAGATGAACGGGATGATGTAGACGAGCTGCGGCAGCGTCTGCAGCACGTCGAGAATCGGACGCATCGTCTGCCGTGCGCGCAGGCTCTCCGCGGCCCAGATGCCGAGCGGGATCCCGACGAGCAGTGTGAACAACGTGGCGACGAGCACCTGCGAGAGCGTCTCCATCGCGTTCGTCCACTCGTTCGTGACCCCGCCGATCAGCGCCAGCATCGCGAACGTGATCACGGCCGGCCGCAGCCCGGAGATGAAGTACGCGATGAGCGCGAGCCCGAAGGTCATCGCCGGCCACGGGGTCTCGACGAAGAAGCTCTGCAGCGGGCTGAGCCCGTACTGCACGAGGAAGTTCCCGATCGGGCTCGTGATGTGGAAGACGAACGTGTTCGGGTTCTGCACGTAGTTGAGGGCGTCCTGCACGTATCCGAGCAGCCAGTTCTGGGCCGTCCAGCGGTTCCAGGAGCTGCCGGCGCCGAATGCGTAGCCGAGACCCACGGCGAGCCCGACGGCGGCGGCGCACGCGGCGGTGTAGAGGCGCAGCGTCCGCTTCATGCCTTCGGTGAGATGGCGGTGCGCCGGATCGGTGCGGTTCGCCATCGCCTCCGTCGCGCGGTCGAGCGCGATCGCCATGATCACGATCGCCGCGCCCGCAACGAGCGCGAGCGCCGGGTCCGAGTAGAGGCCGCTCGTCACGACGGCGCCGAGACCCTGGCCGCCGATCAGCCCTGCGATCACGACCATCGAGAGCGCGAACAGGATCGTCTGGTTCACCGACAGGAGCAGCAGGCGGCGCGCGAGCGGGAGTTGCACCTTCAGCAGCGTCTGCATCTTCGTCGCGCCGAGCGCCTCGGCGGCCTCGACGGTGTTCGTCGGCACGCCGCGGATGCCGAGCGCCGTGATCCGGATCGCGGGCGGGATCGCGTAGATCAACGTCGTCGCCACCGCCGCGCCCGGCCCGACCGAGAAGAGAATCACGATCGGCATCAGGTAGGCGAATGCCGGGATGATCTGCATCGCGTCGAGCACCGGCGTGACGATGCGCTGGAACCGGTCCGAGCGGCCCGCCCAGACCCCGAGCGGCAGGCCGATCGCGAGCGAGAGGCCCACCGACGCGAACGTCAGCGCGAATGTCCGCACCACCGGATCCCAGAGACCCATCGCCGCGAACGAGACGAAGGCCGCGAGCACGATCAGCGCCGCGCGCCGGCCGCCGAAGCGGAGCACGACGAGCGTGCCCAGCATGGTGGTGCCTGCCCAGGTGAGCTTGAAGAGGAGCGAGGTGAGCCAGCCGACGAGGTTGTCGAGGAAGTTCGCGACCCCGTTGAACGCACGGAAGACGATGCTCGGGTGCGGCACGTTGCGGTTGTTGCTGAGCCACGCCTGGAAGTTGTCGAGGTCGTGCGAGAGCGAGTTCCACGTCAGAGACGCGGGCCAGGGCAGCTGGTTCTTCCAGCCGAAGAAGGCGATCAGGATCGCGATCGCGACGACGATCGCGGCGCCGGCCCGGCCGCGCCACCAGGCGCCGGGCGCAGGCTGCGAGAGCGAGGCGGCCGCCGCCTCCACTAGCTCTCGCCCGCGATCGCGGTCAGCACGGCCGCGTGATCGACGACGCCGACGATCCTGTCGCCTTCGACCGCGCAGATGGGCCGTTCGCTCGCGACGATCGCCGGAATCGCGTTGCGGACGGTCGTGCGCACGTCGAGCTTGGGGCCGTCCTCTTCGCCGGGCCGCAGGTCGCGCATGATCCAGCGCAACGTCAGCACGTGGCTGCGCGGGATGTCGCGCACGAAGTTCTCGACGTACTCGTCCGCGGGCGAGCCGACGAGCTCCTCCGGCGTCCCGAGCTGCACGATCGCGCCGTCGCGCATGATCGCGATGCGGTCGCCGAGGCGGAGGGCCTCGGGCAAGTCGTGTGTGATGAAGACCATCGTCTTGCCCGTCTCGACCTGGAGGCGGCACACCTCGTCCTGCATGTCGCGGCGGATCAGCGGGTCGAGTGCGCTGAACGGCTCGTCGTAGAGCATCACCTTCGGCTCGACCGCGAACGCACGTGCGAGGCCGACGCGCTGCTGCATACCGCCGGAGAGCTGGTCGGGGAACTGGTTGCCGGAGTCCTCGAGCCCGACGAGCCGCAGCACCTCCTCCGCTTTGCGCAGCCGCTCCGCCTTCGGGACACCCTGGATCTCGAGCCCGAACGCGACGTTGTCGACGACGCGGCGGTGCGCGAGCAGGCCGAAGTGCTGGAAGACCATCGACGACGTGTGGCGGCGCATTTCGCGCAGCTCCTGCGCGCCCGCGGCCGTCACGTCGATGCCGGCGATCTCGATGTGGCCGGCCGTCGGCTCGATCAGCCGGATCAGCGTGCGCACGAGCGTCGACTTGCCGGAGCCTGAGAGGCCCATGACGACGAACACCTCGCGAGGCCACACCTCGAACGAGACGTTGCGGACAGCGGCGACGCAGCCGTGCTTCTCGCGCAGCTCGGCGCGGGGGAGATCGGCGTCCGGGGTGCCGATCACGCGGTCCGCATGGCGCCCGAAGATCTTCCAGACGCCGTCGACGCGGATCAGAGGCGCACCGCTCCGGTCGATCTCGTGGCCGAAGGCCGCGGCGCTGTCGGCCACCGCTGTCACCGCTCC
>DATKQO010000020.1:0-7901 GCA_035532715.1 Gaiellaceae bacterium | reverse complement strand
GTTCACCTGCTCGCGCGTGTAACGCACGAACGCGGGCGTCGTGATCGACGGTGTCAGACAGCCGTCCGCGATCTCGCCGGCGAGCGCCTGCATCTTCGGCGCCGTCGCCGCGACGTACACCGGCGGGACCTCGCGCGGCGTGTGCGCCTCCGGCTGCAGCGCAGGAACGTTCGCGTTCCAGGTCGACCCTTCGTATTCGAAGGCCTCGCCGCCGAGCACCCCGCGCACGATCTCGACCGCGTCGCGCATCGGACCGAGGGTCTTCGACGTCTGCATGCCTGCGTTGTTGAGAAATATCTTCGACGTCCCGAAGCCGAGGATGAACCGGCCCGGGCCGGCAGCCTCCTGCACGACACGCGCATCCATCGCGACCTGCACCGGATGCCGCGTGAACGGCGAGATGATCCCCCAGCCGACGCTGATGCGCTTCGTCTCGCGCGCGATCAGCGCCGAGACGACCGTGGAGGAGCGAGCCTCCATGCCGTGCTTGCGCCACCAGGGGTACGCCTCCGCGAGCCAGAGCGTGTCCATGCCCGCGTCGTCCATCGCGCGCGCAGACGCGAGCATCTCGTCGAGCGGCTCCATCGTGAGCTGCATGACGCCGATCCGGAACGGAACCGTCATCCCGGCGCTCAGCTACGCCTTCGCACTCTGGACTTGTGCGTCGAGCGCGCCGAGCACGTGCTGGACCTGCTGGTTGACGATCGGCTGGAGCACGCGCTGCCCCATCGAGCCGACCGGGCCCGCGATCCGGACTTCTGCCGACCAGAACATCTTCGTCCCCTCGGGGACGTCGCTCAACTCGAACTTCGTCACCATGTTCATCATCGCGCCGACGCCCTTGCCCTTGATCTGCATGGCGGCGAACTCGAGCTCGCGCTCCTCGGTCTTGTCCATGTCGATCTTCATCTTCAGGCCGCCGAGCCCGAGCGGGATCTTCACGTTCGCCGTCCAGCGCTTGGCGTCGTGGATGTCGAAGCTCTCGACGCCGGGCATCGTCGCGGCCATCGCGGCCGGGTCGTTCAACACCTGCCAGACCGTCGCCCGCGGCGCGTCGAAGATGCGTTCGCCTTCGACGATCATGCTTCCACCACCTCGACACGGCCTCCGGCCTGCTCCGGCTGTGCGAGCATCTCCCACACGCGCCGGTACGGGTTCGAGCTGTCCCAGACGATCGCGTCGCCGTGCCCGCGCAGCGCGTCCTGGATCGCGGCGCACACGGCGTGGATTCCCGCGCCGCCGCCCTCGCCCATGCCCTTCGTGCCGAGCGGCGTGAACGGCGACGGGCTCTCGACGTTGCCCGTCTTGAGCGGCGGCATGTCGAGCGCGTGCGGCACGTGGTAGTCGTAGAAGTTCGGGGTCAGCAGGTTTCCGTCCTCGTCGTACTCGAAGATCTCGTGCATCACGCCGCCGAGAGCCTGTGCGGTCGCGCCCATCACCTGTCCCTCGACGATCTGCGGGTTGATGCGCTTGCCACAGTCATCGACAGCAGCGTAGTCGACAATCTCGTAGTAACCGGTCTCGGGATCGATCTCGATCACGGCGGCGTGCACCTGCGACGCGTACGTGAGCGTGAGGTTGCCGAACTTGCGCTCGATGTCCGGCAGCTCGAACGGCGGCCGGTAGACGTAGCGGCAGTTCAGCGTCACGTCGAGATCCTCGGGAAGCCCGGCGTTGTTCGCGTTGATGATCGCTCCGCACGCCATGAAGGGCAGCGCCGCCTCGGGGTTCTCCTTGATGCGCACGGTGCCCTCGGCGAGCTCGAGCGCCTCGAGCGGGACGCCGCCGAAGACCGCCGAGGCAAGCCGCTTGATCTGCTCGGCGAGCATGTCGGTCGCCCCCTTGACGGCGGAGAGGCCCGTGACGGCGAACTGGCTCGCATAGGTGCCCGAAAAGCCGGCATGCGAGTTCCAGTAGCTGTCGTGGCCCGCGCGCACGTGCACGTCGTCGACGGAGCAGGCGAGGATGTCCGCGACGACCTGCGCGGCAGTCGTCTCGTGCCCCTGTCCCTGCGGCGTCGTTCCGAGCGTCACCACGATCTCCCCGAAGATGTCGAGCTTCACCGTCGCGACCTCGTTGTTGCCCGAGAACTGCAGCTCGGGGTTGATCATCCGCGACTGGGCGAAGTTGTTCGTGCCCGAGTCGAGCGTCGAGCCGATCCCGGCGCCGAGCAGCTTGCCGCGCGACTCCGCGTCCTTCCGCCGGGCCGCGAGCCCGTCCCAGCCGATCAGCTCGGTCGCGACGTCGAGCATCCGCGCGTAGTCGCCGGAGTCGTAGACGCAGCCGTTCGGCGTCTCGTACGGCATCTCGTCGGCGCGGATGTAGTTCCGCTTGCGCACCTCGATCGGGTCGAGATCGAGCTCGTGCGCGACGATGTCGATGACCCGCTCCGTGAACCAGAGGTGCTGCATCCGCGAGTAGCCGCGGTTCGGCGACACCGGCGCCTTGTTCGTCGCGACCTGCGTGAACTCGAGGCGGATGTGGCGCCAGCGGTACATGCCGGGCGTCACCTGGGCCCAGATGACGCCGCCGAGCGGCTCGTACCGGAGCCACGCGCCCGCGTCGTCGAGCGCCTTCGTCCGGAACCCGAGCAGCGTGCCGTCGGCCTTGACGGCAACCTCGGTGTCGTGGAACCAGCGCTCGTTGCCGTGCGACATCGACATGTGGAAGTCGGTACGCCACTCCGTCCATTGCACGGGGCGGTTCAGCTTGCGGGCAAGCAGGCAGCACGCGACGAGCTGGGGATGCGTCGTGATCTTGTTCCCGAAACCGCCGCCGATGTCCTGGGTGACGAAGCGCAGCCTGTCGATCCCCGTGCGCAGCGCGGGACCCATCATGATCGCGGCGAAGCCGGGGAACTGGTTGTTCGTGTGGATCGTCCATTGCCCGATGCCGCGGTTGAACTCGACGAGCGCGCCGTCGGTCTCGAGCGGCGTCGAGTTGAAGCGGTGGAAGTGCAGCTCGTCGATCTTCACGATCTTGTCCGCCTCGGCGAACGCCGCGTCGAGGTCGCCCCACTCGTAGACGCCCTCCCACATGAGGTTGCCGCCGGCCTCCTCGTGCAGCACCGGCTTCGAAGGCTCCTGCGCGTGGCGCGCGTCGGTCACCGCGTCAAGCGGGTCGTACTCGATCTCGACGAGCTCCGAGGCGTCGCGCGCGAGCTCGCGCGTCTCGGCGACGACGGCGACAACGGCCTCGCCGACGTAGCGCACCTTGCCGACCGCGAGCGCGTAGTCCTTGATCTTTCCGCCCGGGACCGACGCGATCTGGAAGAACGGGTCCGTGAGCGACGCGACTTCTTCACCGGTCAGCGTCCCGTAGACGCCGTTCAGCGCCTCCGCCTTCGAGACGTCGATCGACGTGATGTGCGCGTGCGCGTACGGCGAGCGCACGAAGAAGATGTAGCCCATCCCGTGGCGCTTGACGTCGTCGACGAACACGCCCTCGCCCTGGACGAGCCGGCGATCCTCCTTGCGCGGGACGCTCTGGCCCTTGTACTGCTCCTTGGGCGCCTGGATCTCGACACGCTCGGGCACGACCGTCGTGCTGCCGCTCGGGGGCGTCATTTCGCGCCCTGCCCGGAAGCCGCCCGAACGGCGTCGATGATGTTCCAGTACCCGGTGCAGCGGCAGATGTTGCCCTGCAGGCCCTTCTTGATCTCCTCGTCGGTCGGGCTCGGATTCGAGCGCAGGAGCGCGGTGGCGCTCATCAGCATCCCCGGCGTGCAATACCCGCACTGAAGCGCGTGATGATCGCTGAAGGCCTGCTGCAAGGTCGTGAGCTCGTCGCCGTCGGCGAGGCCTTCCACCGTCTCGATCGTCGCGCCGTCGGCCTGAACCGCGAGCATCATGCAGCTCTTCAGCAGCGTGCCGTTCACGAGCACCGAGCACGCGCCGCAGTTGCCCGTGTCGCAGCCGATGTGACTGCCGGTGAGATCGAGATCGTCGCGGATGAAGTGGATCAGCAGCTTCCGCGCCTCGACCTCGCGCTCGTAGACCGTGCCGTTGATCGTGACCGTGATCGGATTCGAGGACGCGACGGTGGACACCTAGCTCCTTTCGAACGCCATGCGGGCCGCGCGCACGGCGAGGACTTCCGCGAGATGGGACCGGTACTCGCTCGACGCGTGCACGTCGGCCGGCGGGTAGAGGTCGGCACCGCGCACGGCCGCGCGGACGGCATCCTCGTCGGCGGACTCGGGTTGCAGGAGCACCGGGGTCGCGTCGACGCAGCCGAGGGCGACGCGCAGCGTCCCGTCGAGGCTTGCCGCCGCGTTCGCGATGCACGTGCCGTCGACGCCGAGCGTGACCGCCGCGAAACCGTCGTGCTTGCCCGCGGGGATGGAGATCTTCGTCAGCAGCTCGCCGGGCCCGACCGCGGTGAGGTAGACGCCGACGAAGAACTCGTCCGCCGACACGACGCGCTCGCCGGCGGCGCCTGCGATCGTCATCTCCGCGCCGACCGCGACCATCAGCGGCGGCAGGTGGTTCGTCGGGTCGTTCGCGCAGACGTTGCCGCCGATCGTGCCGCGGTTTCGCACCTGGACGTCCGCGATCTGGGCGCACACCTCGGCGAGGATCGGCCGCGCCCGCGCCTCGGCCGAGCCCATGATCTCGGTGTAGGTCGCCATGGGGCCGATCGAGAGCGTGCCGTCGGCGGCGAGGTCGATCGCCTTCAGCTCCTCGAGCCCGTTCAGGTCGACGAGAGCGTCCGGCGACGCGGCGCGCGCCTTCATCACGTTGATGAGGGTCTGGCCCCCGGCGAGCGCGCGGGCGCCGTCGTTTCCCGCCAGGATCGCCAGGGCTTCGGCGACCGATGACGGCTTCGCATACTCGACTTCGCGCAGCAGCACGAGACGATCCTACGCAGCCTGGTAAAGCAGTTGCAAGTGGGATTTTATTTTTTACCTGCCAGCGGTTCGGCATGGATCCGCGCGGAGGCGTCTTTCAGGCGCCCGCCGGAGCGTCCGGCGCGGGCCGCGAGGATCTCCGAGAGCATCGAGAACGCCGTCTCGGCGGGCGACTCGGCGCCGATGTCGAGGCCGCAGGGGCCGGAGATCCGCTCGAGCTCCGGGTCGCCGACGCCGGCCTCGAGCAGAAGCGCGCGGCGCCGCTCCTGGTTTCGCCGCGACCCGAGCGCCCCGACGTAGAACGCCTCGGTGGCAAGCGCCGCGGTCAGCGCGGGCAGGTCGAACTTGTCGTCGTGGGTGAGCACGACGATCGCGGTGCCGGAGTCGGGCTGCACCTGCGCAAACGCCTCGTCAGGCCACGCGACGAGGAGCTCGTCTGCGCTTCGCACCCGGTCGCGGGTGGCGAAGAGCGGGCGCGCGTCGGCGACGATCGTCCGCCAGCCGAGGAGCTTCGCCCCCTTGCAGAGAGCCTCCGCGGTGTCGACCGCGCCGTAGACGAACAGGCGCGGAGGCGGCGCGATCACGTCGGCGAACACCGTCTCCTCGCCGTGCGCCATCGTGTGGCTGCGGCCGCGGCGCAGTGCAGCCGGCGCGAGCGCCGCGAGGCCGCCCGGGTCGTCGCCGACGGTCGTCCCGTCCTCGCGCACGAGCAACTTCGCGCCGACCCGCGCGCCCGCCACGACGGTGAGCACGACGGCGCGCCCGCCCTCTTCCTCGATGCGGCGAAGCTCGTCGAAGATCATCAGTCGAGCGGCTCGACGAACACGTCGATCTCGCCGCCGCAGGGCAGGCCGACGGTGAGCGCCATGTCGTCGGTGATGCCGTAGGTCATCAGGCGCGGCGGCCCGCCGGCGAGCACCTCCTGCGCGGCGAGGTACACGTCGGTCTCGACGCATCCGCCGGAGACCGAGCCCGCGAGCTCGCCGCCCGACGAGACCACGAGCTTCGAGCCGATCGGGCGCGGCGCCGAGCGCCGGGTCGCGACGACCGTCGCGACGGCGACCTTCTCTCCCTTCGCCCGCCAGCGGTCGATGTCGGGGAGCAGCTCCTTCACGAGCGCAGCCTAGCGCCCGAGATAGGCCTTGCGGAGATCCTCGTCCTGCTGGAGGTCGGCCGCCTTCCCCTCCAGCACGAGCCGGCCGGTCGAGAGGACGTAGCCGCGATCGGCGATCGAGAGCGACACGTTCGCGTTCTGCTCGACGACGAGCATCGCGACGCCCGACTCGTGCACCTGCTTGATGATCTCGAAGCTCCGCTCGACGAGGATCGGGGCGAGACCCATCGACGGCTCGTCCATCAGCAGCAGCCTCGGCTTGGCCATCAACGCGCGGCCCATCGCCACCATCTGCTGCTCGCCGCCGGAGAGCGTCCCGGCGAGCTGCGCCCGCCGCTCGTAGAGGAGCGGGAAGAGCCCGTAGACGCGCTCGAAGTCCTCCTTCGAGCCGCCGCCGTGCAGGTAGGCGCCCATCTGGAGGTTCTCGAGCACGCTCATCGGCGCGAACAGGCGCCGGTTCTCCGGCACGATCGCCATACCCTTCCGGATCCGGTAGCTCGTCGAGCGCTTCGTGACGTTCTCGCCCACGAACTCGACGGCGCCGTTGCGGGGCTCCACGATGCCGAGGATCGTCTTGAGCGTCGTCGACTTTCCCGACGCGTTGCCGCCGAGCAGGCACACCAGCTCGCCCTCCCCGACGTGGAGGTTCAAGCCCTGCAGGATGTGGATCTGCCCGTAGAACGTGTCCACCCCGTCGAGCCGGAGCAACGGCGTCGCGTCGGCGCTCACTTCGTCGCCGTCGCCTTGGTGCCGAGGTACGCCTCGACGACGCGTGGGTCGGTGGCGACCTGCCCGAACGTCCCTTCCGAGATCTTGACGCCGTGATCGAGGGCGATCACCCGGTCGGAGATCCCTTCGACGACGTGCATGTCGTGCTCGATCACGAGGATCGTGTAGCCCGCCTCGCTGCGCAGGCGCCCGATCAGCTCGGTGATCTCATGCGTCTCGACGGGGTTCATCCCGGCGGCGGGCTCGTCGAGCAGCAGCAGCCGTGCGTTCGTCGCCGTCGCGCGCGCGATCTCGAGCCGCCGCCGATTGGCGTACGACAGGCTGTACGCAGGCTGGTCCCACCGGTAGCCCATGAGGCGCTGCCCGAAGAACGAAAGCCGCTCCTCGGCGAGCCGTGCGATCTCCCTTTCCTCGCGGCGCATGCCCGGCGTGCGCAGCACCGAGCGAAGGATGCCGGCGTGGGTGTGCGAATGCGCTGCCGCCATCACGTTCTCCTTCACCGTCAGGTTCAGGAACAGGCGCAGCGTCTGGAACGTCCGCGCGATGCCGCGCGCGGTGATCTGGTGCGGCTCGAGACCGAGCAGGGAGCGGCCCTCGAACAGGATCTCGCCGGCGTCCGGCTGATAGACGCCGGTCACGAGGTTGAACAGCGTTGTCTTGCCCGCGCCGTTCGGGCCGATCACGCTGACGATCTCGCCCTCGTCGACGTGCAGATCGAGCCCCTCCATCACCGTCAGGCCGCCGAAGCGCTTCGAGATGCCCTGCAGCTCGAGCAGCTTCCCCATCAGACGATCTCCACGCGGGAGGTTCCGAGGAGCCCCTGCGGCCGCGCGTTCATCAACACGATGAGGATCACACCGACGAGGATCAGGCGCGTGATGCTCGGCTCGACGACGAGCCTGTTCTCCCAGACGAAGGCCGTGAGATAGAGCGTCGGGACGAGCGCCAGCCGGCGTAGCACGCCCTCCAGCGTCGTCAGGGCGAGCACGGCGAGGACGAGGACGACGAAGGCGACGTTGCCGATCATCTGCGGATTCGACGGATGCAGCACCCAGCCCTCGAGCCCGCGGCCGAGCCAGCCGCCGACCGAGGCGGATCCGTGGACGCCGCGCGGCCAGGCGGACGCCGCGATCGCGTGCACCGCGTAGCCGAACGCGATCGTCCCGCCGAGCACGCCGGCGAGCGCACGCCAGGGCCTGAGCTTCACGA
>DATKQO010000019.1:0-5204 GCA_035532715.1 Gaiellaceae bacterium | reverse complement strand
GTACCGCGCTGCGGGCCACGAGCTCGAGCCCGGCGAGGTGCTCGTCGAGCGGGGCGGCCGCGAGGGCTGGGCCGTCGCGGCGGCGGAGGGCGTGACGGTCGCGCTCGACACCTCGCTCGACGACGAGCTTCTGCTCGAAGGGCGCGTGCTCGACCTCATTCGGCTCGTCAACTCGATGCGGAAAGAGCAGGGGCTCGAGCTCACCGACCGGATCGTCTTGACCGTGCCGGACGCGCTGTCCGAGGTGGTCGACCGGCACGGTGCGTGGATCGAGGGCGAGGTGCTGGCTGTCGATATCCGCGTCGGCGGCAGCGCGGAGATCGCGATTGCGAAGGCGGAGGCGCGGGACTGAGCGACGCGGGCCGCTCGCCGTTCAGGCGAACGCCGCCGCCAGGCGCTCGAGGCCGAGATCGAGGCGGTCGTCCGGCGTCGCGAGCGACAGCCGTGCCCAGCCGCGGCCGCGCTCGCCGAAGCCCTCGCCCGGCGCGAGCGCGACACGCTGCTCCTCCAGCAGCGACTCGCACGTCATGTCGTCCGGGAGGCGAAACCAGACGAAGAACGTGCCCTCGGAGCGCGCGTCGAGGCCCTGGAGCGCTGCGAGGGCACGATCCCGGCGCGCCTCGTAGAGCGCGCGCCGCTGCTCGACCGTCTCCTGCGGCCCCAGCAGCGCGACGACGCCTGCTTCTTGCACCGCGGTGAACACGCCCGCAAAGACATGGTTCTGCAGATCCTCGATCCGCGCGACGAGCTCCGCGTTGCCGACCGCGAAGCCGAGCCGCCAGCCGGCCATCCCATACGATTTCGACATCGAGAACAGCTCCAGGCCCACCTCGCGCGCGCCCTCGACGGCAAGGAAGCTCGCAGGCCGGCGTCCGCCGAACACGAGGTCGCCGTAGGCGAAATCGTGCAGCACCCACGTGCCGGTGCGCTGCGCCCATCCGATCGCCTCCTCGAACACCCCCGCCGGCGCGCACGCCGCCACGGGGTTCGACGGATAGTTGAGGTAGAGCGCGGCCGCGCCGCTGGCCGGGGCGGCATCCCAGTCGGGGCGCCCGTCGGCGTCGAGCGGCAGCGGAACGTGCTCGGCCGCCGCGATCGCGACCGCCGAGCGGTAGTCCGGATAGCCGGGATCCGGTAGCACGATCGGGAGGCCGCGCTCCGTCGTCACCTGCGCGAACTCGATCAAGCCCGTCTTCGAACCCGGCAGCACGGCGACCTCGCGCTCCGGATCGACCGTTACGCCGTAGACGTCGCGATAGCGGGCGGAGACAGCCTCCTTCAGCGCGGCGAGACCGGCGAACGGCGCGTACCCGTGCGAGTCCGGGCGCCTCGACGCCGTCGCGAGCGCCTCGACGACGTGCGCGGGCGGCGGGACGTCGGGATTGCCGCGGCCGAGATCGACGAGCGGTGCGCCGTCCCGTGCAGCCGCATCGCCCACGCGGGCGAGCAGTCGGGTGAAGTACTGCGCCGGAAGGCGCTCGAGCCTGGCGGGGCGCGGCCGCATGGCCGCGACTCTACGCGGCTGACCGCTCGGCGCGGCGCAGCTCGACCGGCAACTTGAAGACGACGTCTTCGAAGGCCGAGCTGAAGGCGCTGATGTCGGCGACTCCGCGTGCGCGGAACCACTCGCACACGCCGTCGACGAGCCGCTCGGGCGCGGAGGCGCCGGACGTGACGCCGACGACATCGACGCCCTCGAGCCATGCGTCCTCGATCTCCGAAGCGTCGTCGACGAGATACGACGCGACTCCTGCGGCTTGTGCGACATCCACGAGCCGAATCGAGTTCGACGAGTTGCGCGACCCGACGACGAGCAGCAGGTCGATCTCGCCGAGCAACTCCTTTACCGCCCACTGGCGATTCGACGTTGCGTAGCAGATGTCTTCCTTCGCCGGACCTTCGATCCCGGGAAACCGGCGGCGCAGCACCTCGACGATCTCGTGCGTCTCGTCGACGGACAGGGTCGTCTGCGTGATGTACGCGAGCCGTGTCTCGACGGGAAGCGCCAGGGCCTCGGCGTCTGCGACCGACTCGACGAGCACGGTCGCTTCCGGCGCCTCGCCGGTCGTGCCCTCGACCTCCTCGTGGCCGGCATGCCCGATCAGCACGATGGTGTAGCCGCCTTCCGCATACCGGCGCGCCTGCGTGTGCACCTTCGTGACGAGAGGGCAGGTCGCGTCGATCGAGACGAGCTCGCGTGCGTCGGCCGCATCGCGAACCGCAGGTGACACGCCGTGGGCCGAGAAGACGACCGTCGCGCCTTTCGGGACGACGTCGACCGAGTCGACGAAGATCGCGCCACGCGCCTCGAGCTCGCGCACGACGTGCGAGTTGTGCACGATCTGCTTGCGGACGTAGACGGGGGAGCCGTAGAGGGCGAGCGCACGCTCGACCGTTTCGACGGCCCGCTCGACACCGGCGCAGTAGCCGCGCGGCGAGGCCAGAAGGACGCGCTTCACCAAAGCGCGGCCAGGATAGCCGTCACCTGTGAGCACCAGATTAGGGTTCCTTGAAAATGAGAAAGCCCGCCGCTCGGGGGGTCGTCGCGACGAGCTCTCTCGATGTGCTTACCGCGGGGCTACAAGGCCAGGTACGCGCGCCGCGGTTCGCATCGCCCAGTGGCAGGGACGCTAGCGGGCCGTTCGAAAGCCGACAATGGGCCGGACGGCCCATCTTTGCAACGGGCAGGGATCCGGCTCGACCGACGGAAACGGCCGGGAATCCCGCTCGCCGCGCGCGGCGCGGCTCCGTATCATCACGACGCCCAGCATGACCACAATCGAACTGTCCGTCGTCGGCCTGAACGGCCTCGCGCTCGCGTGGGAGAGCGCGGCGGCTCTTCTCGGCGCGCTCCTGCTCGGCCTCGCCGGCGGTTTCGCGCTGAGCTCGCGCGCCGCCCGCCGCCCGCGGCTGGGCTTCGATCGCGCCGGCAGCCGCGCCCGCGAGCTGGACAGCCTCCGCCGGGTCGCCGGCGAGCTCGCGCGGACGCCCGACGTCGAGGGAGTGGCGCGCGCCCTCCTCGACGAGATCCGCGCGCTCTTCGGTGTCGGCTTCGCCGCGCTGACGTTCGTCTCCGACGACGCCCGCGAGGCCACCGGCTACCTCGCGCGCGCGGACGGAAAGGACGTGCCATGGTGGACCGACGTGCAACTCGATCTTGCGCGCGAGCCGTCCGGCATCGCGAGCGCCGTCTACGAGGCCGCGGGGTTCGCGGTGTACGACGCATCCGGGTCGAACCGCGTCAGCTCGCGCCTCACCGCGGAGGTCGGCGCGAAGAGCGCGGCATTCGTGCCGCTCATCAACGAGGACCGCGTGATCGCCGTGATCTCGGTCGCGACGACCGGCGACCATCGCGCGTTCTCCTCGGAAGACCTCTCCGTCATGCAGGCGCTCGCCTCCGAGGCGACCATCGCGCTCGAGCGCACACGGTCCGCGATCGCCCTCACGGAAGCGCTCGACCGGGAACGGCTCGTTGCGTCGATCGGGCGGCGCCTGCGCGGCGAGCTCGATCTCGAAGCGGCCCTGCAGGCGACCGTCGAAGAGACAGCGCACGCACTCCACGCCTCCCACTGCTTCCTCCGGCTCGGCGACGAGGTGAGCGAGCTTCCGGTCGTGGCGCAATGGACGGCGCCGGGCGCGGAGCCCGGCGGAGACGACCCGGCGTTCACGGCCGTGTCGAGCCTCGCCGCGCGCGAGAACCGCACCGTCGCGATCTCCGGTGGGGAGATGTCGCCGGAGCTCCACGATCCGCTGCGCGAGCTCGGCGCGCGCGCGGCTGCGTCGACGCCCATTGTCGTGCAGGAGCGGGCGATCGGCGTCTTGACGGCGCACCGCGACACCGGCGGCGTCTGGAGTCACGGCGACCTCGCGCTGCTCGAGGCGGTCGCGGCCGAAGCGGGTCTGACGATCCGGCTCGGGCGCCTGCTCGCGGAGAACCGCGACCGGCTCGGCCAGCAGAGCGCCCTGCTGCGCGCCGCGCAGGTGCTGAGCGGCGAGCTGGAGCTGGAGACGGTCCTGCAGCGGCTCGTAGACGAGCTCGCGACGCTGCTCGAGGCCGACGCATCGGACTGCTATCTCTACGACCGGGAACGCGGCGTCCTCCGGTGCGCGGCGGTGCACGGCTTCGACGAGTCGCTCGTCGGTATCGAGTTCGCCGCCGACAGCGGTCTCGCAGGTCTCGCGCTCCGCGAGGGTCGCCCGCTCGTCGCCGCCGACTACGGCGAGCTTGCGGACAGCGTGCATCATCCCGCGTACGACGGCTTCACCGATGCGATCGTGGCGCCCATGCGCTGGAGCGACGAAGTACAAGGAGTTCTCGGTGTCGGGCGTCGCGATGCGCGGCCGTTCGGGGCGCGCGAGGCCGACGTGCTCGAGGCGTTCGCGGGGTTGGCGTCGCTCGCGCTGCGCAACGCGGAAACCTTCGCGCGCAGCTCGCGCCAGGCGCGCGTTCAGCGCGGCTTCTATCGGATCGCGTCGGTCCTCGGGCAATCGCTGTCGCGTGCGGCGACGATCGACGCCGTCGCGGAGGCAGCGGGCGACGCGCTCGGCGCGGCGGCCGCCGCGGTGCTCATGCCGCTGGCGGGACGCCTCGCGCTTGCAGGATCGCACGACCTGCCGGAAGAGCTCGCGGCGGAGCTGAGCGCGGGCATCGAGCTCGACGGCGGTGCTCTCGGGCGTGCGGCGGCCCACGCGCGCGTGCTGGCCGCGCCGAAGCTCGAAGGGGACGAGCGCCTTCCGGCCGGATGGCGGGCGGCGGGGTCGGCTGCCGGGTACCGCGCGTTGCTCTCCGTTCCCGTCGATATCCCGAGGGAGACGGCCGCCGCGCTCGTCGTCTGTTTCTTCACCGCGGAACGCGTCTTCAGCGAGGACGATCTCGAGCTTGCGCGCCATCTCGCCGACGCAACGCGCGGCGCGCTCGAGCGCAGCGAGCTGTTCGAGGCCGAGCGTGGCGCGCGTGCGCTCGCGCAGCAGCTCACACGCACGGGTCGGCTGCTGACGACCGAGCTCGATCCGGCGGCCGTGCTCGACGAGGTCGTGCAGCAGGCGCCGGCGCTCGTCAACGCCGATGCGTGCGCCATCCGGGTGCTCGACGACGACGAGCTCATGGTCAGCGCAGCCGAAGGGCCCGGCGCGGACGAGGCGCTCGGCACGCGCAGCCCGGCGAACGCCTGGCTCTCCGGTGACGTCGTCCAGTCGCGCTCGCC
>DATKQO010000018.1:0-12476 GCA_035532715.1 Gaiellaceae bacterium | reverse complement strand
CTCGTCGACGTTCACGTGCCAGGGACGGGTGAGCGCGAACAGCACGCAGTCGGCGACATCCTGCGCCTGCATCGCGTCGACGCCGCGATAGACCGCCGCCGCCTTCTCGACGTCGCCCTTGAAGCGGACAAGGGAGAACTCTGTCTCGACCATGCCGGCGTCGACGGTCGTGATCCGGATCGGACGGCCGAGCAGGTCCTCGCGAAGCGCATAGGTGAAGCCGCGCTCCGCGAACTTCGCAGCAATGTAGGTCGCACCGCCTTCGTAGGCCTGCCGGCCCGCGACCGAGCCCATGTTGACGATGTGCCCCCAGTCGCCGAAGTGCGGCAGGCAGAGGCGCGTCATCCGGACGAGGCCGGTGACGTTCGTGCCGAAGACGGTCGCCTCGTCCTCCTCGCTGGATTCGTCGAAGGGCGCGCGGCCGAGCGCGAGCCCGGCGTTGTTGAAGAGGATGTCGAGACCGCCGAGCCGCTCGATCGCCTCGGCGGCGAAGCGGGCGCTGCTCTCGGCGTCCATCACGTCGAGAGGTAGCGCGATCTCGGTCTCGAGCCGCCCGACGCGCCGTGCGCCACCCACCACCGTGACTCCAGCGTCGGCGAGCGCGCGCGCGGTCGCGGCGCCGATCCCGGACGAGGCGCCGGTGACGATCGCCTTCTTGCCGCTGAGATCGATGGACGCCAAGGCCTCGATGCTAACTGCGCTCGAGTGAGCCGAGCCGCACGTTCTGCGAGCGGCGCGCGACGTGGTCGACTTGGAGGGTGGTGTGATGAAGCGCGAACCGCTGCTCGAGCAGCGCCTGGAGCCGCCTGCGAGCCTCGTGGCAGTCGGCTCCCGGCGTGACGAGCACGTGTGCGGCGAGCGTGGGGAATCCGCTCGTCACGGTCCAGACGTGGAGGTCGTGCACCTCGACGACGTCGTCGTCGGCGGCGAGCGCCCGCGCGACCTCGTCCGGCTCGAGGCCGACCGGCGCCGCCTCGAGGAAGATGCGACCTGACTCGCGCAGCAGGGACCAGCTCGAGCGGACCATCAGCGCCGCGACGAGGAGGCCGGCGATCGGGTCGAATCGACTCCACCCCGTGAGCAGGACGAGACCGCCGGCGAGCGCCGTCCCGGCGAACGCGGCGAGATCGGTCGCGATGTGCAGGTACGCGCCGCGCACGTTGAGGCTCTCTCGACTCGCGCGCGAGAGCGCGAACGTCGCGCCGAGGTTGACGGCGACGCCCGCGAGCGCGACCGCGAGGACGACGCCGCCGTGCACGTGCGACGGCGACACGAGCCGGTGTACCGCCGAGTAGACGATCCAGATGCCGAGGATGAGAAGCGAGATCCCGTTCGCCTGCGCGGCGAGGATCTCCGACCGCCCGAGCCCGAAGGTCCACGGCCCGCGGGCGGGTCGCGCGGCGAGCCGCGACGCGACGAACGCCGCGCCGAGCGCCGCGGCGTCGGTGAGCATGTGGCCCGCGTCGGCGAGAAGCGCGAGCGAGCCGGCGGCGAGTCCCGCCGCGACCTCGACTGCCATGAACGCGACGATGAGCGCGAGCGCGACGGCGAGCGCCCGGCGGTCGCTCGCCTGTCCGTGGCCGTGCTCGTGGGCGTGCATGCCCTCAGCCTACGGCGCGGCCGCCCATGCGCGGCCGAGGGCCAGGCGCTCGGGTGGCGTCGGGTGGCTGAAGAGCAGGACGTACGCGAGCCGCGGTGGAGCGAGATCGGCGAGGTTCTTACGTGCAAGCTCGACGTGCGCCCTCTCGAATGCGTCGACGTCGCCGGTCAGCTCGAGCGAGCAGCGATCGGCGGCGCGCTCCCACCTACGCGACAGGGTGGCGGCCGGCGCGAGCCCGGCGAGCTCGAGCAGCGTGAAGACGAGCAGCACGACGGGCAGCTCACGCGGCAACGCTACCCGTGTCCCGAGGAGCGCCCAGACCACGACCACGCACACGGCGGCACCGGTCATCGCGAGCACGGTCCCCTTGACCACGTGGCGGTCGCGCCGGTGTCCGAGCTCGTGCGCGACGATCAGCTTCACCTCGGGCGCGCCGGCGGCGACGAGCAGCGTGTCGGAGAGAACGATGCGGCAGGTCGCGCCGAACCCCGAGACGTACGCGTTCACCTTCGTCGTGCGGCGGCTCGTGTCGGCGACGAGCACGTCGCGGACGGGAACCCCCGCCGCCTCCCCGAGCGCACGGAGGTCGGCTCCGAGCTGCTCGTCGTCGAGCGGCGCGAATCGGTTGAAGATCGGCTCGAGCACGACCGGCGCGACGTAGGAGAGCAGGAGCACGCCGCCCGCGAGCGCAACGGCGGCGGCCGCCGGCCACCACCCGGGGAACGCGCGGGCGAGCCCGACGACCGCCGTCCAGGCGGCCGCGGTGACGGCGAGCGCGACGGCGAGCCCCTTCAGCCGGTCGAGCAGCCAGCCGGGCGTCGACTGCGTCGAGAAACCCCAGCGGCGCTCGTGCGCGAGACCTCGCCACCACGACACGGGCAACTGCACGCCCTCCGTGACGCCGACGACGAGCGCGGCCCACGCCGCTGCAGAACCGGCCCAGCCGAGCCCGTCCACGAGGCGCCACAGGTCGCTGCCGGACGGACTCCACGCGAGCGCGGCGTACACACCGGCGGTGAGCCCGAACGCGGCCGCGGTGCCGGCGTAGCGCGGCCGGTGATACCGCGCCGCGCGCTCGACGTCTGCGTGAGAGAAATCTGAGGAGCTCACTGCGGCGTATCAGAGGGTACGAATCGGACGGATAGACTGCGAGGCCTCATGGCGACTGCGGATCTGGTGGGGACACTACGGTCGGGCGAGGAATCTGTGGCCCTTGCCGCGCAGTTGCGGCGGTTGACGCGCGTCGCGACCGTGGTCGCGCTCCTGACGAGCCCCGCCGCGTACTTCTGGTTCCACAAGGTGGAGCATCTGAGCACGGGCAAGGCGATCCTCGTGACCGCCGCGTGCGTGATCGCCTTCCGTGGGCTCATCGACCTCGTGATCCGCCGGCTGATTCCGTGGCCGAGCCTCTTCGGCACGGAGGACGCGCGACTGCGCGAGGAAGACATCGTCAACCGGCGCCGCTCCTGGACGTGGCGCTTCTACTTCCGCGTCGGGATCTACCTCGGCGGGTTCATCACGATCGCGTTCCTCTATCGCACGCTGAGCGCGCCTGCGGGCACGTCGGTGTCGTGGTGGGGCAGCGCGACGCACATCCTCACGAAGATGGGTCATCTGGCGCAGAGCGGGCAGTTCTGGATGCAGATCGTCGTCGTGTTCTTCCTCTTCCTCGCGAACTTCCTCATCTTCATGGGTCCGATGATGCTCATGGGCATCTCGCAGATCCGGGGCTACGAGCCCGGTGATGCCGAGTGGGGAGTGAAGCTCGAACACGTGCGGGGGCAGGCGGAGGCGAAGGAAGAAGTGAGGCGCATCGTCACGCTGTGGCAGTCGGGCGAGGCGTTCGAACGGGCCGGCGGCAAGCGCGAGCGGGGACTGCTCTTCCTCGGCGCGCCGGGAACCGGCAAGACGATGCTCGCGAAGGCGATCGCGACGGGGTTCAACTCTCCGTTCGTCTCGATCCCGGGCTCCGGCTTCGCGCAGACGTTCATCGGCATCGACGCGCTGATCGTGCGCTGGCTCGCGCGCAAGGCGAAGAAGCTCGCCCGTAAGTGGGGCGGCCAGTGCATCGTGTTCATCGACGAGATCGACGCGGTGGGCATGCGCCGCCAGGCGCTGCAGGGCGCGCCGATGACGGTGGAGACCGACCTGCCGCTGTACGGCCCGTACGGCGCGCTCAACCCGAGCGGCGATCTCATCGTCGAGACGCGCGCGTGGCGCGAGCGCATGTTCGAGCAGCGCGTGCCGGAACGCCGGTCGCCCTACCCGGCGTGGGCGATGCGCGTCGGAAGTCTCGTCAACCAGGGCATCTTCCCCGGGATGATGGGCGGACAGGGACAGCTTGCGCTGAACCAGTTGCTCGTCGTGATGGACGGCATCGACAACCCGCCGTTCATGCGCCGCTTCGTCACGAACCGGATCAACTCGTTCCTCGACGCGATCTACGTGATTCCGAGGCGGCTCGGCAAGGTGAGCTTTCGCCTGCCGCCGCCGCGGCCGCTGGGCGCGCAGATCTACTTCATCGGCGCGACGAACGTGCCGATGGAGCGGCTCGACCCGGCGCTGACGCGCCCGGGCCGCATGGGCCGCCACGTCTGGTTCCGCACGCCGACGAAGGAAGACCGCAAGGACATCTTCGACCTCTATCTCGATCGCGTGTCGCACGATTCCGACCTCGACTCCCCGGAACGCCGCGACGAGATCGCGCGCATCACGAACGGCTACTCGCCGGCGATGATCGAGCAGATCTGCTCGATGGCGCTGACGAACGCTCATCACGAGGGCCTGCTCTCGTTCACGTGGCAGCATCTCGTCGACGCGATGACCGCGATCGAATCGGGCACCGCGATCGGAGTGCGCTACGTCGAGCACGAGACGCGCGCGGTCGCGATTCACGAGGCAGGGCACGCGACGACAGCGCACATCTACCGGCCCGATCTCGAGTCGAGCCGGCTCTCGATCAAGATGCGCGGCGGGTCGCTCGGGCATCACCAGGCGTTCCAGAAGGAAGAGCGCTTCAGCCAGTGGCACAGCGAGGCGATGGGCGACCTCGTGCACGTGCTCGGCGCGATGGCCGCGGAGCACGCGTTCTACGGCGAGACGTCGAGCGGCGTGGGCGGCGATCTCCAGTACGCGACAGCGCGCGCCGCGACCATGGTCGGGGCTGCCGGCATGGGACCGCAGCGCGTCGAGCTCAACGGCGCGAGGTTCGCCGACGAGAGCGAGGACGAGACGCGCAAGCGCATCATGCGCCGCTTCGAGGAGATCGGCACGCAGCTGATGAACCGCACGCGCGGCAGCGCGGACTTCGGCGGCGACCCGGTCGCATCGGTGCTGCAGGACAGGTCGAAGCAGATGCTTGCCGCGCAGATCCTCGGACAGGCATATGCGACCGCCGAGAACTTCGTGCTTGCGAACAAGGACGCCGTCGAGCGCATCGCGCAGGCGGTGATCGACAAGGGCGAGCTCTACGGCGACGAGCTCGTCCGCCTGCTCGACCAGCAGGGCCTGACGAAGCCCAAGATCGACTGGACGAAGGAGGAAGCGTGGCCGCAGATCTGACCGGAGCCGACTCCGCTCCCACCGCGCCGCAGCCGTCCGCGCCTGCGGCGCCGCCGCTGACGACCGCGCAGCCGCATCGCCTGCGCTTCGGCTTCATCTACGGCGGGCTCGCCGTCATCCTCGTCGCGGCTGTTGCAGGCGTCATCGTCTTCGCCGGACGCGCGATTCATCCCGCCCCGGCTTGGTCGTCGTGGAAGCCGAAGGGAGGCGGTCAGGGCGCCGCGCAGGAGATCGCCGCCCACGTCGCGAGCACGTACCGCCTCGCGAACGGCGACCAGCTCGTCGACGTGATCTCGAAGGCGCCGGCCGTGTCGCCGGGGAGCAGCGGGACGATCCCGATCCACTACATCGCCGTCCGCGGTACGAAAGGCGGGCAGGACACGGTGTACCCGGCGTCCCCGACGAACAGCGTGATGTACTCGCTGTGCGGGCTCGGCGCAGCGTGCGCGATCGCTACAGGCACGCCCTCGGTGGCCCGCAGCACGCTCGTGCGCCGCGAGATCCTCGAGCTCGCGCTCTACACGTTCAAGTACGTGGGCGGGATCCAGAACGTGATCGCGTTCATGCCGCCGCAGCTCGGCAAGCAGGCGAAGTACGTCGTGTACCTGCGCCAGAGCGACCTCCAGGCGGAGCTGAGCCGTCCGCTCGCGCAGACGCTCGGCGCGAAGGTGCCGTTGCCGAAGTCGATCCCGGCCCGCGAGGTGCAGGCGATCGACGCGACGACCGGCTCGAGGCTCTACAGCTTCGGCGTCGCGCAGGCGGCGCAGGGCGATCTCGTGTTCGTGCTCGCGCCGATCACCGCGTAGCGCCGCGAGCCCGTAACCGTACGGGCCGTTCGCTCGTTGTCTCTTTGACCAACCCCTCTGGGTGGAGAAGGAGGCGATCGTTCACTCATGCTGCTTCTTGTCGCACTTGCCGTCCTGGCGCTGCTCGCATTCGGCGCAGGGTTCGTGATCCACTGGTTGTTCATCGTCGCCGCGGTGATCGCGCTGATCTGGGTGATCAGCCTCTTCACCGGCGGACTCGGCCGCCGCGCACGCCTGTAGGCCGCACCCTCGGGATCGGCCCTCATCCGGGGGCCGATCCCGAAAACGTTCTAGGACCGGCACGACCGAGGTTTGGGTCGTCCGGCCCATTGCCCGTTCGCGAGAGACGCCGATACCGTGGACGACATGTCCCGGACCGAGACGCTCATCTGGATCCTCGCCCTGTTGATCCTCGAGGTGAACCACCTCAAGTGGATCTGGTGGGAGCACTGGGACTGCCGTCGCTGCGCCTCGAAGCACAAGGATTGCGCGTGCGGGTCGACGGCGCGCTGGATCATGTACCTGTAGAAGCCGCGGGTATCCTGGGCTGCCGCGCCCCCATCGACTAGCGGTCCAGGTCGCGGCCCTTTCAAGGCCGTCGCACGGGTTCGAATCCCGTTGGGGGCATTCCGGCCCGCATGGCTGCGGCACTTTGGCTCAACCATGCGGTCGGACGTGTCAGGCGTGACCGGGAAGGCTTGCCGCGTGCATACCCCGGTGATACCCGGAGTTGTCGTCCGTGCCGACAACCAGGAGGGTTTGGCGAAATTCAAAGTTCGGGCGGACTCTCACGCCGCCGGGCCGGTCGGCCCACTGCCCACGACGACAAGGCCCGTGTCGTGAGCGGACTCCGCATCCGCGACGAAAGCAAGCGTCGCCATGCCCCCGAGGATGATTGCAACCTGCACTCCGTACTTTCACCGATGCGTAAGAGTTGAAGGTCGCCAAATGATGTCGCCCTGCGGGCGCACCCGGCGCCCCCACTGGTGCGTCCTGCGCCTGGAAATGGGGTAGGCATGAAGAAGATTCTCGCGCTCGGCGCGTTCATCGTGCTCGCGCTCTCAGCGGTCTTCATCGGCACGGCGTCCGCCTCGAACGGCGGCACCTACACCCCGCCGCAGTGCGGCGGCACGATGATCGTCAACGTCACCTACACGCTCACCAACGACGCCGACTCCGGAGTCGCAGGCAACGCCTGGGCGAACGATACGGTCAAACGGCACTTGCAGGTCTTCGACCTCGGCGACGGCACGTTCTGCGCGGTTATCAACGACACCGGCTCCTTCGTGACCTCCGCTGGCCCCAGCCCCGCGAACACCGGAATGGTCTCACCGGGGATCAGCGGCGTCCTCAACGGCGGCTACTCCACGAACAACTTCGACGGCACCCTCGTCACCGATCCGGTGTACGCGACGCACGGCAACCTCGGCTCGTTCAACCTCGGGTGCGACCCGAGCTTCAACTGCCCCGGCGCTCACCCGAGCTTCCTGAGCTACGTCAGCACGAGTGACTGGACTCAGCCGGCTTGGGGGTGGACGTACCACACCGCCCAGAACGGCGACTGGGTCAACTCCAGCGGCAGTAACTCAGGCGACATCACCGGCTGAGCGGCACGCTCACCGTCGCCTACAACGAGGCGGCCCTACCGGCAAGGACAGGGGCTTCCCGTCGGGTGGCGCCCGTCCTTCCGATCCGGCTGCCCCGGACGCCGCCAGGCCGCGACAGCCGTGGTCACGATCGTCCCGAGGAAGAGCATCCCGACGACGAAGTGAAACGCGACCACCCATCCCGGAAGGTCGAGCCAGACCGCCACCGCGCCGAGGAGCGCCTGCAACGGAACGAGAACGACGGCGGCGAGCGCCGGCCAGAGCACCTCGCGACGCGAGCGGTAGCCCCGCCACGCCCGGACGGCAACCGCGACGACGAGCACGGTCAGCAGCGCGACAACCGCCCGGTGGCTGTATTCGATGATGGACGCCCGCTGGTCGAGCGGGATCGCCCGCGCCGTGCAGGGCGGCCAGTGCGGACAGCCGAGGCCCGACGCGGTGACGCGTACGACCCCACCGACGGCGACGAGCGCCCAGGCGGTCAGCGCAGCGCCGAGGACGAGGAGCCGGAATCCGCGACTCGTCGCACGGTCTGACATAGGCGGGATGCTCTCCACGAGGCGGTCGCGCCATTCTGTCACGGTGGAGCTCGGCGAATGGCGATAGGTTCAGGAGCGTGCCCACGCCGGCCGAACGCACCGACGCGATCCCGACCCGGAGCGCCGCACGGTGAACGGCGCCGAGGCGCTCATCCGCACGCTCGTCGACGGCGGGGTCGACGTCTGCTTCGCCAACCCGGGCACGTCCGAGATGCACTTCGTCGCCGCGCTCGACCGTGTGCCGGAGATGCGCGGCATCCTTGGGTTGCACGAGGGCGTGGTGACCGGCGCGGCCGACGGGTTCGGCCGCATGGCCGGCCGGCCGGCGACGACCCTGCTCCACCTCGGGCCCGGCCTTGCGAACGGCCTCGCCGGGCTGCACAACGCGCGCCGCGCCTTCACGCCGATCGTCAACGTCGTCGGCGACCACGCGACCCACCACGCGCCCTACGACGCGCCGTTGAGCTCGGACCTCGACCTCCTCGCCGGCTGGGTGGGTGGCTGGCTGAGGAGGACGACGGACGTCGCGCACGTCGGCGCCGACGCGGCGGAGGCGATCGCCGCGGCGATGTCCCCGCCGGGCCGGGTTGCGACGCTCGTGCTGCCGGCCGACGTGTCGTGGTCCGAAGGCGGCCGGACGGCGGCGGCACCCCCGGGCCCGACGCGGGCCGCCGTAGCCGACGTCGATGTCGCGGCGATCGCCGCCCTGCTGCGCTCCGGCGAGCAGTGCCTGATCCTGCTCGGCGGCGCGGCGACGCGCGAGCCTGCGCTGCGTGCGGCGAGCCGGATCGGCGTCGGCAGCGGCGCGAAGCTCCTCGTCGAGACGTTCCCCGCGCGGCTCGAGCGCGGCGCGGGGTTGCCGGCGATCGAGCGCGTGGGCTATCTCGCCGAGCACGTCGCGGACCAGCTCGGCGGAGTCGAGCACCTGATCCTCGCCGGCGCGCGCGCCCCCGTCGCCTTCTTCGCGTACCCGGGCAAGCCGAGCGATCTCGTCCCCGCCGGCTGCACGGTGCACGTCCTGGCAGGCGGCGACGAGGACGCCATCGACGCCCTCGAGCGGCTGGCCGGCCTCGTCGCCCCACAGGCCGAACCGGTGCTGCAGAAACCTGTTCTCCCGGACCTGCCGACCGGCGGGCTGACCCCGCACTCGCTCGCCGAGACGATCGGCGCGCTCCTCCCGGAGAATGCGATCGTCTCCGACGAATCGATCACGTCGGGGAGGCTGCTCCCGCTGACGACGGCCGGCTCGCCGCGCCACGATCTCCTCACACTGACCGGCGGAGCGATCGGACAGGGGCTGCCGGTGGCGACGGGCGCCGCCGTCGCCTGCCCCGAGCGGCCGGTGCTCTGCCTGGAGGCCGACGGCAGCGCGATGTACTCCCTCGGCGCGCTCTGGACGCAGGCACGCGAACGCCTGAACGTGACGACGGTGATCCTGAACAACGGCTCCTACGCGATCCTGCGTATGGAGCTGCAGCGTGTCGGCGCCGCGCAGACGGGCGGCAGGGCCGCCGACCTGCTGGACCTGTCGCGCCCGAGCATCGACTTCGTCTCGCTCGCGACCGGCATGGGCGTGCCGGCGACGCGGGCGAAGACGTGTGAGGAGCTGGCCGTCCAGCTCCGTGCAGCATTCGGCGAGCCCGGGCCGCATCTGATCGATGCCCAGCTCGCGGCGCGGCCCTAGGAGGGCCCGCGACAGCAGTCGCCCTGTCTGCTTTCAGCCTGTGCGCCAGAGGAGCGCAGGACGTTGCAGACTATGCGCGCATCCGCTTCGGCCAGATGCCCTGCTTGCCGGGCGAGAGGATCCCGTTCGGGTCGAGCGCGTCCTTGATGGTCTCGTTGAAGCGCCGGTAGGCGTGGTCGTTGAAGCTGTACTGCTCGGCCGCGAGGTCCATGAAGTCGAGGTGCGCGCGGTACTCGCCGTAGCCGAGCTTCCCCGCCTCGGCCACGAGCAGCTTGCACGTGTCGTATGCGCCTCGCGCCTGCGCCTCGTTCTTCGTGTCGAAGATGACCAGCGTGACGTGAGCGAAGCTGCGCGCGTTCGTCGGGATCAGAGCCGCCATGTAGTCGAGCCCGGCACGCTCCTCGATCATCCCGCGCAGCAGGTTGCGTAACGCGATCGCTTCGTGACCCGCGAGCGGCGCGACCGGCGAGAAGCCGATGTGGCCGCCCTCTTCGCCGCCGTACCAGCCGGTCATCTGGTTCAGATCGAGGTTCGGGATGCCGGCCTGGACGCGCTCGATCGGATTCTCGATCTGCGAGAACTGCGCGGGCGCGTACTTCGTCCCCCAGAGCTCCGCGCCGGGGATCTGCTCGAACATCCGCTTGGCCTTTGCGAAGCGAAGGTCGACCATCGACTCGTCGCCGTAGAGCGCGGAGCGCATCATCCAGCGGCCGATCTCGAGCTCGCGTCCCATCTTGTCGATCGTCGCGTCGGGAATCGGGCCGTCTCCCTGGTGCCAGAGCTCGCGCTTCGTCATCACCGAGGCGAGCAGCAGCGTGTTCAGGAACTGAGGCACGTGGTCGATCGTCCGCTCGAGCATCAGCCGGCGTAGCGCGTCGGTCATCGGCCCGAGGTCGTCGTCGTGCCAGACTCGCAGCCACATCGGCATGTAGCACTCGGGCTCGGGCATCAGCCAGAGACCCATCTTCGTGACGATGCCGAAGTTCGACTGCATGAACATCTGGTCGGGCGTCGGGCCGAGCCCGCGCTTGTACACGTTCCACGACCGGCTACCCGGGAGCGCACCCATGCCGGTGCGCATCAACTCGCCGCTCGGGAGCACGACCTCCATGCCGCACGGCGCGGCCATGTCGACGGCCTGCGGCAGGTACGTGATGCCGTGGTCGAGCGTGTTGCCGATGACGCTGCCCCAGCCGAGGTCGGGGCACGAGAGCATCAGCTTGTGGCCGCCGGCCTGGATCGCGTCGTACAGATCGGACCAGCGCACGCCCGGCTCGACGACGGCGTACCCGAGCTCCTCGTTGATCTCGAGCACGCGGTTCATTCGCCGCAGGCTGAGGATGACCGACCCGCGCACCCGGGGCGCCGGGCCGCCGTAGCCGTTGTTCCGGCCGGTCGAGTGCGTCCAGAGCGGAATCGTGTGGCGATTCGCGACCCGCACGATCTCCTGGATCTCCTCGACCGTCTCCGGCATGACGATCGCCGAGGCCGTGTAGTCGTCCCAGGTCTCGTACGCGAACGGGTCGCGGAACTCGCGCAGGTCGGCCTCGCCCGTCAACACATGCCCGGCGCCGACTGCGGCGATGAATCCGTCGAGCGCCCGCGAGAGGTCGCCCGCGGGAAGATCGGATGAGACGACGCTCGTCATCCAGCGCACCTCCTATTCGGTCGCGTAACAGGTCGAGACGTGCGCGAACCTACTTCGCCCGTACGGCACCGTCAACGTCGCGCACCGGGCCGGCCGGCTGGTTCCGCCCCGTACCGCTGCACATCCGGGCCGCGGACAGGGAAACTGCGTGCGTGCGCGGCTTCCTGGCCTGGCTCCGGTCGACTCTGCGCGGCGAGGTCTCCGCGGCCGGCCTCAACGCGCGCCGCGGCGCGGACACGGCCGCGTATTCGCTGATCGACGAGGCGGCCGCCGCCGAAGGCGACGGCAGAGGCACGCGCCTCTTTCGTGTCTGCGCGTGGAACGCGTTCGCGCTGCAGCGCGATCGCCGAGACGCTCATCGACGTCGACGCCGGGGACGACCCGGCGACAGCGGGATACGTTCCCCGGTCGACGCTGCGCTTCGCAGGCGAGTGCGTCGATCAGGTCCCGGGCTGGATCCGCCTCGCCCGGATCGCGCAGACGGACCCGGACGCCCGCGTGCGCGGGCTGCCTGCTCGTCTCCCCGTGTGGCGAAGCACCGAGCCGACGCGGCGCGGCGAGCTGCACGGGCTCCAGACCGCCTACGAGGCGCTCGAAGCGAGGGTCGACGGCGACGTGCGCGCGCTCGCGGCGGCAGCCGGAACAGACCCGGGCGTCGTTGTGCAGTTGCGGCGGGTGCGCGCGGAGATGGAGAGCGCGGCCGAGTACGCAAACGCCATCTCGCTCCGCGATGCCGGACCCGTCGACCGCGGCGAGACGCGCTGGCGCCTTCTCTCCGCGCTCGAGCATGCGTTCCTGCTGGGGCAGCTCGTCGCGCTGCCGACGCTCATCGAGGTGGCGAACGCGCACGACGCCGGCGGGGACGTCGAGCCGGCGGCGCGTGCTTCCTGGCTTCAGATCTGCCCGGGCTGGCCGGTTCGAGACTGCGACGGAACGAAGCTCGGCCTCGTTCAGCGGGTGCGCGGCGACCGCGACACGGGCGAGTTCCACGGCCTCGACGTCACTTCGGACATCGCGTCGGCGATCGTTCA
>DATKQO010000017.1:0-7203 GCA_035532715.1 Gaiellaceae bacterium | reverse complement strand
CTACGTCGGCTTGCTCGGCCACGCGGCGGCGGCCCTGACCCTGGCGGGCGACCCGGGCAACTACGTCATCTACGAGCTCGACGGCCCCGGCGGCACGATCATCGGCGACGGGACACTCGACGCCACGACCGGGATCCTGACCGTCCCCGTCGACTTCTCCGGCTATGACGACGGCGTCTACGAGGTGACCGCGAACCAGTACAGCAAGGCCGGGAACGGGTCGCCCGTGCTCCTGTCGACGCCGACGCTGACCCTCGACACGGTGACGCCCACCGGCAGCTTCGCCGTCGACGGCGCCGCGTCCAACACGGCGCTGACACGCAACCCGGCGGTGACGCTCGCCCTCTCGTTCGCCGACGGCGGCTCGGGCCTCTACCTCTACCAGGTGTCGGCCGACGGCGGCTCGACCTGGTCGGCCTGGCAGGCCTACAGCGCCTCCTCGAGCGCCACGCTGCCGGCGCCCGACGGCACCTACAACGTGCTCGTGCGGGTCTCCGACCAGTCGGGCAACATCCTGCTCGCGAGCCAGACGGTGATCCTCGACCGCACCGGGCCCGCGCTCGCGGCGGCGCTCAGCGCGCCGAGCAACGGCACCTCCTACGACGTCGGCACCCCGATCGGCCTCACGTGGGTCACGAGCGACCTGAACGGCGTGCACTCCTCGAGCGCCGCGATCGAGGGTCAGACGATCTCCTCGAGCGGCGGCACGATCGACGTCGACCTGCTCACCGCCGGCTCACACACGGTCACGATCACCTCGACCGACAACGCCGGCAACGTGACGACGCAGTCGATCACCTTCACGATCCACGCGACGCCGGATGGCATCCTCAAAGCGGTCAACGACGGCGCGGCCCGGGGCTGGATCGGCGCCTCCTTCGCCTCGACGCTCGTCACCCAGATCCAGCAGGTGATCAAGGCGGAGCCGAACCACGCCAACATGAAGGCGAAGCTGCGCCAGTTCATCACGTATCTCCAGTACCCGCCCGCGGGCGGCATCACGGCCGCCTACGACGCGCTGCTGCTCAACTGGTCGAACGACCTGCTCGGCCGCCTTTAGAACTGGCGGCCGCGGCGGCTGTAGTCGAGCCGGTAGGCGGCCATCTGCTTTCGCTCGGGCTCGACCCAGCCGGGATGGGCCTTTCGCCGGTGCTCGGCCATCGAGGCCTTCATCTTCGCGGGCGAGGCGACGCTCCACGAGGCGCCGCACCCGTCGATCGTGCACTTGAGCTGTACCGCCGCCATGCTCCTCCGTCCGTTCGCGCGTTGCCTGTCTCCGGTTGAGGCTAGCCGACGGCGCCCGGCGCCCTGCCGTACGATCCAGGTATGCGGCGTCTGCTGATGGCCGTTCCGCTGCTCGCCACGGTGGCTGCCTGCGGCGGCACGGCTCCCACGACCTCGACCGCCTCGACGTACACGGCCACGACGGCCACGACCGCGGCGCTGAAGAAGCTCCATGTCGTGCTCCGCGGCCAGGACCACCGTCCGCTGATCGGCAAGCGCTGGCACTACGAGGTGCACGTCACCGACGCCGCGACCGGCAAGCCGCTCGCCTGCCGCATCCACCTCCAGTTCCTCTTCGGCGGCATGCCGGTCGGCGAGGTCGGCGTCAACGTCGTCAAGGACGGCGTCTGGAAGGAGACGTTCGGCACCCCCGGCCACCCGCCGTTCCCGCCGGCCGCGCGCGGGCAGCACCTCGTGCTCCAGGCGACCGTCACCGCGAAGGGCTACAAGACGGCACGTGCCGGCTGGGCGATCGTGCCGCAGTGAAGGGCGCGGAGGTTGTCGTCTCCGACCTGCGCAAGAGCTTCGACCGCGGCAGGATCCGCGCGCTCGACGGCGTCTCCCTCGAGCTCCAGCCGGGCGAGCTCGTCGCGCTGACCGGCCCGTCCGGGTGCGGCAAGAGCACGCTCCTCAACCTGATCGGCGCGCTCGACCGGCCCGACTCGGGCGAGATCCGCGTCGACGGCGAGGACGTGACGCGGCTCGCCGACGCGTCGCGCTACCGGGCGACGACCGTCGGGTTCGTGTTCCAGTTCCACAACCTGATGATGACCTTGACCGCGCTCGAGAACGTCCAGATCCCGATGCTCGGCCGGCGGCCGCGTGCCGAGCGCGAGGAGCGCGCGCGCGGGCTGCTCGACGAGGTCGGCCTCGCAGACCGTGCGCGCGGCAGGCCGCCGACGCTCTCGGGCGGCGAGCGCCAGCGCGTCGCGATCGCCCGTGCGCTCGCGAACGAGCCGCGGCTGCTGCTCGCCGACGAGCCGACCGGCGCGCTCGACTCCGAGACGGGCGCGCAGATCATCGAGCTGCTCCACGGCGTCCGCGACGCGCGCGGCACGACGATCCTGCTCGTCACGAACGACGACGGCGTCGCGTCTCAGGCGGACCGCGTGCTGCGGATCCGCGACGGCGTCGTCATTCCCGCCGCAGCGCTTCGATCGGGCTGAGCCGCAGCGCACGCCAGGTCGGGTACACGGCGCCGAGCAGGCAGACGCCGAGCGCGAACGCGAGCCCCCAGCCGAAGACGCCGGCGGTGAAGTCCGGCGAGACGAGCGTCGACAGGCCGGTCTGCGCGGTGAAGAGATGCGCGGCGAGCACGCCGACGCCGAGGCCGAGCGCGAGCGCGACGGCGGCGATGCCGAGCGCCTCGCTCACGATCATCGCGGCGATCCGCCGTCCCGGCCAGCCGACCGCGCGGAGGATCCCGATCTCGCGCACGCGCTCGACGACCGACATCGCCATCGTGTTCGTGACGCCGATGCCGCCGACGATCAGCGCGAGCACCGAGATCACCCAGCCGACGTCGATGATCAGGCGCGACGACGTGTCGACCTTCACCGCCTGGCCCGGCTCGACGATCGCGGCGACCCCGTAACGGCGCTCGAGCTCGGACGCGACCGCCTGTGGCAGCTCGCCGTGCTGCACCGTGACCGCGATCGTCGTCACCTCGCCCGGGTGCCGCGCGAGCGCCTGCACCTGCGCGAGCGGCAGCACGACTCCCTGGTCCTCGAAGCGGTTGCCGCTGTGGAAGACGCCGGTCACCGGGTAGCGGTGCGTGCCGATCGAGAGCGTCGACCCCGGCTGCGCGGGGAAGGCGTCACCGGCGAGCGCGCCGGCGCGCGTCCCCTTGACGAGCGTCAGCCGCTGGTAGGCGAACTGGTCGCGCGCGAGGCCGAAGACGAGCGACGAGTCGCGCCCGTTCACCGTCGTCACGAGCAGGTAGATCCGCGCCGTCTGCGCGACGCCCGGCTGCCGCGCGATCCGCTGCTCGAGCGAGACCGGCAGGAGCGAGCGGGTCGCGTCGGTGACGCCGCTCTGGAAGACGCCGAAGTCGGAGCGGCCGACGTGGATCAGGTCGCCCGCGGTGCGGTTCGCGCCCGCCGAGATCGAGAGGAGCGCCACGATCAGGCCGACCCCGAGCGCGACGCCGGCGGCCGTCAGGAGCGTCCGCACGGGCCGGCGGAGGAGGTTCTTCCCGACGAGTCCGGGCCAGGTCACGAGCCCTATCTCCGCTACGCTCGACCCGAGATGGAACCCGATCGCGACGCGATCTTCGGCGCTCTCGCGCAGGTGATCGACCCCGAGTTGCAGCGGCCTGTCACTGAGCTCGACATGGTACGTGACGTGTCGAGCGCGGACGGGATCGTCTCGCTCACGATCGTGCTGACGATCGCCGGCTGCCCGCTGCGCGAGTCGTTCGAGCGGCAGGTCGAGACGGCCCTCGCGACGGTTCCCGGGGTGCGCGGCTTCGAGCTCTCCTTCGGTGTGATGACGGCCGAGGAGCGCCAGGCGCTGACGACGAAGCTCCGCGGCGGCGCGACCGAGCGCGACACGGTGATCCGCCTGCCGCGCGACTGCCGCGTGATCGCCGTCGCGAGCGGCAAGGGCGGCGTCGGCAAGTCGTCGCTCACCGCCAACCTCGCCGTCGCGTTCGCGCAGATGGGCAAGCGCGTCGGCATCCTCGACGCCGACATCTACGGGCACTCGATCCCGCACATCCTCGGCATCCACCAGAAGCCGGTCGCCGTCGACGAGATGATCGTGCCGCCGGTGAAGGACGGGCTGAAGCTGATGTCGATCGGCTTCTTCCTGGACGACAACGAGCCGGTGATGTGGCGCGGCCCGATGCTGCACCGCGCGCTCGAGCAGTTCCTCACGGACGTGTTCTGGGGCGAGCTCGACGTGCTCGTCGTCGACATGCCGCCCGGCACCGGCGACATCTCGATCTCGCTGGGCCAGCTTTTGCCGCGCGCGGAGGTCGTCGTCGTGACGACGCCGCAGAAGCTGGCGCAGGACGTCGCGTCGCGCGCCGCGTCGATGGCGCGCAAGACGAACTTGCGCCTGCTCGGCGTGATCGAGAACATGAGCGGCGACGTCTTCGGCTCGGGCGGCGGCGCGTCGCTCGCGGCGCAGCTCGACGTGCCGCTGCTCGGCAGCGTGTCGCTCGACCCGCTCCTCCGCGAGCAGGGCGACGCGGGCGAGCCGATCGTCGCCTCCCATCCGGAGTCGGCGACGGCGCAGGCGATCGTGTCGATCGCGGAGGCGATCGGCGCCCGCCGCGAGGCCGGCAGCATCATCCGGTCGCTGCCGCTCGTCAGCTGATGCCCGCCAACGTCGCCGCGGTGCAGGAGATCTACAAGCTCGCACGGCGCGCAAATCACGCCGAGTTGCGGACGCGCCTCCACGACGACGTGACGTGGCATCCGGCGCGTGAGGGCGCGTGGAAGCCGTGCGTGAACGCGGACGAGGTCGTGCGCACGCTGCTCTGGCGCGCCGACGCGAACCGCCTGCGGCCGGGCGAGACGATCGCCGTCGGCGACCGCGTGCTCGTGCAGCTGCGCGGCAAGCGGCTCGAGCGTCTCGGCGGGCGCGGGTTGATGCCGCGCCTGTTCCAGGTGATCGTGCTGCGCGGCGGCAAGGTGGCGAGCATCCACGACTACGCGCGGCGCGAGGACGCGCTCGCCGCCGCGGGCGTGAAAGCGTAGGCATGGCCGCCGCGGCCTTCTTCGATCTCGACCGCACGCTGCTCCGCCGTTCGTCGGCGCTCGCGCTCGCCGGCACGTTCCGGGAGCGCGGCCTCATCTCGCGCCGCCAGCTCGCCCGGGCGGCCGCGTGGCAGCTGCTCTTCATGCTGCGCGGCGCGGGTCATGAGACGGTTCGCCGTGCCGCCGAGGACGGGCTCGTGCTGCTGCGCGGCTTCCGTCCCGACGAGATGCGCGCGCTCGTCGCCGACGCGATGGAGCCGGTGCTGCGCCCGCTCGTCTACGCCGAGCCGTTACACCTCGTCGAACAGCATCGCGACCGCGGCGAGCCCGTGTTCATCGTCTCGGCGACGCTGCAGGAGATCGTGGAGGGGATCGCCGACGAGCTCGGCTTCGACGGCGCGCTCGGCACGGTCTGCGAGGTGCGCGACGGCGAGTACACCGGCCACGCGGTGCGCGCGCTGCACGCCGAGAACAAGGCGAGCTGCGTGCGCGAGCTCGCGGCCGAGCGCGGCTTCGACCTGGCCGAGTGCACCGCGTACTCCGACAGCCACACCGATCTTCCCTTCCTCGAGGCGGTCGGCCACCCGGTCGTCGTGAATCCCGACCGCGAGTTGCGCAGCGTCGCGGCCGAGCGCGGCTGGCCGATCCTCGAGTTCGGCGCGCGCGCCTACCCGCACGCGCGCCGGCGGGTCCCGCCCGCGCTCTGGGCCGCCGCCGCGCTCCTCGGCGCGGGCGTCGCCGCGTCGAGGCGGCGCAGTGACCCCTGACGAGGGGCTCCGCCGTCTCCACGCGCTCGGCTTCGCGCCGGCCGACGCGCGGGAGCTGTGGGAGCACTTCGACGACGCGGAGCGGCGCGGCAAGGCGAGCCACGGCCACTCGCGGATCGCCTGGCTCGAGACGCAGACCGGCTTCGACCCGCTCGCGACGCACGCCGTCCGCGAGGAGAGCGACGCGTTCTGGCGCTGGGACGGAGACGGCGCGATCGGCTACCTCACGGTGCAGGCTGCGGTGCGGCGGACGATCGAGCGGCCGCCGCGCGAGGCGCGGCTCGTCGTGCTCGAGCGCTCCTTCCCGTCCGGGATGCTCGGCCGCTACGCGCGCCTGCTGGCGGCGGGCGGCCTCGTCTCGGTGCTGACCGCGACCTCGCCGCGGCGGCTCGGCCATCCGGAGGGCGGCCCGAAGCTGGCGGGCACGAACCCGCTCGCGATCGGCATCCCGAGCTCCGGCGGCGACCCGGTCGTCGCCGACGTCTCGATGGGCGCGGTCACGTGGGGCGACGTGGTCGCCGGCCTCGCCTCCGAGGAGCAGCTCGTCCCCTTCGGCGGCGAGCGCGCGCACAAGGCGTTCGCGCTCGCGGTCGGCCTCCAGCTCCTCGTCGACGCGCTCGTCCGCGAGCCGGGGCACGGCGTCGTCCTCCTGGTGGCGCGGCCCGCGAGCGACCCGGTGCCGGCGCTGCGCAGGCTCGCCGCCGGCGTGCGCCTGCCCGGCGATGCCTGAACCCAGATTACTTGGCGTAATGTCGCCTTAAACACCACGTAAGCGCTAGAATTGCTCGGATGGAAGCGCAGATCGTCGGGCAGATCGTCGCCCTGCGCCGTGTGCGGGACGCGGTGAGCGCTCCGGCCGACCGGCGGCGGCTCGCCGGGGTGATCCGCCAGCTCCGGCGGCAACTCGATGTCGGCGTGCCGAAGCGTCAGGCCGCTGCGTGTCTCGGCGTCACGGTGCAGGCGCTCGATCGCTGGGTCGGGGCCGGGAAGATCCCCGTCGTCCGGCGGCCCGGGTCGTCGCGCGAGCTGATCGACACGGAGGCGCTCCTCGTCATCGCCGCTGAGGTCGCGAGGCTTCGCGAGCAAGGCGAGCGGCGAGCGCTCGGGAAAGCGATCTCGGCTCTGGCCGAGCAGGGACCGCTGCCGAAGCGGCTGCGGCCGAACCAGCGGGCGCACGAGTTGCGCTACGAGTTTCTCCACTCCACCGCTGCCGGACGGATGCGCCAGGCCGTCGAGTTGAGCCACATCGGTGCGGCGCTTGCGGCGAACGCGCGCGCGCGCAGGCAGGCGACGGCGGGCCGCTAGCAGTGGCGAGGGGAGCCTCTGAACCGGCTGAGGGGGCGCTTCCGCGCTTCTACGACCTGCTGAGAGTGCTCTGCGAGCACGACGTCGAGTTCGTGGTCATCGGCGGCTTCGCGGTGTCCTTGCAGGGTTACGTGCGCACGACC
>DATKQO010000016.1:0-15249 GCA_035532715.1 Gaiellaceae bacterium | reverse complement strand
GCTCGGACGGCTGCGGCCGGCGGCCCGGAATCCGGTAGCCGTGGTCGTGGCAGAGCGAGCCGGGCAGGTCCTCGGTGAGGGCGTCGCAATACCCCTTCCCGTAGGCCGCGCGCATGAACGCGGCGACCACGTCGAGGCTCCACTCCGAGATATCTGCGGCCTCGCGCCAGAGATCGGTCAGGCGGAGGTCGATGTCGAGCTCGAGGAGGTCGATCCGGGAAGGCTGCTTGCTCATGGCGAACACCGTAAAAAACGCGTCGGACGGACTTCTCGAGGCCACTAAGCTGGCGGCTTGGGCGAGATCCGGATCGGTCCAGCCGGATTGCCGGCAGAGGACTTCGACAGCGCGGCCGAGGCGCTCGCGGCGTGCGGCTACCGCGCCTGCGAGATCGGGTTCGCCGGCGGCTTCTGGCTCGACTACGAGACAGCTCCGACGCTCGCGGCGGCGCTCGGCGCGCACGACATCGCGCTCTCGGTGCACGCGCCGCTCGCGGCGTTCATGGGTCACGTCGACCGCGGCAAGAAGTTCAAAATGGCACTTGGCATGCTCGACCACACGGCCGGGCTCGCGAAGGCGGCGGGCGCCGAGCTGATCGTGTTCCATCCCGGCTTCCTCCTCGGGCGCGAGCGCGACCGGGCGATCGCCGACGTCGTCGACCAGCTCGGCGACCTGAAGGCCCGGCTCGAGTCGAAGGACCGCCTCGTGCCGTTCGGCGTGGAGGTGATGGGACGCGTGCGCGAGCTCGGGACGATCGACGACGTGCTCGCGATCGCAGCGCAGGTCGACTTCGTGCGGCCGGTGCTCGACTTCGCGCACATGCATGCGACGAGCGACGGCGCGTTCACCGATGTCGAGGCGTTCGCCTCCGCGCTCGAGGCGACCGACGCGGTGATCGAGCCCGGCGCCCCGTTCCACATCCACTTCAGCGACATCGCGTACGCGAACCGCAACGAGACGAAACACCTCCCGTACGGCCAGGGGACACTTCGCGCCGAGCCGCTCCGCGACGCGCTCGCACGCTTCGCTCGTCCCGCAACCGTGATCAGCGAGTCGCCCGACGAGGCGTCGACTCAGGCGATCTCGACGGTGCTCTCGGCGGAGAGCTCGGCAAGACGCGCCTCGTAGGGCACCGCCTCGCCGTCTCGGCCGCGCTCGCGGTAGAACTCGATGAGGTAGCGCAGCACCCACCGCTCGGGCCCGCGCAACTCGTACAGCTGGAGGCTGTCGACCGCCTCGTGGATCAGCGCCTCCGCCTCCGCGTCGCGTTTCTGGGCCGCGCGCACGATGCCGAGCGCGAACTTCGTGGTCGCGATCGAGACGCGATCCTCCGGCCCGACGGTCTCGCGCGCCTCGAGCGCCCACCGCTCCGCTTCGTCGAGCCGGCCGAGCCGGACGAGCACCATCGCGAGCACGCGCTGCGCCTCGCAGAGCGAGCCGCGGTCGCCGAGCCCCTTCAGCGAGCGTGCCGCCTCGCGCAACAGGCTCTCCGCGCGCCCGAGGTCGCCCTGCGCGAACGCGGCGCGGCCGACCATCATCGTCGCCACGGCTTCGCGCGTCGCCATGCCCGTCTCGGCGTGGAGCGCACGTGCGGCGGCGAACGCCGCTTCCGCATCGACCGGACGACCGCTCATGAAGTCGAACACGCCGCGCACGCCCAACGCCGAGGCGCGGCCGGCGATGCTGCCGGTCTCCTCCGCGAGCTCGGCGGCGCGCTCGATCAGCGGTGCAGCCTCGTCGAGCTGGAGACGCAGCACGTACGCGTTCGCGAGACCGTGGACGACGATCGCCTCGAGATCCTTGCGCGCCGCCTCCCGGGCGGCCTCGAGTGCGCGCGTGGCCCAGTGCTGGAACTCCTCGCTGTCGCCGAACCAGGCGGCGACTTGCGCGGCGACCCACAACGGCTCGAAGCGGATCTGCGGAGGCTCGTCCTGCAGCACCTCGACGGCCTGCTCGGCGAGCCGTCGAGCGGTCACGGCGTCGGCCCGATGGTGCAGGGTCGCCTCGGCGAGCGCCGACAGCGCGCGTCCGTGCAGTTGGTGCTCGCCGGCCAAGGCTGCAGCGGCGGCGACCTCCTCCATCTCGACGACGACTGCCGTCATGTCCGCCAGCCGCCACGCTGCGCGCGCTGCGAGGTAGCGGCGATTGAGGGTGGGCGCGAGCTCGACCGCGCGCAGGAGGAGCTTGCGCGCGCTCCGAAGCGCCTCGCGCGACAGCGCGCGGCGCCCCGCGCGCGTGAGCGCGTCGGCCGCCGCCTCCGCGAGCTCCGGCGGTGCGGCGCCGTCAAGCTCCTCGAGCAGCCGGGTCGCCTGGTCGAGGTGGAACGCGCGGATCTCGAGCAACTCGTCGCCCGCGCGCTCGCCGAGCCAGACCGCGTAGCCGCGGTGCAGGTCGGCACGTGCGCTCTTCGCGAGACCGCTGTAGGCGACCTCGCGGATGAGCACGTGCTTGAACTTGAACGCCTCCTCCCCGCTGATCGTCGCGCGCTGCTCGGGGACGACGAGATCGCGCGAGACGAGCTTCTCGAGCTCGCCGCGCACGTCCTCCAGCTCGGGCGAGAGATGCTCGAGCGCCCCGCGCATGAAGATCCGGCCCATGGCGGCGGCGCGCTGCACGAGCGCACGCTCCGGGCCGGGCAGCCGGTCGATGCGCGCGGCGATCAGCTGCTGCAACGTGTCCGGGATGCGCTCGCTGCCGGCGCGCGGACGCTCGGCGAGCATCCGCACCGTCTCCTCCATGAACAGCGGGTTGCCCTCCGTCTTCGCGAGCACCGTCTGGGTGTCGACGGGCAGCTCGAGGTCGGCCGTGAGCGCCTCGACGAGCTGCGCACTCTCCTCCGCCTGCAACGGCTCGAGCTCGATCGCGATCGCGCGGACGCGCCCGCCGCCCCAGCTCGGATGGACGTCAAGCAGCTCCCGCCGCGCGACGCAGACGAGGAGCAGCGGCGCCTCGCGAACCGTCGCGGCGAGGTGCTCGACGAGCTCGAGCAGCGGCTCCTCGCCCCAGTGGACATCCTCGAAGACGAGCACGAGCGGCTGCGCCTGCGCGAGCTGCTCCGCCCACGCACGCGCGGCCCAGGCGATCTCCTGCTGGCTACGCTCGCCCTCGAGGGCCTCGAGCACGCCGACGGCGAGGCCGAGCAGGTCGGCCACCTCCTCGTCCTCGCAGCACGCACGCAGCTTCTCGTGCGCGGTGTCGAGCGGATCGTCGTCCGCGATCCCCGCGGAGGCCTTGACCATCTCGGCGAGCGGCCAGTAGGTGACGCCCTCGCCGTACGGCAGGCAGCGGCCCAGCAGCACGGTGGCGCCCTCGACGCCCGCGACGAACTCCCGCGCAAGCCGGCTCTTGCCGACGCCGGGGTCGCCGTAGATCGTGAAGAGCGAAGCGCGCCGGTCGCGCACCGCGCGTGCAAACGTGTTCTCGAGCAGCTCGAGCTCGGCCTCCCGGCCGACGAGCGGCGACTTCAGGCCGCCGATCGAGGCACCCGGCTCGGCCGCGCAGATGACGCGGTGCACGGCGATCGGCTCGCGCCAGCCGCGTAACTCGAGCGGGCCGACCTCCGCCAGCTCGACCCGGTCGCGCACGAGGCTCGCCGCGCCGGGACCGATCAGGATCTCGCCGGGCTCGGCGGCCTGCTGCAGGCGGGCGGCGAGATTCACGGCTTCGCCCGTGGCGAACGTCGACTGCGCCCCGCCCTCGGTGACGACTTCTCCGGCCTCGATCCCGACGCGGACCTCGAGGCCCAGCTCGTATACCCGCTCGAGCGTCGAAAGGCCGGCGCGCACCGCGCGCTCGGCGTCGTCCTCGTGCGAGAGCGGCACGCCGAAGGCGGCCATCACGGCGTCGCCCGCGAACTTCTCGACCGTCCCGCCGTGCGTGACGATGCAGTGCGAGGCCTGGTCGAAGAACCGCGACACCTTGCGCCTGACGACCTCCGGATCGGCGTCGGCGACGAGCTCGGTCGAGGAGACGAGATCCACGAACATGACCGTGGCGAGCTTGCGCTCCATGCCTCAATGGTAGTCGCCGGGGTGTCGGCTGCCGGGCCGCCGTCCCGGCGGTTTCCGTAGCATCGGACTCATGCTCGACCCGAAGGTCTTCAAGGCGTACGACGTGCGCGGCCTCTATCCCGGCGAGCTCGACGAGGAGGGCGCATACGCGATCGGTCGTGCCTACGTCGAGCAGTTCGAGCCGCGCCGGATGGCAGTCGGACGCGACATGCGCCTGTCGAGCCCCCACATGGCGGCAGCCGCGATCCGCGGCGCCGCGGACGCCGGCGCCGAGGTGCTCGACCTCGGGATGATCGGCACCGAGATGCTGTATTTCGCCGTGGGCGAGCTCGGGCTCGACGGCGGGATCGAGGTCACGGCGTCGCACAATCCGAAGGAGTACACGGGAATGAAGATCGTCCGCCGCGGCGCCCTTCCGGTCGGCGGCGAGTCGGGGCTCCTCGACGTCCGCGACCGGGCGCTGCAGGTCACCGAGGAGGCCGGCGGCGGCGAGGAGCGCGTAAGCGCGGTCGACATCTGGCCTGCCTACGTCGATCGGGTGATGTCCTTCATCGACGTGTCCGCGATCCGGCCGCTGACGGTCGTGGTCGACGCCGCGAACGGGATGGCCGGGGCGATGCTCCCACCGGTGCTCGAGCGTCTCGAGGCGGTCGGCGCCGTCCGCTGCTTCTTCGACCCGGACGGGTCGTTCCCGAACCACGAGCCGAATCCGCTCCTGCCGGAGAACCGGGAGTTCATCGTGCGCACGACGCTCGCCGAGGGCGCCGACCTCGGCGTCGCCTTCGACGGCGACGCCGACCGCTGCTTCTTCGTCGACGACCGCGGCGAGTTCGTGCCCGGGGACTTCGCGACGGCGCTCCTCGCGGAGTCGGTCCTCGCCAAGGAGCCCGGCGCGAAGATCATCTACGACGTCCGTGCGAGCTGGGCCGTCCCCGAGGCGATCGAACGCGCAGGCGGCGTGCCGCTCGTCAACCGCGTCGGCCACGCGTACATCAAGCACCGCATGCGCAAGGAGGACGCCGCCTTCGGCGGCGAGGTCTCCGGGCACTATTACTTCCGGGAGTTCTCGCAAGCCGACTCCGGCGTCGTGCCCTTCCTGCTCATGCTCGAGCTGATCTCGAAGCGTGGGCAGAAGCTGTCGGAGATCCTGCGCCCGTTCCGCGAGCGCTACTTCCTCACGGGTGAGCTGAACACGCCGGTGTCCGACGTCGCGCTGAAGCTCCAGGAGCTGAAGGAGCGCTACGCGCGCGAGGGGACGGTGTCGCACCTCGACGGCATCTCGGTCGACGCCGACGACTGGCATTTCAACGTGCGTCCGTCGAACACCGAGCCGCTGCTCCGCCTCAATCTCGAGGCGCGCTCGGAGAAGGCGATGGAGGCGAAGCGCGACGAGGTGCTTGCGCTGATCCGCTCGTGAACGCGTCGACGCAGCGACCCCCTTTCAAGTTCTCCGCGCGGACACGCGTCGGCTTCTCCGACACCGACGCGCAGGGAATCGTCTACTACGGGCGCTACAACCCGTACTTCGACCTCGCACGGGTCGAGTACCTCCGCTCGCTCGACCTGCTCCACATGAAGCGTTCCGGCGACTTCGTGATGCGCGCGAACGACGTCGAGTACTTCGCGCCGGCGGTGTTCGACGACGAGATCGAGGTCTTTGCCCGCGTTGCGCGTGTCGGGCGGACGAGCGTCACCTTCGAGTTCGCGGCCTATCGCACACCGGACGACGTCCTCATGGTCACCGCGCACCAGACGCTCGTCTACGTCGACCTCGGCGACCGCACGGCCTCCCCCGTCCCCGGGGACTACCGGGAGCGGGTGCTCGCCTTCGAGGGAGCCGATGTCGAGCACTAGCGCGGCGCTCGCGACGGTCGAGTCGATCCTCCGGGACGGCGGCGACGCCGACGAGGTGCTGCGACGGGTCGTCGCCGCGCTGCCGGACGAGGCCGGCTACGCGTGGGCCGGCATCTTCTTCGTCGAGGACGGCTCGCTCGCGCTCGGCCCTGCCGCCGGCGAGCCCGACCCGTCACGGCGCGTCCAGGTGCCTGTCCTCTGGCAGGGCGAGCGCATCGCCGAGCTCGGAGTCGACGGCGCGCCCGAGGAAGACCGCAGTTTCCTCGAGCGCGTCGCCTCGCTCGTCTCGGGCCACTGCCTCGTCGGCTGGGACACGGGCGGCGAACCGTGGGAGTCCTAGGGATCTGAGTGCCGCGCGCCCGGCCGGTGTCCTCAGTGACCCGCCGGGCGCCGCAGCTCTTGGTGCCCCCCACCCCTTCTCGTTCTACTCGCCTGCGCGCCGCTGTCGATCCCTCGACTCAGGGAATGGATGTCACCCGCGCCGTATCCCTCGTTCGAGTGAACGGCGCGAGTCTCCGGGCGGGCCGGCTCGACCCATCCCTCGATGGAGGTACCCCGCCCCGGACGATCGCCCGTCCCTCGAACGAGTGATCAGACGGGGACGGGCGGCGCGAGGACCACTGCCAGACCGGCCGCCCAGGCCTCGATCGCCTTCCAGTCGCGCGCGTCCTCCTTCGGCATCTTCGAGAACGGGAAGCGCAACTCGTCGGGGTCGACCTTGCCGCCGAACACCTCGACGCTCACCGGAGTGAACGCGTGGCCCTCGAGCGCCGCCGAGACGACGCTGCGGGCCTTCGCCCATTCGGTCTCGTCCTCGTGGAGCGGGCCCAGCGCGAAGACGGCGAGCGGCTTCGCGGCGAGCTCCTGCTCGTTCCGGCGCAGGAACCGGTGGGCATCCCGATGCCAGCGCGTCATGTAGATCGGCGCCCCGAGCACCACCGCGCCGTAGTCGGAGAGACCGTGGACCCGGGACGCCTCGCGAAGCGCAGTCGGGATGCCGGCGCCGCGGAGCACCGCGTCGATCGCTTCCGCCACCTCGAGCGTCGAGCCGTGCTTCGACGCATAGGCAATGAGCACCGTGTCCGCCATCGTCCTGTCTCCTCTCGGTTTGCCGGAGGAAGCTTCGCCTGCACCCCGACAGGCGGCATCGGCGTCGCGACGGACGGCGGATCCGTAGGACCTACGAAGCTATTGCGGGGTGACGCGGTAGGCGTCGAACACCGCGTCGACGTTCCGGAGCGCGGTCAGGAGCGTCCGCAGCGCCTTCACGTCGCCGACCTCGGCGACGTACCAGTTCTTCGCCATCTGATCCTCGACGACGCCGCCGTACGAGACGATGTTCGCGCCGTGCTCCGCGAACGTGCGCGCCACGTCCTCGAGCAGGCGCGAGCGATCCCACGAGTCGACGGCGATCTGGACGCGGAAGCTCTGCGTCGTGCCTCCCTCCCACTCGACCGGGGTGAACCGCTCCGGGTTGCGCATGAGGGCCCGCACGTTCGGGCAGTCGCCGCGGTGGATCGTGATGCCCTTGCCGAGCGAGATGTAGCCGACGATCTGGTCGCCCGGCACCGGCGTGCAGCATTTCGCGAGCCGGACGAGCACGTCCTCGACGCCGACGACGTTGATGCCGTACGTGTTGCTCGCGAGCGCCTCGCGCGCCCTCGGCTTCTTGCGCGGGAGGACCGCCTCTTCCTGGGCGACCTCCTGGACCTTGAGCTGCTGGAGCACCTTGTTGACGATGCTCCCGGCGGTGAGCTTTCCCGACCCGAGGGCGACGTAGAAGTCCTCCGCCTTCTTGTAGCCGGACTCGCGGATCACGCCCGCGAGCACGGCCGAGCCGGCGAGCTTCCGGTACGGGAGGTTCTGGCCCTTCAACGCGTGCTCGAGCGACTCACGGCCCTTCGCCTCGAGATCCTCCTTCTGCTCGCGCGAGAAGAACTGACGGATCTTGTTCTTCGCCCGCGACGACGCCGCGAGCGACAGCCAGTCGCGCGACGGGCCGCGGCCCGCCTTCGACGTGAGGATCTCGACGCGGTCGCCGCTGCGCAGCTTGTAGTGGAGCGGAACGATGCGACCGTTCACCTTCGCACCCACGGTGCGGTGGCCGACGTCGGTGTGGACGGCATATGCGAAGTCGATCGGCGTCGCGCCGGCGGGCAGCGTCTTGACCGCGCCCTTCGGCGTGAACACGAACACCTCTTCGTCGAAGAGATCGGTGCGGAGCGACTTGACGAACTCGCTCGCGTCGGCGTCGTCCTCGTGCGCGTCCATCAGCTGCTTGACCCACGCCATCCACTCCTCATCGGCGGCGCTCTTCGTTCCGCGCTTGTACGCCCAGTGCGCGGCGACGCCGAGCTCGGCTGTCTCTTGCATCTCGCGCGTACGCACCTGAATCTCGAGCGGGCGCCCCTCCGGCCCGATCACCGTCGTGTGCAACGAGCGGTAGCCGTTGAACTTCGGCATCGCGACGTAGTCCTTGAACCGGCCGGGCATCGGCTTCCACAACGAGTGGATCAGGCCGAGCGCGCCGTAGCAGTCGCGCGTTCCTTCCTCGCCGTCGCGCTCGACGATCACGCGCATGGCAGTGAGGTCATAGATCTCGTTGAATTCGCGACCCTTCTTCGCCATCTTGTCGTAGATGGAGTAGAAGTGCTTCGCGCGCCCGGAGATCTCGGCCGGGATGTCGACCTTGTCGAGCTCGCGCGCGAGCACGTCCGCGGCTTCGGCCACGTGGCCCTCGCGGTCGGCGCGGCGCTCCGCGACCATCGTCTTGATCTCCTCGAACTTGCGCGGGTGCAGCGTCTGGAACGAGAGGTCCTCGAGCTCCCACTTGAGCGTGTGGATGCCGAGCCGGTGCGCGAGCGGCGCGTAGACCTCGAGCGTCTCCTTCGCCTTCTGGATCTGCTTCTGCTTGCCCAGGTACTCGATCGTCCGCATGTTGTGCAGCCGGTCCGCGAGCTTGATGAGGATCACGCGGACGTCCTCCGACATCGCGACGATCATCTTGCGGTAGTTCTCCGCCTCGGCCTGCTCGCGGCTCTGGAAGCTGATGCGCGTCAGCTTCGTCACGCCCTCGACGAGGCGCGCGACCTCGTCTCCGAACTCCGCGCGCACGTCCTCGATGTCGGCCTCGGTGTCCTCGACGACGTCGTGGAGCAGCGCTGCGGCGATCGTCTGCTCGTCGAGGCGAAGCTCGGCGCAGATCCGCGCGGCGCCGACCGGGTGCTCGATGAAGGGCGAGCCGGACTGGCGCTGCTGTCCCTCGTGCCGCTCGGCCGCGTAGCGGAATGCGCGCGTCACGAGGTCGACGTCGATCGCGGAGCTGTACGCGCGCACCTCGGCGAGCAACTCGTCGAGGAGCTTCTGGTGCCGCTCGCCTGTCTCCAGCGTCGCCATTTTCTCAGTGTACTCCGGGCCTCCGAAGGCACATCCCCCGGGCAGGATCGGCCGCCTCGAGGCCGAATCGACTGTTTCCATGCTTCGATTTCGACGCCGGGACGCCCGAAAAGTCGTGAAGCTCGCGCGCGCGCTCGCCGCGCTCGACGAGCAGGCACGCCTGACGCATCCGGCGCGAAAGCGCACGGCCGCCAGGGCCTCGTTCTCCCTCTAGACCGTACGCTGCGCGCATGCCGTGGTACTTCGCCGTCGCCGAGCGCGACCACGAGATCCAGAATCCGACGAGCGCCGAGAAGATCGAGCTGCTCGGGCGTTATCTCCGCCTCGGCCCGGATGCGCGTGTGATCGACCTCGCGTGCGGCAAGGCCGGCCCGGCGACGCTGCTCGCGTCGACGTTCGGGTGCCGCATCCTCGGCATCGAGCGCTCGCCGGAGTTCGTGGAGGCGGCGCGCGAGCGCGTGCTCGCGGCGGGCGTCGGCGATCTCGTCGAGATCGTCGAGGCGGACGCGCACGCAGTCCCGCTCGAGCCCGGCGCGTGGGACGTCGCGCTCTGCCTCGGGGCGAGCTTCGTCTGGGACGACCTGCCGGGCACGCTCGGGGCGCTTGCGCCGGCGGTGCGCACCGGCGGCCATGTCGTGGTCGGCGAGCCGTACTGGCGCGAGTGGCCGCTGCCGCGCGGAACGGACGATCTGGGCTTCGTCGCGCTGCGCGAGACGGTCGCGCGGATCGAGGCCGCCGGTCTCTCGCTCACCGGGATGATCGCCTCGAGCGAGGACGACTGGGACCGCTACGAGTCGCTCCACTGGCACGCGCTCGAGGAGTGGCTCGCGGCGAACCCGGGCGATCCCGATGCGCCCGAGATCCGCAACCGCCACGAGCGCGCCCGCGACGACTACCTCCGCTTCGAGCGGGAGCTCCTGGGCTGGGCGATCTTCGTCGGCCGCAAGCCCTAGATGGTCGCACTACGCCGCGCGTGCGAGCGCCGGCTCGGCCGCGAGCAGCGCCCGGAAGCGCTCCGACTCGAGCAGGTGCCGGCGCCCGAGCCCGGCTTCGTCGACCTCGAGCTCGGCGAACACGGCCGCCGCATCGGCGCCGCGTGCCTCCGCGGGCTTGCGGTACTCGGCGACGAGCCAGTCGCGCACCGCGTCGTAGCGCTCGTCGGCCGCGAAGACGCGTCGGACGACGAGCTGCGGCGACACGGTTCCGTTCCACCGGTTCTCCTCGAGCCTGAACGCGATGTCCCACCGGCCCTCGCGCCGGTAGCTCTCGAGGCGCGTGCCGAGGCCGAACGCGATTGCGCTGCCCGCGTCCGCACCGTCACGGCGAACGCGGAAGCGCAGATGCTTCCCGTCGCCGACCGTCGCGAGCTCGCCGAGCTCGCAGCCGGCCGCGAGCAGCGTCACCGCCGGGTTGCCGAGCCCGAACGGCGCGAGCCGTGCGAGCTCTGCGCACAGCTCGAGCGTCAGCCGCCGGCCGCGCGGGACGATCGCATCGACCTGCGTCACCGGCTGCAGGTCGTCCTCGAGCAGCAGATCCTCGGCGTGCTCGGCGAACCGCTCCGCAAAGGCGTCGATGTTCTCGGGTCTGATCGAGAGGCCGGCGGCGGCGCGGTGACCTCCCCACCGTTCGAGGAGCTCCGAGCAGGCGGCCAGCCCGCCGTGCAGGTCGAAGCTCGAGATCGAGCGTCCGGAGCCCTTCCAGTCGCCGTCCGCGCCCGCGATCAGCACGACGGGACGGTTGAAGCGCTCGACGAGGCGCGACGCGACGATGCCGATCACGCCTTCGTGCCAGTCCTCGCCGGCGACGACGTACGCGCGGCGGCTGCGCCGTTCCTCCGGCCACGACTCCACCTGGGCGATCGCCTCGCGGACGATCCGCCCCTCGACCGCCTGCCGGTCGCGGTTCAGGTCCTCGAGCGAGTCGGCGAGCCGGCGAGCATCGTCGGCGTCGTCGGTGAGCAGCAGCTCGAGCGCCGCCCGCGGATGCCCGAGCCGGCCGGCGGCGTTGATCCGCGGCCCGAGCCGGAAGCCGACCGCGCTCGCGTCGACGGCGGCGGGGTCGACGCCGGCGGCGCGCATGAGCGCGCGCAGCCCGACCTTCTGCGTGCGTGCGAGCGCGCGCAGGCCCGCGATCACGAGGCTGCGGTTCTCGTCGAGGAGCGGCACGACGTCGGCGATCGTCGCCAGCGCGACGAGATCGAGATGCCGCTTCGGGATCTCCGAGTCGACGCCGAAGAGCGCCTGGCCGAGCTTGTAGACGACACCGGTGCCGCACAGCTCCGGGAACGGATAGTCGGACGGGCGGGTCGCGACGATCGGGCAATCGGGCAGCGTGTCGCCGGGCCGGTGGTGGTCGGTGACGATCACCTCGAGCCCGCGTGCCTTCGCCTCCGCGACCTCGGCGACGGCGGTGATGCCGCAGTCGACCGTGAGCACGAGCCCGCACCCTTCGTCGGCGAGCCGGCCGAGCGTCTCGCTGCGCACACCGTAGCCCTCGTCGAAGCGGCTCGGCAGATGCCAGTCGACCTCGGCGCCGAGCTCCCGCAGGAGGAGCACGGCGAGGGTCGTCGCGGCGATCCCGTCGACGTCGTAGTCGCCGTGCACGCAGATGCGGCGGCCCTCGGCGACGGCGGCCCGGATCCGCTCGCAGGCGGCGCGCATGTCGCCGAGCAGGAACGGATCGTGCGGGGTCATCTCCCCGTCGAGAAAGGCCCGCGCGTGCGCGGCGTCGGTGAACCCGCGCCGGACGAGGACGCTCGCCGTGAGCTCGCTGATCTCCAGCGCCTGGGCGAGCCCGGCCTGCACCCGGTGCGGGCACGGACGGATCGTCCAGGTGCCCTCGTGCATCGTGGGTTCACGCTACGGGCAGCGTCGGACGGAGCGGTTTGCGCGAGACTGCGGCCCGTGCGCGACGAGTTCCTCCTCGACCCCGACATCGTCTTCCTGAACCACGGCTCCTTCGGCGCGTGCCCGCGACCGGTGTTCGAGCGCTACCAGGCCTGGCAGCGCGAGCTGGAGCGCGAGCCGGTCGAGTTCATCGCGCGCCGGCTGCCGGAGCTCCTCGCCGAGTCGCGGGCCGCGCTCGCCGCCTACGTCGGCGCGGCACCGGACGACCTGACCCTGGTCGAGAACGCGACGACCGGCGTGAACATCGCGGCGAGGTCGCTCGACCTGCGGCCGGGCGACGAGATCCTCGCCACGGGCCTCGAGTACGGCGCGTGCGACCTCGCGTGGGAATGGCTGTGCGCGCGTACCGGTGCGCGCTACGTCCGCGCCGGCATGCCGCTCCCGCTCGACGACGTCGTCGAGCGGCTCTTCGCGTTGCGCAGCGAGCGGACACGCGTCGTCTTCGTCTCGCACGTCACCTCCGAGACGGCAGTCCGGCTGCCGGTGGAGGAGATCGTGTCGCGCGCCCGCGCCGAGGGGCTCGTGACGATCGTCGACGGCGCGCACGCACCGGGTCAGCTGCCGCTCGATCTCGACGCGCTCGGCGCGGACTTCTACGCCGGCAACTGCCACAAGTGGCTGTGCGCACCGAAGGGCAGCGGCTTCCTGCACGTGCGCCCCGAGCTGCAGGAGCGCGTCGACGGGGCGATCGTCAGCTGGGGGTACAAGGAGCGCTCCGGCTTCATCTCGCGCACGGAGGTGCAGGGCACGCGCGACGCGGCGGCATATCTCACCGTGCCGGATGCGATCGCGTTCCAGCGAGACCGGGACTGGGCCGACGTGCAGGCGCGCTGCCGCGCGCTCACACTCGAGGCGCGGACACGACTCTGTGCGCGCCTCGGCACCGAACCGATCGCGCCCGACGAGATGCTCCTGCAGATGGCGAGCGTGCGCCTGCCCGAGCCCGACCCGGGTCTCGGGCGGCGGCTCTTCGAGGAGCACCGCATCGAGATCCCCGTCATGCGCGACGACGGCCTCATCCGCATCTCGATCGCCGCGTACACGACGCCGGACGACGTCGAGCGCCTCCTCTCGGCGCTCTAGCCTTCGCGCGGCAACTTCACGCCGAGCACGCTGAGCGCGACGAGCAGCGCGAGCCCCGCGAGCCAGAGCGCGAGCACGAGCTTCGGGCGCCGGCTCTCGCGGAGCGACTGCACCGCGACCTTGCCCCAGAGGATGAGCAGGCCGGCGGCCGCCGCCACGCCGATCACGATCACCGGCGCGAGATAGACGGCCTTCTCGAGCGGCCAGGCCATGATCCAGGCCGTCAGGAGGACGAGGCCGAAGACCGCGGCGAGAGCCGCAGGGATGCGAAAGCGGCGCACGTGCCAAGGGTACGCTTCGCCCGTGGACTCGGAGGCGAACTACAGCTCCGGCGAGGAGTACGTCGTCGAGTTTCTCGGCCACCGCTTCGGCTTCAACGCCTCCGACTTCGAGCAGCGCGTCACGGCAGCCGCCGTCAAGCTCGGCCTGCTGCCAGGAAACGAGCTCGACGACGACGAGACGGCCGACCTGGTCGAGCTCGTCGAGCGGGACGCGATCGAAGAGCCCCGCAGCGCGCTCGGCCGCTATCTCGTTCGCCACTGGGAGGAGATCTCCCTCGTCGAGGGCGAGTCCCTCGTCTACTGGCTGAAGAAGCTCGTGTTCCGCGGAGCGTGGCTCGACCACCGCGTGAAGGAAGGCAAGCTCGAGATCGGCTGGGACGACGCCGAGGCCGAGTTCTCGTACCGCGATCCGCACGGCGGCCGCGCACTGCTCGAGCTGCTGCCGACGCCGAGCTGGCGCGAGGTGCAGTTCCGCCGGTGAGCGCGCCGCGCTGGTACGCCGCCGCCGGCCCCGCCTACCTCGCGGTGCTGCTCGCCGTCGACACGCAGGCCGGGCTGAAAGCGCAGATCGCGCTCGGCGTCGTGACGTGGCTCGTGCTGGCCGCGGCGCTCCGGCCGCTGCCGGCGCTCGCGCGCGCGCAGGCGCTCGGCGTCGTCGCGTTCGCGACCGCCGGGGAGGTGACGGGCTCGCTCGTCTGGGGCGTGTATCACTACCGGCTGCACAACCTGCCGCTCTTCATCCCCCCTGCGCACGGCCTCGTGTATCTGAGCGGGCTCGCGCTCGCGCGGATCGTCCGCGAGCGGCCGCTCGTCGCCGCGGCGGCGGCCGGCGCGGTGGCGTGGGGGCTCGCGGGCCTCACGGTGCTGCCGCGGCTCGACGTTGCGGGCGCGATCGGCGTACCGCTGCTCTGCCTCTTCCTCTGGCGCTCGCGCTTCCGCGCGACGTATGCCGGCGTCTTCCTCGTCGTCGGGGCGCTCGAGCTGTACGGGACGTCGATCGGCACGTGGCGCTGGGCGGCGACGCTGCCCGGTCTCGGCATTCCCGACGGCAATCCGCCGAGCGGCGTCGCGAGCGGCTACGTCTGGTTCGACGTCATGGCGATGCTCGTCGCGCCGCTGCTCGTGACGGGCACGCGTACGGTCCGGGCCCGGCTCGCTCCTGCCGCCGCGTGAAGCCGCTGCAAGTCGCAATCGTCGCCGGCGGCGCGGCGGGCGCACTCGCGCGCGCGGGCCTGGCCGACGCGTTTCCGTGGAACGGCTCGGGTTGGCCCTGGGTCACCTTCGCGGTCAACGTCGCGGGCACGCTCCTCCTCGGGTATTTCGTGACGCGACTCCAGGAGCGACTGCCGCCGTCGACATACCGGCGACCGCTGCTCGCGACCGGCTTCTGCGGCGCGCTGACGACGTTCTCGACGTTCCAGATCGAGCTGATCAAGCTCGTGCGGCACGACCGGCTCGGCGTCGCCGCCGGGTACCTCTGCGCAAGCATCACGGCGGGCCTTGCCGGGATGTACCTCGCTACCGTGCTGACGCGACGGGTACGCAGCGCGTGAGCGCACTCGTCTGGATCTGTGTCGGGCTCGCCGGCGGCGCCGGAGCGCTGTTGCGCTTCCGGCTCGACACGCAGGTGCAGACGCGCGTCGCCGGCGAGCTCCCGATCGGCACGCTCGTCGTCAACCTCGCCGGCTCGTTCTGCCTCGGCCTCCTCACCGGCCTGTCGC
>DATKQO010000015.1:0-15714 GCA_035532715.1 Gaiellaceae bacterium | reverse complement strand
CGCTCTCGAGGGTCGCCCCTGCCGGCGCCTGCCGTCTCCACCACTCCGGGATCTGCTCGGGCTCGTCGAATCCCGGCTCGGCGGCATAGCCGTGGGGAAGCACCGAGACGACGGCGCCGGTGTCGCGCTCGACGCCGCCGGCGAGGACGCGGATCGGGTAGACCCCGAGGAAGCCGGGCGCGCGGAGCACGGTCGACCAGGAGCAGGAGCCGGCGCTCTGGAGCGGCACCCAGCCGAACATCTTGCCTTCGCTCGCGATCCCGCCGTGCACGACGACGGAGGCGGCGGGCGCACAGAGGCCCTGGACGGTGACGTGAAACTGGCCGTCGGGGGTGGCGACGCTCGGAGCGACGGAGGCGCCGAGCGATGCGGCGGCGAGAAGGGCTGCGATCATGGCGCACCGATTCGCCTCCGTGCAGCGGATTCCTACGTGACGAGCGCGACGGCCATGCCGTAGTACGTCGGAGCCGCGTAGGCGAAGAGCTCGGCCCGCCCTCCGCCTGCGCCCTGGAGGACGAGAAGCTGCCAGAGGGAGTCCGCCTTCGCGGCGTCCGCGAGCTCCGCGAGCGGCCTGAAGTCGAGTGGATCGCGCTCGAGGATCGCCCGGAAGCGTGCGTCGTAGGCTTCTGCCGCCGGATCGAACCCGTACGGGCCCGCCGGGTCGTGCGCGTGGCCGTGGTCTGCGCTCGCGATCAGCGCGACCGGGCGGTCGCCGGCCGTGGCGATCGCCTCGCCGAGCCTGAGGTGCTCGTCGAAGGGCCGGTCGCGGGCCGGCGAGACCACGACGATGCGCGCGGCGCGCAGGAACCGGAGCGGCACCTCGCATCCCCAGTCGAGCGGCAGCTCCGCCTCGGCGGCGTCGTTCCCGCCGTACGACACGCCGACGACCGGAAGCCCTGCTGCGCGGATCGCCCGCACGAGCTCGGCGGCGAGCGCGCGGTCCGTCTCGTGCGCCCCGACGCGGGCCGCCGTGCCGACGGCGAAGTGCCCCTCGACGTGCACGTTGTGCGGCGTCACCACGACGGCGGTCTCGCAGCCCGACGCGTCGAAGCGCCGGCCGAGCTCTTCCATCGCCTCGCGCAGCTCGGGGGTCGCGTCGACGTCGCCGTGCGGGGCGATCGCGGCGAAGCCGATCATCGAAGCGAGGAGATCCGCTCGACGAGGAGCTCGAGGAAGCGGTCTGCATCCACGTCGATGCCGGCGTGTGCGTTGCGTGGCGCGTCGCCGAGGACATGCCAGCGGTCGACGACGGTCCGGCCGTCGCAGTGCTGGGAGGCGGTCTCGATCGCGACGTTGCAGTGGACCGTCGTCACGAGGGTCGGGTCGATCACGTGCGCGACGGCGAGCGCGTCGTGGATCGGCGAGCCGTCGAAGCCGTACCGCGTCTCGTGGAAGCGCTGGAAGAAGTCGGACAGCTCGGCAACCGCCTTGCCGGCGCGTCCCGCGCGGCGAAGCCGGTCGGCGTGCGCGCGCGTGAAGAGCGCCTTGTGGGTGACGTCGAGGCCGATCATCGTCACGGGGATCCCGCTGTCGAAGACGGCGACCGCCGCCTCGGGGTCGACGAACGCGTTGAACTCCGCGGCCGGCGTGACGTTGCCCTCTCCGATCGCGCCGCCCATCCACACGATCCGCTCCAGCCGAGCGCGAGCGTCGGGATGGCGCTCGAGCAGGAGTGCGACGTTCGTCAGCGGTCCGGTCGGCACGAGCACGACGCCGGGCTCGATCAGGTCCGCGAGGACGTCGGCGGCATGTCCGTCCACGACCGCGGTCACGGGCTCGGGAAGCGACGGGCCGTCGAGCCCGCTCTCGCCGTGCACGTTCGCCGCGATGCGAAGCGTCCGTCGCAACGGCGCGTCCGCGCCCGCCGCCACAGGCACGTCCGCCCGCCCGGCGAGCTCGAGCACCTTCAGCGCGTTGCGCGTGGTCTTCTCGAGCGTCTGGTTGCCGGCGACGGTGGTGACGCCGCGCAGCTCGACCTCCGGTGACGCAAGCGCGAGGAGGATCGCGATCGCGTCGTCGTGGCCGGGATCACAGTCGATGACGATCGGAATGCTCACAGGAGTGCGTCCACCTCCTCGGCGGTCGGGAGCGACGTCTGGGCGCCGAAGCGTGAGGCGGTGAGCGCGCCGGCGATGCACGCACGGCGGAGGGCCTCCTCGCGGGTCCGCCCCTGGAGCAGCGAGACGACGAGGCAGGCCGTGAACGCGTCGCCCGCCGCCGTGCCGTCGACGGCCTCGACCGGCGGCGGTGTCGCCCGCGCGATCTCCTCCCCGTCGTCGAGGAGCACCGCGCCGTCTGCGCCGTGCGTCACCGCGATCACGCCGCGGCGGCTCGACAGTGTCTCGAGCTCGTACCGGTTCACGATCGTGACGTCGGCAGCGGGGACGCGGTCGTGCGCGGGGGCGGCATTCAGGAAGAACGCTCCGGGCGCCGTCAGCGCGGCGTGCTCGACCGTCTCGAGCGGGATCTCGAGCTGGCAGAGGACGCCGTCGCAGTCCTGTAGCGCGACGTTCTCGGGACGGAGATCGAGGTTCGCGCCCGGGGCGACGACGATCGCGTTCTCGCCTGCTGCGTCGACGGTGATGAGCGCCACACCCGTCGTCGCCGTCGAGCGTTTCAGGCCGTCGAGCCCGACGCGCGCCTCCAGGAGTCCCGCGAGCGCGAGCGGCGCGTAGTCGTCGTCGCCGACGCACGCGAAGAGCGTCACGGCGGCGCCGAGCCGCGCGGCGGCCACCGCCTGGTTCGCCCCCTTGCCGCCGGGGATCCGGCTGAACGTCGCGCCCGTGACGGTCTCCCCCGGCCGCGGCAGCCGCTCGGCGCGGGCGACGAGGTCGAGGTTGACGGAGCCGACGACGGTGAGACGGGGCGCCGGCACGTCCTACGAGGCGGCGAGCGCGCGCAGATCGTCGAGCGCGCGCCCGAGGAGGTTCTCGCGCAGGTCGAACAGCCCGGCCCAGAGCGAGGAGCGGCTCGGGGCCGCGTCGAGCCGGGCCGCCGAGGTGAGACCCTCGAGCGCCCGCACCAGCACGGCGAGCTCGAGGTAGGCCTGCGCGACGCGCTCGGCCGGCACGCGGACGCCCGCGCGCGCAAGCACCGGCTCCCAGTCGACGACCTCGCCTGCGCCGGGGCCGCCGTACCAGGCTCGTCCCTCCGCGGCGTCGGATTCCAGCTCGAGGAGGTACCGCTCGAGCGGCCCCTCGAGGCCACTCAGCGCCGTCTCGACGCGGTCGGCGGCGCGCCGGAGCTCCGCCTGCCGCGCGCCGGGAGTCGCAGGCCGCGCGTCGCCGCGTGCCCAGCGCTCGAGCAGGCGGCAGAAGGCGAGCGCCGCCGCCTCGCACGCGGCGAGCTGCGCGACCAGGCGGAGCGCCGTCGGCTGCTCGGCCGCGCGGTCCTCCAGGACGTCGCTCCAGCTCGGCTCGTGACGGAGCCGGGACATCAGATCTCGACGAGCACCGGCAGGATCATGGGACGACGGCGGGTGCGGTTGTACACGACGCTCCCGAGCGCGTCGTGGAGATGCTCCTGGAGCAGCTTGATCTCGGTGATGTCGTCGCCGATCAGCTTGGCGAGCACCCGGCCCGCCTCGGCGCGGAGCTCTTCGAGAAGCGGCTCTGCCTGCTCGCCGAACCCGCGCGCGATCAGCTCGGGCGGCGCGGTGAGGACGGCGTCGCCGTTGGTACCCGCGAGTGTCGCGACGACGATCAGCACGCCGTCCTCCGACAGGCGCCGCCGGTCGCGCAACGCGACATCGTGCACGTCACCGACGCCGAGCCCGTCGACGAAGGTCATTCCGGCCGTGACCTTGTCGATGATGCGCGCGCCGCGCTCGGAGAGCTCGACGACGCTGCCGTTCTCGGCGAGCACGATGTTCTCCTCGGCGATGCCGCTCTCGCGCGCGAGCTGCGCGTGCGCCGCGAGCATGCGGAACTCACCGTGCACCGGCATGACGGACTTCGGCCGCAGGAGCGCGAGGATCGTGCGCAGCTCGTCGGCGCGGCCGTGGCCGGAGACGTGCACGGGCGCGTTGTCCTCGTGCAGGACCTCGGCGCCCGCCCGTGCGAGCCGGTTGATCGCGTCGTGGACGCGCAGTTCGTTTCCCGGGATCGGTTTCGCGGAGATGATCACGGTGTCGCCGGCCTCGACCGATATGGCTGGATGATCGTTGTAGGCGATCCGCGTCATCGCGGACATGGGCTCGCCCTGGCTGCCGGTGCAGAGGATCAGCTGCTGGTTCCGCGGAAGCTCCGAAAGCTCGTTCGGCCGGCGGATGACGTCGTCGGCGACGTCCATGTAGCCGAGGTTGCGCGCGATGTTCGAGTTCTTGCGCATCGAGCGGCCGATGAACGCGACCTTGCGCCCGCAGTCGACGCCGACGTCGACCGCCTGCTGCATGCGATGGACGTTCGATGCGAACGACGCGATGAGGATGCGGCCCTTGCGGCTCGGGAAGATCGAGCGAAACGCCTCGCCGACGACCCTCTCGGACTGCGTGACCCCGGGCCGCTCCGCGTTCGTGGAGTCGCCGAGCAGCAGGTCGACGCCGAGGTTGCCGATCTCCGCGAGCTTGCCGACGTCGGTGCGCTGGCCGTCCACCGGCGTGTGGTCGATCTTGTAGTCGCCGGTGTGCACGATCCGGCCTCCCGGCGTCTCGATGACGACCGCCGCTGCGTCCGGGATCGAGTGCGCCATTCGGACGAGCTCGATGCGGAACGGGCCGAGGTTGAACGGCTCGTCTCCCGGAGCCGCCTCGCGGAGGTCGGCTTCGCGTAGCAGGCCGTGCTCGTCGAGCTTCGACTTCACGAGCCCGAGTGTGAGCCGCGTCGCGACGACGACGGGGATCTTGACCTCGCGCATGAGGTACGGCAGCGACCCGACGTGGTCCTCGTGGCCGTGCGTGAGGACGACGCCGCGGATCATCGACTCGCGCTCGCGCAGGTACGTGAAGTCGGGCAGCACGAGGTCGACACCGAGGTGCTCGTCCCGGGGGAACGCGAGACCCGCGTCGATGACGAGGATCGACCCGTCCGCCTCGAGGGCGGTCATGTTCTTCCCCACTTCGCCGAGACCGCCGAGCGGGATGATGCGGCAGACGCCCATGCGGAACGGAGTGTAGTTGCGCGCTCCGTTCAGGCCGTCGCGAGCACACCCGCGCGCTCGAGACAGGCGCGCACCTGCTCCAGCTCGTGCTCGGTCGGTTCGACCATCGGCAGCCGGAAGCCGCCGGCCTCGTGACCGAGGAGGTTCAAGGCCGCCTTGATGGGAATCGGGTTCGTCGCGATCTTCAACAGGTCGTACGCGGGTTGCATCGCCTCGTTCAGGGCCCGCGCCCCCTCGACGTCGCCGGCCTTGAAACGGGTGACCATCTCCTTCGTCTGCGGCCCCCAGACGTGGGTGTGCACGCAGATCCCGCCGACGCCGCCGAGGCCGAGGAACGGGAAGATGAGGACGTCGTCGCCGGCGTACAGGTCGAGGCCGAGCTCGACGATGCGGCGCGCGTGGTCGAGATCGTCGTGCGCCTGCTTCACCGCACGCACGTTCGGGATCTCCGCGAGCTCGGCGATGGTCTCGGGCTCGATCGTGATCACCACGCGGCTCGGGATGTTGTACGCCACGACCGGCTTGTCGGTGGCCGCAGCGATCTCCTGGAAGTGGCGCACGATCGCACGCTGCGGTGGCTTGTTGTAGTACGGGGTGACGACGAGGAAGCCGTCGACGCCGAGCTCGTGCGCCTGCGCCGTCAGCTTGACCGAGTGCGCGGTGTCGTTCGTGCCGGTGCCGGCGACGACGGTCGCCCGGCCGGCGACCGCGTCGACCGCCGTGGCGAAGAGCACGAGCTTCTCCTCGTCGCTGAGCGTGGGGCTCTCGCCTGTCGTCCCGGCGACGACGAGCCCGTCGGAACCGTGGTCGACGAGATACGTCGCGAGCTCGCGGAACTTCTCCAGGTTGAGCGTGCCGTCGGGCCGGAACGGCGTCACGATGGCGGTCAGGATCTCGCCGAGCATGGCAGAAGTCTACGCCGCCGCGAGCTCGGCTTCGAGCTCGCGAAGCGCGAAGAAGATCGCCTCCGAGAACGTCGGATACGGCTGGATGGTGTCGACCAGCACGTCCACCGGCGTGGCGCTTCGCACGGCGAGCGTCAACTGGCCGAGCCATTCGGCCGCCTGCGGCCCGACCGCGACCGCGCCGACGAGCACGCGCGCGCGCGGGTCGGCGAAGACGCGCACGAAACCTTCGCGCGCAGGCTTCTCGTAGGTCGCCAGGCGCGGCGTCGAGCCGAGCTCCCACCGGGCAGAGACGAGGCCCTCCCCCTCGGTCCGCCCCACCGTCGCGACCTCCGGGTCGGTGAAGACGCCGGCCGGGATCGCGCGGTAGTCGGCCTTCGCCTCGCGGCCGCAGACGTCGGCCGCCGCGACGCGCGCCTGGTACTTCCCGACGTGCGTGAGGAGCGCGACGCCGTTCACGTCGCCGATCGCCCAGACGTGCTCGGCTGCGCGGAGCCGCTCGTCGACCTCGATGCCGCGTGGCCCGATGGTGACGCCGAGCTGCTCGACGCCGAGATCGCTCGCGTTCGGGCGGCGGCCGGTCGCGACGAGAAGCCGCGCCGCCTCGATCGCCGAGCCGTCGGAGAGCGTGAGCCTGATCCCGGGCTCGACCTTCTCGACGGCGACGCCGGTGCGAACGTCGATGCCCTCGGCTCCGAACAGGTCGCCGAGGAGGTCGCCCGCCTCCTCGTGCACGCGGCCGAGGAGGCGCGGCCCGTGTTCGACGATCGTCACCCTCGAACCCATGCGGGCGAAGAACTGGGCGAGCTCGGCGCCGACGGGACCGCCGCCCAACACGGCGAGGCTCGCCGGCACCTCGTGCGTGCGCGTGGCGTCCTGGTTCGTCCAGTAGTCGACGCCGTCGAGCCCGTCGACCGGCGGGACGGCCGGCGACGAGCCCGTGGCGACGACGAGCCGGTCGTAGGGGAGCTCGTGCCCGTCCACCGCGACGACCCCGGGCCGGGAGACGCGGCCGCGACCGCGCACGAGCTCGCAGCGCTGCTGCTCGAGCCACTCGAGCTGGCCGGAGTCGTCCCAGTCGCTCGTCATCCAGTCGCGCCAACTCCACACGCCGGCGGCATCGGGCTGCTCCGGGGCGAGGCCGGGCGTACGGTCGAGTGACGACGAGAGCTCCGCGGCCCGGAGCATGGTCTTCGTCGGCATGCAGGCGAAGTACGAGCACTCGCCGCCGACGAGGCGGCTCTCGACGAGCGTTATCTCGACGTCGCCGTCGAGCCGGCGGAGGGCACCGACGAAATGCTCGCCGGTCGACCCTCCACCGAGAACGACGACCTTGGTCATTTCAGGTGGTTCGCCGAGAGGAACGCGGACGCCACGGCGGCCGGCGAGCGCTTGTCGATCGCGACGGCCTTGTTCATGGCGCGCATCGCCGCGAGCGTGAGCTTCGACGAGACCGCGTTCACGATCTTCGCGAACGCAGCGCCGCCGGCGCTTGCGAGCGTCTTCGAGACGACAGGCGCCACGTTCTGGAAGCCGAAGATGTGCTTGGTGTCGGTGAGCACGGTGTACTTCGACCCTTGAAGCTGCGGATCGGTGGAGAACACGTCACCGGCGGTCGCCTTGCCCTGGTCGAGCACCGTGTAGACGCTGATGCTCGCGAGCGGCACGAACTTCACCTGCGTGAGCCCGTAGATCTGCTTCAGGCCGAGCAGGCACGTGATGCGCGTGCGGCACTCGGGGAAGCCGGCGTACGAGAACGACTTGACCTTCTTCATGTCGCCGATCGTCTTCACGCCGAGCTTGCGCGCCGTCGTCGTGAGCATGCCGAACGAGTCGGTGTCGTAAAACGGCGTCGGCGCAAAGAGCGTCGCCCCACGGCCCTGCTCGAACTTCTTCGCCGCCGCATAGGTCGCCGCGGCGGTCTTCGGCGCCTTCTGCTTCGCGATGTCCGCGACGATGACGCCCGTGTACTCCGGATAGAAGTTGATGTTGCCGCTCGTGAACGCCGTGTCTATCAGCTCGGAGTTGCCGATGTTCTCCTTGTAGACGACCTTGTAGCCCTTGGCCTCGAGCGCCTGCTTGTAGAGCTGGCCGAGCACGTACTCCTCGGTGAAGTTCTTCGAGCCGATGGTCACGGTTGGCTTCGCGGCAGCGTGGCGCGTCGCGGCGACGGCGGTCCCACCCAACAGGAGTGCAACGCCGGTCGAGATCGCGAACGCAGCCTTGGCAGCACGGCTCGTGTGCTTCCTGAACACCATTCCCCTCCTCGTCGTGGACCGTTGGAGCTTAGGCGCCGGGGCCGGGGCTAGGCGACGCCGCACGGAGCAGCAGTGCGAGCAGGAGGGCGGCGAGGAAGGCGAGCGCCGAGACGCAGAGGGACGCCGCGACCACGCCCGGCAGGCCGTAACTGGCCTGGTCGACGATGATCTCGCCGAGCCCGCCGCCGCCCGCGATCGCAGCGATCGTGGCCGTCGCGATCACGAAGATCGCGGCGATCCGGATACCCGCGATGACGAGCGGGAGACCGAGCGGAAGCTCGATGCGCGTGAGGATCCCGAACTCGCTGAGGCCCATTCCCCGCGCCGCCTCGACGACGTCGCGGTCGACACCGTCGATCGCGAAGTACGCGTTCGTGAGCACCGGCGGGACGGCGAGGACGACGAGCGCCGCAGTGTTGTTCCAGAACCCGAGCCCGAGCACGGTGAGTCCGAACGCGATCAACACGAGGCTCGGCAGGGCGCGCCCCACGTTGGACACGCTCGCAGCGAAGAGGAAGCCGCGGTGGCGGTGCCCGAGCCAGAGCCCGAGCGGCAGCGCGAGCACGAGCGCGATCGCGAGCGAGACCGCAGACAGTTCGACGTGCTCCCCGGTCCGTGCGAGCAGCAGTCCAGCGTGGTCGCCCATGAAGCGGATCGCGTCCACGAACGTCCCGGGCTTGAACTCGGCGGCAACGATCATGCGCTGCGCGTCCACGGCGTGAGCGTCCGTTGCGCGAGCACGAGCAGCCCGTCGGCGAAGAGCGCGAGCGCGATCACGAGCAGCCCGGCGGCAAGGATCTCCGTCTTGAAGACGCCCTGGTCGAGCGCGATGAAGATCGGGCGACCGAGCCCTTGCGGGATGACGAACGCGGCGACCGTTGCGATCGACACCGTCGACACGGTCGCGATGCGCAGGCCGGCCATGATCGCCGGCAGCGCGAGCGGCACCTCGACGCGCGCAAAGGTCTGGAGGCGCGTGAGCCCGCTGCCGCGTGCCGCCTCGAGCGCCTCGGGTGGCACGGCGCGGAGCCCGGCGATCATGTTGCGGTACAGGATGAGCAGCGTGTACGAGACGAGGGCGATCTCGACGGTGGTCACGGTGAGCCCCGTCAGCGGCACGAGCAGCTGGAAGAGCGCGAGGCTCGGGATCGTGTAGAGGAAGTCGGCAAAGAAGCCGATCGGCGGGTCGAGGAGCCGGAAGCGAAAGCCGGCGAGCGCGAGCGCGGAGGCGAGCACGAAGCCGACGCCGATGGCGACCGCGGACAGCTCGACGTGCTGCACGAGCGCGGGCTGCAGCGTGTCGCCCCAGTGAGCGTGCAGCCAGTCGGTGCAGAACCAGCCGTTCGTGCGCTCGCAGGCGCTTCCCTGCCCGAAGTTGGGGATGACGGGCCCGGACGCGGCGGCGAGGTTCATCGCAGCAGGTCGTCCCTCGTCGCCGAGCCGATCACCGTGCCGCCGGCGTCGGTGACCGCGATCACGTCGGCATGCTCGTCCAGCAGGAGCGCGAGCGCGTCCCGCAGGTTCGTGTCGGCCGCTGCGCGCGGCCCGTCCCGCGGCGGACCCAGCTCGAGCTCGCCGAGGGTGTGCAGCGCGAGCGCCTTCAGCGCGCGGTCGGCGCCCACGAACTCCGCGACGAAGTCGTCGGCGGGCCGGCGGAGAATCGACTCCGGCGTGTCGTACTGCGCGAGCGTGCCCCCCTGCCGGAAGATCGCGATGCGATCGCCGATCTTGATCGCCTCGTCGATGTCGTGGGTCACGAAGAGCACGGTCTTTCGCAGCTCCTGCTGCAGGCGCAGGAACTCGTCCTGGAGCCGGGCGCGCACGATCGGGTCGATCGCCCCGAACGGCTCGTCCATCAGCATCAGCGGCGGATTCGCGGCGAGCGCACGCGCGAGCCCGACGCGCTGCCGCTGGCCCCCCGAGAGCTGGCTCGGGTAGCGCGGCCCGTCCTCCGCCGCGTGGAGGCCGACGAGGTCGAGCAGCTCGGCGGTGCGCGCCCGTATCCGCTGCCGCGGCCAGCCGAGCAGGCGCGGCACCGTGCCGACGTTCGCTGCCACCGTCATGTGGGGGAAGAGCCCGACCTGCTGGATCACGTAGCCGATGCTCCGACGCAGGTCGGTGACGTCGAGGTCGTAGATCTTCGTGCCGTCGATCCGGATCTCCCCTCCCGTGAGGTAGATCAGCCGGTTGACGAGCTTCAGGGCGGTCGTCTTGCCGCTGCCGGACGGTCCGACGAGGACGCAGATCTCGCCGGCGGGGACCGTGAGCGACAGCGAGTCCACCGCGGGTTCGGAGCGTCCCGGGTAGAGCTTCGTCGCCCGGTCGAAGACGACCTCTGCAGCGCTCTCCGGCATGAGCCGGGAACTATCCCTGACGCGGCAGGGGCTGCGTCAGAGCAGGCTCTCGAGCCCGACCGTGAGACCCGGCGGCAGCTCCGGCAGCTTCTCGAGCGCGAGGAGCACGCCGGGCGCGAACGACTCGCGCGCAGTCGTGTCGTGGCGGATCGTCAGCAGCTCGCCTTCGCCGCCGAAGATCACCTCCTGGTGCGCGACGAGGCCTGGGAGGCGCACGGAGTGGATGACGGGATCGCCTCCCATCAGCGCTGCGGTCGAGCGCGCCGTTCCCGACGGCGCGTCACGTTTCGCCTCGCTGTGCAGCTCGATGATCTCCGCGCGCGGGAAGTACGCCGACGCCTGCTGGGCAAAGCGCATCATCAGCACCGCGCCGACGGAGAAGTTCGGCGCGACGAAGAGCCGCAGGCCGCCGGACGCCGCGACCTCGTGCAGCGGGTGAGGATCCCAGCCGGTCGTGCCGACGACGCACGAGACGCCCTGCTCGAGCGCGCTGCGGACGTTGTCCGGGGCCGCGTCCGGCGACGTGAAGTCCACGGCGGCGTCGAGGCCGCGCACCTCGATCGCGTCGCCGAGCTCGAAGCCGCGCACCTCGTGGCCGGCGCGCTCGAGCACCGGGACGACCGCGCGTCCGACCTTCCCGTCGGCGCCGAAGAACGCGACCTTCATGCTGCTGCGCGTGCCCCGAGAGCCGGATTCGCGCGTTGCACGGCGCGGTGGAAGCGCTCTTCGTCCGGCCCGACGCCCGCCGCCGACAGCCGCTCCGGCGCGAGCAGCACGCCCGCGAGCTCGGCGAGCTCGTCGCGGTCGACCGCGTCGACCTCGGCGGCGATCCGGTCGAGCGACAGCAGCTCGGTGTCCGAGATGAGCGCTTTTCCGAGGCGGCTCATCCGGTTCGACGTCGACTCCATGGAGAGCATGATGCGGCCCTTGAGGCTCTCCTGCGCGCGCTCGAGCTCGCCGTCGCGGAGGTTGCCGGCGGCGATGTCCGCGATCTGCTCGGAGCAGATCTCGACGCAGGCGTCGAGATTCTCCTCGCGCGTGCCGACGTAGATTCCGATCATGCCGGTGTCGCTGTACTGCGACCCGAAGCTGTAGACGGCGTAGGCCATTCCGCGCTTCTCGCGGATCTCCTGGAAGAGGCGGGACGACGCGGAGCCGCCGAGGATGCTGTCGAGCAGCGACGCGGCGAAGCGGCGGCGATCGGAGCGGGAGATGCCCGGGGCGCCGAGGCACACGTGGTATTGCTCGGTCTCCTTGCGCTGAAAGCGCACCCCGGGCGAGGGCGTCTGCACGAGCGGACGGCGGACGCGCGGGCCGCTGCGCCCGGGCGCGCCGCTGCGCCGCTCGGAGCGCTCCAGCAGCGACACGAACCGGTCGTGCGCGATGTTGCCGGCTGCCGAGACGACGATGTTCCCGCCGGTGTACATCGAGCGGTGGTACGCGGCGATCGCGCGCCGGCTGACGGTCGAGATCACGTCGGCCGTGCCGATCACCGGCCGCCCGAGTGCGTGCGACCCGAACATCGCCTGGGAGAAGAGGTCGTGCACGAGCTCCTGGGGCGTGTCCTCGTACATCGCGATCTCCTCGAGCACGACCTCGCGTTCCTGGTCCAGCTCGGCGAACGCCGGCGCGAAGACCATGTCGGTCATGACCGCGAGCGCTTCCTCGACGTGCTTGTCCGGCACGCGCGAATAGACGACCGTGTGCTCGCGGGAGGTCGCCGCGTTCAGCTCAGCGCCCATCGCGTCGAACGTCTCGGCGATCTGCTGCGCGTCGTACGAGCGCGTGCCTTTGAACAGGAGATGCTCGATGAAGTGCGATACGCCCGCACGGTCGTCCCGTTCGTCGCGAGATCCGGCCCCGATCCAGAACCCGAGCGACACCGACCGCACGCTCGGCACCTTCTCGGAGATCACGCGTTCGCCGGAGTCCAGCTCGGAGAGGACGTACTTCTGCATCGGGCGATGGTACTCAGCGAAGGCGCCGTGCGCCCCCTACGCGACGAACTGCAGGCCCGACCCGTTGCGCTTCGCCTCGTACAGCGCCTCGTCGGCGAGCCGGAAGAGCGTCTGCGGGTCGCGCGCATCCCCGGGGCACGAGGCGACGCCGAAGCTCGCGCCGATCCCGGCGAGCCGTTCGTCCTCGGCCGCGGCGAGCAGCGCAGCGACCCGGCTCACGACCTCGCGGGCGTCGTCCTCGGTCGCCTCGGCGATCACCAGCGCGAACTCGTCGCCGCCGATGCGGAACGCATCGTCGGGCCTCCGGAGAGCGTCGTGGAGCACGCGCGCGATCAGCTGCAGCGCCTGGTCCCCGATCGCGTGGCCGAAGCGGTCGTTCAGCCGCTTGAAGTCGTCGAGGTCGCAGAGCACGAGCCCGAACGAGCGCTTGTAGCGCGTCGCGCGGGCAACCTCTCGATCGAGACGCTCGACGAATGCGCGCCGATTCAGCAACCGCGTCAGGGGGTCATGGTCGGCGAGGAAGCGAAGCTCGTGCTGGTGTGCCGCCGAGACGATCGCAGCCGCGGCCTGGTTCGCGAAGATGCGGAGCGCCTGGAGCTTCTCCTCCGACGGCAGCAGCCGGTCCTCCGGCTCGTCGGCCCAGATGAGGCCGATCACCGCGCCCGCGCTGTCGTAGAGGGGAACGACGAGCCAGTGCCGGTTCCACGCGCGTGGCCCTTCGCCGTTTCGATTCGAGACGTACGAGATCTGCTCGTGCGCGATCCGCCGCTCTCCCTCCTCGTAGGAGAGCAGGAAGCAGCCTGCGATCTCGAAGGCCGGGTCGAGGAGCGTTTCGATCTCGGTGACGCGCGTCGACGAGCGCAGCTCCCGCCCGTCGATCGTCCAGCCCACCGCCGCGCGCGCTTCGAGGACGCCCGTGACCGGGTGCACGAGCTGCGCACCCACGTGCTCGAAGCCGAGCGCGTCGCGGACGCCGCGGCAGACGTCCCGCAGAATCTCGTCGGGGGCCGGCTCGGCCGTGAGGCGCGAGGAGAGGTCGAGCAGCTGCTCGAGCGCGAGCCGGTGTCGCGCAGCCTCCGCCGCCTCCTGCGCCGCCTGCACCGCGAGCGCCGCGTGGTCCGCGAGCGACACGAGCACGTCGAGCTCCTCGCCGGTCGGCCGGCGCCGGCTCCCCGGCTCGTCGACCGAGAGGACGCCGAGCAGGTGCCCGTCGGAGTGCCTCATCGGCAGATAGAGGGCGTCGTCCGGATGCCAGGCGTCGCCGCCCGTCGAGCGGTGGGCGCCGGCGGGCACGACGTAGGCGCCGCGCCGCTCGAACTCGTCGGCGAGCAGCGCCTCCCAGTCGGCGAGCGTGCGCCGGGCGCCGAGCGACGCGGCGCGCGCCGCCTCGCTCCCGTGCACCGTCGTCACGGTGAAGTCGTTCCAGGCCGGGCGGAACAGGTGGACGACGACCGTCCGATAGCCGAGCGAGTCGGAGATGGTCCGCGCGATCGCACGGAGGAGCTCAGGTAGATCTTCTTCGGCTCGGACGAGCCTCGTGACCTCGAGCAGGCCCCGGAGCGGGGAGATCGGTGACGGCGGATTTCGTGCCACGGCGGACGGAGCGGCGTCGCTCCGTCGTCGTCATCGGCAACCGGGGCCGTTTCGATGAGCGCCGTGCGGTTCGCCCGGCGTCGCAGCCGGGAAACGGCGAGGGCGGCCTCTCGGCCGCCCTCGGGTCGTGCCGTGCTTCCGGCGGGCCTACCTGCGGCCGCCGCGGTCGCCGCTGCGGCCACGGCTGCGGTCGCCGTCCCGGCGGGGCCGCTCCTCCGACGGGGGCCGCGGGGGAGCGTCCTTCGCCCGTTCGACGAGCTCCTCCGGCTGGACGAGCGTGCCGTTCTCGTGCTTCGCGACGAGCTTGAGGCCGATGCGGCCACGCGCCTTGTCGACCTCCTGCACGATCACGTCGACGATGTCACCGCGCGCCATCACGTCCTCGATGTGCGCGACCCGGCCCGGGCCGACGTTCGAGACGTGGAGCAGGCCGTCGGTGCCCTTCTTCAGCTCGACGAACGCGCCGAACTCGGTCGTCTTCACGACCTTGCCCGTGTACGTGTCGCCGACCTCGGGCACCTTGGTGAGCGCACGGATCGCGGAGATCGCGGCCTCGGCCTTCTCGCCGTCGGTCGCGTAGATGAGGATCGTGCCGTCCTCCTCGATGTCGATCTGCACCTCGTAGTCGGACTCGAGGCCGCGGATCGTCTCGCCGCCCTTGCCGATGATGAGGCCGATCTGCTCCTGCTCGATCTTGATCGACGTGATCCGCGGCGCGTTCTGCGAAAGCTCCGCGCGGGGCTCCGGGATCACCGCGAGCATCGTGTCGAGGATGGCGTTGCGTGCACGGCCCGCCTGCTCGAGCGCATTCCGCATGATCTCCTGCGTGACACCGGTGATCTTGATGTCCATCTGGAGCGCGGTGATGCCGTCGCGTGTGCCGGCGACCTTGAAGTCCATGTCGCCGAGGTGGTCCTCCGCTCCCTGGATGTCGGTGAGGATGACGTAGTCGTCGCCCTCTTTCACGAGGCCCATCGCGATGCCGGAGACCGGCGCCTTGATCGGCACACCGGCGTCCATCAGCGAGAGCGTCGAGCCGCAGACCGAGCCCATCGACGACGAGCCGTTCGACTCGAGCGTCTCCGACACGATGCGAATCGTGTACGGGAAGTCCTCGGCCGGCGGAATCATCGCCTCGAGCGCACGCTGCGCCAGGGCGCCGTGACCGATGTCACGCCGCTTCGGGCCGCGCATGAAGCCGGTCTCCCCGACCGAGTAGGGCGGGAAGTTGTAGTGGTGCATGTAGCGGCGGTCGGTCTCGAGCGACAGGTCGTCGATCCGCTGGCCTTCCTTCGCCGTACCGAGCGTGAGCGTCGAGAGCACCTGCGTCTGGCCGCGTGTGAAGAGACCGGAGCCGTGCGCACGCGGGTTGACGCCGACCTCGACCTCGATCGGCCGGATCTCCTCCGTGCCGCGGCCGTCGGGGCGCCGCTTGTCGATCGCGATCTTCTTGCGGACGAGGTCCTTGTAGATCGCCTCCGCGGCCTTCTTGACGTAGCTCTTCGTGGCGCTGTCCTTGACCGTCGCCGCTTCGCCGTCCGCCCCGGCC
>DATKQO010000014.1:0-8104 GCA_035532715.1 Gaiellaceae bacterium | reverse complement strand
CTCGCGATCGACGCCCTGGACGCCCTCGCGCCCCTGCTCGAGGAGGGCCCGCGGCGGGACATCCAGCAGGTCGTGGCGAACCTCAAGCTCGCCTACGCGGAGGCGGCGGGCCAGAACTAGCCCCGGGCGCTTGTGACGCGGCTCTGACCGGCAGATCTGATACAAACCTGGCCGCGCGGGGGGTTTCCCCGGGCCACTTTGTAACGCGCTCGACTCGATCAAGGGGAGCCCCGACCGTATGAGCTTTTTCAGTGACCACGCAGTGCTGTTCGCGCTGCTCTGTGCCGCGGCGGCAGTCGTCTACGGCCTGTACCTGACAATCTGGCTGCTCCGGCAGCCCGCCGGCACGGAGCGCATGCAGGAGATCTCGCGCGCCGTCCAGGAGGGCGCCGCGGCGTACCTGCGCCGCCAGTACGTCACGATCGCCGCAGTCGCCGTCGTCCCGTTCCTGCTCCTGGGCTTCTACGACAAGCTCGGGTGGGGGACGGCCGTCGGCTTCCTGATCGGCGCCGTGCTCTCGTCGGCCGCCGGCTTCATCGGCATGAACGTCGCGGTGCGCTCGAACGTACGCACCGCCGAAGCGGCCCGTTCGGGCCTCTCGCCGGCGCTGAACGTCGCGTTCCGCGCAGGCTCGGTCACCGGCCTCCTCGTCGTCGGTCTCGGCCTGCTCGGGGTCGCCGGCTACTACTGGGCGCTGACCGGCTGGCTCGGTCACACGCCGCACTCGGCGATCAAGGATCTCCTCGGTCTCGCCTTCGGCGGCTCGCTCATCTCCGTCTTCGCGCGGCTCGGCGGCGGCATCTTCACGAAGGCTGCCGATGTCGGCGCCGACCTCGTCGGCAAGCTCGAAGCCGGTATCCCCGAGGACGACCCGCGCAACCCGGCCGTGATCGCGGACAACGTGGGCGACAACGTCGGCGACTGCGCCGGCATGGCCGCCGACCTGTTCGAGACGTACGCGGTCACCGCGGTGGCCGTGATGCTGCTCGGCATCACGGGCGGCGCCGCGAGCACCGGCACGCATCTGTGGCTCTTCCCGCTCGCGATCGGCGGCCTCTCGATTCTCGCGTCGATCATCGGCACGCTCTTCGCGCGTGTTCGCGAGGGCGGCAACGTGATGAACGCGCTCTACCGCAGCGTGCTCGTCGCGACGGTGCTGAGCGCCCTCGGGTTCATCCCGATCACGAAGGCGTTCGACACGACGGGCAAGTTCAGCTTCTGGCACCTCTACGTCGCGGCGCTCATCGGGCTCGTCGTCACGTTCCTGCTCGTCGGGATCACCGAGTACTACACCGGCACTCGCTGGAACCCCGTGAAGGCGATCGCGAAGGCGTCGGAGACGGGACACGCGACGAACATCATCGAGGGTCTCGCCATCGGCATGCAGGCGACGGCGCTCCCCGTGATCGTCATCGCCTCCGGCATCCTGCTCGCGAATCACGTCGCCGGCCTCTACGGCATCGGCGTCGCCGTCATGGCGCAGCTGTCGATGACCGGCCTCATCGTCGCGCTCGACGCGTACGGCCCGGTCACCGACAACGCGGGCGGCATCGCCGAGATGGCGGACCTGCCTCCCGAGGTGCGCGCGATCACCGATCCGCTCGACGCGGTCGGCAACACGACCAAAGCCGTCACGAAGGGCTACGCGATCGGCTCGGCCGCGCTCGCCGCGCTCGTCCTCTTCGGCTCGTACGCCGACGGGATCCACGAGCAGGGCGCCGGGCACGGCAACCTCGGCACGCTCACCTTCGACCTCTCGAACGCCTGGGTGATCGCCGGACTGCTCATCGGCGGCCTCATGCCGTTCCTCTTCGCCTCGCTCGCGATGCAGGCGGTCGGACGCGTCGGCGGCGAGGTCGTCATGGAGGTGCGTCGCCAGTTCCGCGAGATCCCGGGGATCATGGAGGGCACGACGCGCCCCGAGTACGGGCGCGCGATCGACATCGTCACGAAGTCCGCGCTCCGGAGCATGTTGCTGCCCGCGCTCGTGCCGATCGCGTTCCCGATCATCGTCGGGATCATCAACCCGCAGATGCTGGGCGGGCTGCTCATCGGCACGATCGTCACCGGCCTCTTCCTCGCGATCGCAATGACCGCGGGCGGCGGCGCCTGGGACAACGCGAAGAAGTCGATCGAGGACGGCGCGCACGGCGGTAAGGGCTCCGAGGCGCACAACGCCTCGATCACGGGCGACACGGTCGGCGATCCGTACAAGGACACCGCCGGCCCCGCGATCAACCCGATGATCAAGATCGCGAACATCGTCGCGATCCTGATCATTCCGCTGATCATCTCGATCCACGGCTAGGGCGACAGAGCTGGGTGCCGCGTCGGCGGCGCCCAGTTCCCGCTTGCCCGCGTCTCGAGCCGGCAGGAGTACCGTTCTGCACGTGAACGTGCGCTCCGGACGGTCCTACGGCGAGCTCGCGACCGGGCTCCTCGCGAGCGCCGGCGCGGTCGTGTTCGTCACCGCGGCGATCACCGAGCTGAAGCCGTATGTCCCGGTGCTGAGCCTCGGCGTGCTCTACGTGTTCGCCGTGCTTCTCATCGCCGTGCTCTGGGGGATCGGCCTCGCATCCCTCGTGTCGGTCGCGAGCATGCTCGCCTTCAACTGGTTCTTCCTGCCGCCGACGCACACGTTCCAGCTGCGCGACGGCGCGAACTGGCTCGCGCTCGCCGTGTATCTCGTAACGGCGATCGTCGTGAGCGCGCTCGCGGCGCGCTCGCGGCGGCGTGCCGAGCTCGCCGAGTTGCGCGAGCGCGAAGCCGCCGCGCTCGCGGAGGAGGTGCTCGAGGCCGAAGCGCTCCGGCGCAGCGACGCGATCAAGACCGCCGTGCTGCACGCCGTCTCGCACGACCTGCGCTCTCCGCTCACTGCGATCGTGGCCGCGGCGTCCGGGCTCGCGAACTCGGAGCTTCGCCTTGCCGACGCGGATCGCGCCGAGCTCGTCACCACGATCCGCAGCGAAGCGGATCGCCTCGACCGCATCGTCGGGAACCTGCTCGACCTGTCGCGACTCGAGAGCGGGGTCGCGGCTCCGCACCCGGCGCTGTGGCCCGTGGAGGAGCTCGTCGGCAGAGCCGTGGAAGAGCTCGGGGTCGAAGGCGAGCGCGTGGTCGCCGACCTCGACGCCGACGCGCCGCCCGTCCGGGTCGACGCGGTGCAGATCGAGCGCGTGCTCGTGAACCTCCTCGACAACGCGTTGAAGTTCTCGCCGCCCGGGTCGCCGGTGCAGGTGCGGGTGGACGAGCAGGACGGCCGGCTGCTGCTCCACGTGGTCGACCAGGGTCCCGGAGTCGCTGCGGGCGAGCGTGACGCCGTGTTCGAGGCGTTTCGCCGCGGCGGCGGCGCCGCGGCCGGCGGTGCGGGGCTCGGGCTCGCGATCGCGCGCGGCTTCTCGGAAGTGAACGGCGCTCGGGTCTGGGTCGAGGACGATCCCTGGGGAGGCCACTTCGTGCTCGCGCTCCCCGCAGCAGAGCGGACGCCGGTCTCGACATGAGCCGCATTCTCGTCGTGGACGACGAGCCGCAGATCCTGCGCGCTCTCGAGATGAGCCTTCGCGGCGCGGGCTACGACGTCGACACGGCGTCGACCGGCGCGCAGGCGCTGACGGCGGCCGCGGTGCAACCTCCCGACGCGGTCATCCTCGATCTCGTGCTCCCCGACACGAGGGGCACGGACGTCTGCCGGGAGCTCCGTACGTGGAGCACGGTGCCGGTGATCGTGCTCTCTGTCGTCGGCGACGAGAGCGAGAAGGTCGCAGCGCTCGACGCCGGCGCCGACGACTACGTGACGAAGCCGTTCGGGGTGGACGAGCTGCTCGCCCGGCTCCGTGCGGCCCTCCGGCGGGTCGAGGGCGAAAGCGAGCCCGTGCGTGAGGTCGGCGAGCTCCGCGTGGACATCGCAGGACGAGAGGTGACGCTCGGCGGCTGTCCCGTGCAGCTGACGCCGCACGAGTTCACGCTGCTGAGCCTGCTCGTACGGAACGAGGGCAAGCTCCTCACCCACAAGGCGATCCTCGAAGAGGTCTGGGGCCACGCGTACGCCGACGAGTCCCACTACCTGCACGTGTACGTCTCGCAACTGCGACGCAAGCTCGAGCCCGATCCCGCGCGACCGCGCTACATCCTGACCGAGCCCGGTGTGGGTTACAGGATCGTGAACCCGGCTCGGCGCACGTCTTGAGATCTTCCTGAGGCGCACGGTGCGAACCTTGAGCGCCGCCTGAGCAGCACCGGCCGTACGGTCGAAGCGTGGCCACCCACGCCCGCACTCCGCTCTTTCTCGAGCTCCCTCGCCCGGGACGCGCCGCGCTGCCGTTCGTCCTCCTCTGCGTCGCGGCGCTTGGCTTCGAGGCCGACCCGCGCCTGCCGTGGATCGTGGGCGCGCTCGCCGCCGTGTCCTTCGGAGGTGCGGCGTCGCTGCGGGCCTTTCGCGCCTGGCGTGAGCTCGAGGGCGTCCGGAGAACCGTCGACCGGCTGATCGTCCTCGAGCCGCACAGCTCGGAGACGTCGGCGCTCGTACGCTGGCGCTCCTTCGAGCTGACCGCGCCGGCGTATCGCGCGACGCTCGCGCGCGAGGTGAACCGCGTGCTGTCGATGCTCGCTCCCGGCTCGCTCCCCGGCGCGTCGCCGCTCCGCCGGCCTGCGGCGCGCCGCGCCGAGGATCTCCTGCGGCTGCTTGCCGCGAGGCTCGGCGACGATCGCCCGGTCACCGCGCGTGGCGTGCTGCTCGCGCGCCAGCTCCTGCGCGATCCGGGCAGCCCGCTCTTCTCCGAGGAGACGGAGCACCTCTTGCCGCGCGCGCTCAAGCGCGTGCTCGGGGCGCTCGAGACGTGAGCGCGCTCGACGAGCAAGAGGAGGTGCCTCAGCCGAGCCGGCCCGTCCGGCGTCTCGTCGTCGGCCGCCCGATGCGCACCGGCCAGATGGAGGAGACGCTGCTGCCGAAGTGGATCGCCCTGCCGATCTTCGCGTCCGACCCGCTCTCGTCGGTCGCGTACGCCACCGAGTCGGCGCTCGTCGTGCTCGTCGCCGCGTCGGCGGGTGCCGCGCACATCGTCTTTCCGATCTCGATCGCGATCGCGGCGCTGCTCGCGATCGTGATCCTGTCCTACCGCCAGACGGTGCGCGCGTATCAGACGAGCGGCGGGGCGTACATCGTCGCGCGCGAGAACCTCGGCATGCTGCCGAGCCTCACGGCGGCGGCGGCATTGCTCACCGACTACGTCCTCACGGTCGCCGTCTCGATCTCCGCGGGCATCTTCGCAATCACGTCGTTCGCCCCGTCGCTCGTGAACCACAAGGTCGCGCTGTCGCTCGGCTGTCTCGTCCTGATCGTGCTGGCCAACCTGCGCGGGGTGCGCGAGTCGGGAGCCCTCTTCGCTCTCCCGACGTACGCGTTCGTCACTGCGATCGGCACGATGGTCGTGGTCGGGATCGTCCAGCTCGCGACCGGCCACCTGCATCGAGCCGTCGTGCCGCATGCGCTGCCCGTCGGGGCAGGCACGGTGAGCCTGTTCGTGCTCCTCCGTGCGTTCTCGTCCGGGTCGACCGCGTTGACGGGTGTGGAGGCGATCGCGAACGGCGTCAACGCCTTCCGCCATCCGCAGGGCCGAAATGCCGCGACGACCCTCGGCGTGCTCGGCGCGATCGCGATCTCGTTGTTCCTCGGCGTCTCGTACCTCGCGGTGCACGTGCACGCGCTGCCGAGCTCCACGAATTCGGTCGTGTCGCAGATCGCGCGCGCCGTCTTCCGGCCGGGCTCGTTCGGAGGCTTCATGTACTACGCCGTCCAGGGGCTGACGCTGCTCATCCTGATCCTGGCGGCGAACACGTCATTTCAGGGCTTCCCGCGACTTTCCGCGCTGCTCGCCCGCGACGGGTTCGCGCCGAGGCAGTTCCTCAACCTCGGCGACCGCCTCGTGTTCTCGAACGGCATGGTCGTGCTCGCCGGAGCCGCGGCGCTGCTGCTCTGGATCTACGGGGCGAACACGAACAGCCTCATCCACCTCTACGTGATCGGCGTCTTCACCGCGTTCACGCTCTCGCAGGCCGGCATGGTGCGCTACTGGCAGCGCCGGCGCGAGCCCCGGTGGCAGGCGCGCGCCGCGGTCAACGCGGTCGGCGCGACGGCGACGCTCGTCGTGATGCTGATCGTCGTCTACACGAAGTTCGGCGAAGGGGCATGGCTCGTCACGGTGGCGATCCCCCTGCTCGTCATTGCGATGCTCGGCATCAGGCGCCACTACCGCAGGCTTGCGCGGCGGCTCACCGCCGGTGCGGCAGCAGTTGTCGCCGCGCCGCCGGCGGAGAATCAGACACTGCTCGTCGTCGAGTCGCTCGACCATGCTGCCGACGAGGCGCTCTGGTTCGCGCGCGCGATCACGCCCCACCGGCTCCGCGCCGTGCACGTGCCGCAGCGTGGCACCGATCCCGGCATCCGGGCCCGCTGGTTCCGTCGCACGGGCGGGAGCCCTCCGCTCGAGGCGCTCGACTCCACGCCCGGCTTCATCGACTCGATCCTCGAGCAGGTCTGGCGCCTGCCCCGCGGCGAGTCTCACTTCGTGACCGTCGTCATCCCGGAGCTGTTCCGGTCCGAGTCGATCGTCGAGCAGCTGCGCAGGCCGCGCGAGCTCGCCCTCAAGCTGCGCCTGCTCGCGGAGCAGGGGGTCGTCGTCGCGGACGTCCCGTTCGTCGGGGAGCGATCGCGGCCGACCCCGGAGCGGCTGATCGTGCGCATCCTCGTGTCCGGGGTCAACGCCGCGTCGATGCGCGCCGTGAACTATGCCCGGACGCTCGGGATCGAGGACACCCGGGCCGTCCACTTCGCGTTCAGCGGCGAGGACGCGCGGGCGATCCGCGCCGATTGGGCCGTCCACGGCCCGCGCGTGCCGCTCGACCTCGACGAGGCGCCGTACCGCGACTTCGGCCCGCCGCTCCTCGGCTACCTGCGCGATCTCACGGCGGACGAGACCACGGCAGTCCTCGTGCTCATGCCCGAGCTCGTCGTTCGCGGCTGGCGGCGGCTCCTCCACAACCAGCGCGCGCTCTACGTGAAGCGGCTCCTCATCTTCGAGCCGGGCGTGATCCTCGCGAGCGTCCCGTACCAGCTCCTCCGCTGACCCATCTCGGACTACAGTCCTCCGGTGCCCCGCCGGCGCCAGCAACAGGGACTCGAGCGTGTGCTCGGCGCGAACGCGCTGTTCGCCACCGCGTACGGGAACGTCGGCTCGTCGATCTATTACGCACTCGGCCTGACGGCGAGCATCGCGCTCGGGATGACGCCGCTCGTCTTCATCATCAGCGGCCTCATCTTCGCGGCGACGGCGGCGACCTACGCGGAGGGGACCGTCCGCTTCCCCGAAGCGGGGGGCTCGTCGTCGTTCGCGCGCCACGCCTTCAACGAGCTCGTCTCCTTCGGCGCGGCGTGGGCGCAGATGCTCAATTACGTGATCACCGTCGCGATCTCGGTGATCTTCGTCCCGCATTACCTCTCGATCTTCTGGGCGCCGCTGCGGACGACACCCTGGGACGTGGTCGTCGGGATCGTCTTCACGTGGCTGCTCGTCGGGCTGAACGTCGTCGGGATCAAGGAGGCGGCAAGCCTCAACGTGCTGCTCGCCGTGCTCGACTTTGCGACGCAGTTGCTGCTTGTCGGGCTCGGGTTCGCGCTGATCTTCTCGTCGCACATCATCACCAGCAACATCCACTTCGGCGTTGCGCCGACGTGGTCGAACTTCGCGCTCGCGATTCCGGTGGCGATGATCGCGTACACCGGCATCGAGACGGTCTCGAATCTCGCCGAGGAGGCGCGGGATCCGTTGCGCTCGGTGCCGAAGGCGATCTCGTGGGTCGCCATCGCCGTCTTCGCGATCTACTTCACGCTCCCGTGGGTCGCGCTCTCGGCCCTGCCGGTTCACAAGGTGGGCGGCCGGTACGTCACGAAGCTCGGCCTCGATCCGCCTCAGGGCTTCAAGAACGATCCGGTGCTCGGGCTCGTCGAGAACCTCAGTCTGCATGGCTATGTGCTCGGTGCCGCCAAGGTCTACGTCGGCCTGCTCGCGGCGACCATCCTGTTCATCGCGACGAACGCGGGCGTGATCGG
>DATKQO010000013.1:0-5445 GCA_035532715.1 Gaiellaceae bacterium | reverse complement strand
ATCTCCCGATCTTCCTCCGCTGGCGCGGCGAGCCGGCGTGGGAGTCGCAGGAGCTCGACCAGCTCGTCAGGATCACCGACCGGTTGATCGTCGACTCGACGGAGTGGGACGACTTGCCGTATCCGTACCGGCGGCTCGCGGAGCTCTTCGACCGCGCCGCGGTCTCCGACATCGCGTGGGCGCGCACGTCGCGCTGGCGGGCGCTGCTCGCGTCGCTGTGGCCGGACATCGCCGCGGTCGGCACCATCCGGGTGCGGGGCACGGAGGCCCAGGGGCAGCTGCTCGCAGGCTGGCTGCGCTCGCGCCTCGACCGCGACGACATCGCGCTCGAGGTCGAGCCGCACGAGAGCCTCGTGGGAATCGACCTCGACGGCGAGCCGGCGCCGTTCCCGCCGGGCGACCCGCCGCAGCCGAGCGACGTGCTCTCCGACGAGCTCGACCGCTTCACGCGCGACCCGGTCTACGAGGCTGCGGTCCTAGCGTCCGTGCAGTAACGCGAGCACGTCGTCGTGCACGAGGCCGTTCGAGCTGACGATGCGCTTGTACGGCTCCAACACGCCTCCGTCGAGGGTCGTGACGCGGCCGCCGGCCTCCGTGACGATGAGGGAGGGCGCCGTGTAGTCCCAGATCGCAAGCTCGGCGTCGAGCGCCGCGTCGACGGCGCCTTCGGCGACGAGCACGTGCTGCCAGAAATCGCCGAACCCGCGCGCGTGCCATGCGCGCGGCTCGAGCACGTCGAGGTCGGAGGCGTACGTCGCCGACAGCACCGCCTCGTCGAGCGACGCGATGCCGGAAACATGGATCCGTTCGCCGTTGACGAACGCGCCCGCACCCCGGGACGCCCACCAGCGGCGGTGAAGCGGCGGCGCCGACACGACGGCGCAGACGGTGTCGCCGTCCCGCTCGAGCGCGATCAGCGTCGCCCACACCGGGATGCCGCGCGAGAAGTTCCGCGTGCCGTCGATCGGGTCGAGAATCCAGCGCGCCGGGCTGGAAGCGCCCTCGTCTCCCTCTTCCTCGCCGAGCACCGTGTCGCCGGGGCGCTCTGCGGCGATCCGCTCGCGCAACGCGCGTTCGACCGCACGGTCGGCGTCGGTCACGGGCGTGAGGTCGGCCTTCGTCTCGACCCGGAGGTCGAGCGCGCGGAAGCGTGGAACCGAGAGTGAGTCGGCGAGCTCTGCGAGCTCGAGTGCGAAGGCGAGATCGGCGTCGGCCATGCGGCCGAGCCTATACGGCTACTTCGAGCCGCCGGCGATCTTGAACTTCTTCGCCGGCGCCGCCGTGAGCTTGAACCTCGGCTTCGAGACGACGAGCGGCTGCGGATCGGACCAGCTCATCTGCTGTACGCCCGTCGGCAGGTTGTAGTCGAAGCCGCGGACGCGGTACCAGTACGAGCCGGGTTGCAGCGGCAACACCGACGAGGTCGCGAACGTGAGGATGCCCAGCGAGTTCGTGCGCGGGTCGGGCTGCGGGACGAACGGGTAGCGCGTCTTGCTCCACTGCACCTGGTAGAGGTCGGCGGCGAGAGCGGGCGTCCAGGCGACGAGCGGCTGGCTGTAGAAGGTCGGGTTCTTCGCCGCCGAGGTGAGCCGCCCCGTCACGGAGAGGCCCGTCGCGAACGGGACCTGCGCGGTCGTCAGGGAGGGCTCGCTCGCGATCCCGAAGCGCTGGATGCGAGGCGGGTGGGTCGCGTCTCCCTTGCAGACGTCCTGCGGCAGCTCGAGATCCTGATAGACGACGGCGCTGCCGATGACGACGACCTGCTCGCCGATCGCATGCCCGAACTGCAGCGGCGCGGCGATCGTGATCGAGCTGCCGCCGACTGCGGTGATCGTGCTCGTGTCGCTGACGAGCCCGCTGCCGACCGTCACGGTCACGCCGACCTTGAACTGGGAGCTGTCGACGACCGGGACGACCGTCGAGCCCTTCGACGCGCCGGGCGACGACACCGTGGTTCCTGCGGCGCCGACCACGACCGGGGCCACCGGGACGACCGTCCAGTAGTAGCCGCTCTGCGGCCAGTCGGTGTCCCACAGGTCGACGGGTGCGCCGACCTTGCCGCCGACCGCGATGTTGCTCGATCCGCTGCCACCCGAGCTCGGGCCGCCGGCGGAGGGAGCCGGGCCGCCGGTCGGCGCGGGCGGCGGCGTCGTGCCCGTCGCGCTCGGGACGTCACCGGGGATCGTCACCTGGGGGGTGGCCGCCGCCGTCTGCTCGGTCGGCGTGATGGCCGAGCCGTCGTAGGAGACGCCTCCGGCCTCCGTCCCGTCGCCGAGGTACTCGCTGCGCGCGGCGGCGAGCGCGTCCGCGCTCTGGGGAAGAGAGAGCGGGCCGAACGGGCGCGCGGCGTAGGCCGGGCTGCCGACCACGGCGCTCGTGTAGACGGTGTTCAGGCACTGGCTGTCCGTGAAGACGTAGACGCGGTACAGCTCCGCGGCGGTTCCCGAGAACGTCTGGTTCCCGGTCCAGACGAAGGCGGGCATCAGCCGGTGCGCCTGCGAGGCGGCGGAGCCGTCGGAGAACACGTCGGAGACGGTGCCGACGAGCTTGATCTGCCCGGTCGCGAGCGCCGGGTTCGAGGAGCTGTAGATCGGGCTCCACGCGCCGTACTGGACGGCCGGGATCCCGTTGATGCGGTAGTTGTGGACGTCGTCGCGAATCGCGCGGATCCGCCAGCGCACCGTTCCGGTCCACTTCTGCGTCTGATGGAGCGTGTAGAACTCGCGCTCGTCGAGGACGTTCGTACGCACCTGCTCGAACTTGTTGGCGTCGATCAGCCACACCTCGTACGACCCCGCACCCTCGACCGGCGTCCAGCGCAAGAGCCCGGGGTAGCTCGGCAGGGGCGACGGCGGCGACGGCGGCGTGACGTCGAAGCCGAAGGAGCTGCTCCACGGCGTTGCCGCATTCCCCGCGAGGAAGGCGCGCACGCGCGCATAGAGCGCATGCGGTTCACCCGTGATCCACGGGAGCGTCAGCGGGGGCGCCTCGACCGGAGTGAGCAGCTGCGGGTTGTCGTACAGGATGCCGTTGTCCTGGAACGTGCTGCTGATCGAGAGCTGGAACTCGTAGCGCAGGGCGCCGGGCGTCGGATTCCACGCGAACGAGGGGGTGCTGTGGAAGTCCGATGTCGGCGTCTCGTCGGCGCGGAGCATGAACCCGTGCAGCCCGGTAGGCCCGGAGATGCCGGCTGACGAGGTCTGCGAGGCGATCGCGAGCACCGCGACGGCGAGCAGGGAGATGATGCGGAGGAAGCGCACGGTCATCCCTCGTTTTCGGCATACGAGCCGGTCGTGCTGTCCCTCAAAGGAGGGATGCGAGCAGCGCGCCGGCCGCGAGGACGCGGGCGTCGTCGCCCGGACGCCCCACGAGCTGCAGCGACGCGGTGAGGCCGTCCTCCGCCGGGCCGCACGGAATCGCGAGCGCCGGCCACCCGAGCGCGTTGAACGGGTACGTGAAGCGGGTGCCGCGGCCGCGAAACCCCCGCTCGTCGGCGTCGGCGGCCGGTGCGACCATCGGCACCGTCGGCGTCACGAGCAGGTCGAGCCCCTCGATCGCCGCCATGCAGCGCTCCCGGTACTCCGCGCGCAGGCGCCGCGCCTCGCCCTCTTCGCCGTCGGTGACCTCGAAGCAGCGCTCGAGCTTCCAGCGGACGCTCTCGCCGTACTCCTCGGCGCGGTCGGGAAAGAGGCCGCTGTGGACGTGGGCGACCTCCCGCATGAAGAGCGCGTTCTCGGCTCGATCGACGATCGGAAACGCGAGCGCGCGCCGCCGCGGAAACAGCTCGGCCGCCGCAGCAACTCGTTCTGCGATGCCTCGATCGGCGTCCTCGAGCCACGTGACGCCGACCACGACCTCTTCGAGCGACTCGAGGGATGCGGCCTCGAAGCCCGGGGCGAGCGCGCGCAGCACCTCGACGCAGCCGGCGACCGAGGACGCCAGCGGCCCGACGTGGTCGTAGCTCGGCGCGAGTGGGAAGCAGCCCTGCGTCGAGACGAGGTCGAAGGTCGGCTTGAACCCGAAGACCCCGCACCACGCGGCGGGAATGCGGATCGACCCGCCCGAGTCGGTGCCGAGGGCCAGCTCGAGCTCGCCGGCGGCGATCGCGGCCGCCGAGCCGCCGCTCGAGCCGCCGGCCACGTGGCCGGGAAAACGTGGATTCGGGACCGTGCCGAAGTGGGGGTTCTGCGAGGAGATCCCGTACGCGAACTCGTGCAGGTTCGTCTTGCCCGCGACCGCGTAGCCGGCTTCCTCGAGGCGGGAAACGGCAGCGGCGCTCTTCCGCGGGACGTGCTCGGCGAAGAGGGCCGAGCCGTACGTCGTCCCGAGGCCTGCGGTGTCGCGGAGGTCCTTCACCGCGACGGGCGTCCCGTCGCCGACACGATCGGGCCGCGCGAGCCAGATCCCGTCGGCCGCCGACATGGTGGCGACTCTAACGGTGCGTCTTGCGCGGCGGCTTCGCGACGACGATACGTCGCGTCACCGAGGCTCCGGTCTCGGTCCCCTGCGGCGAGATCGCGGTCAGCGTGAGGAGATCGTTCGCCGCCGATCGGCGGAGCGACTGCAGCATCCCCACCGGGACCGTGAACCGGATGTCGTTGTTCCCTGCCCGGAGCGCGGGGCTGCCGAGATCGGCGCCGCCGATCATCCCGTGGAGCCTGCCTTCGCCGCTCGAGACGACGAGGAAGCGTACGACGCGGCTCTTGGGCGAGAGGGTGATGGAGACCGCTCCCGCGATCATCACGGTCGGCGCGACCTCGGCGTTCGAGACCGGAATGACGGCCGTGTTCGTCGCGACCGGCGCAGGCGCGTTGTTGGGATCGATCGGCGTGCTCGTGTCGACGTTCAGCGTCGACGCGATGCTGAAGTCGGCTGCGTCGACGGTGGTCGACGCGTTCGGGATGGCGAGATAGCCGTGAATCCCCGAGTACGTGCACGTGTCCCACGGGATCGCGGCGAAGGCCGAGCTTCCGCTCACCGTGAGCGGAATGGGAGTGCTGCCGATCGCGTCCCACCAGAACACCGGCTTGGACGAGGTTCCCGCCGGCATCGAGACCGTGATCGAGAGCGTCGCCGCGTGGCAGATGTGCGTCGGGTCGCCGTCGCCGCGGTCGAACTCCACGATGCGCGTCGAGAGGTGGTTGACCGGCACCTTGATCGTCGAAAGCGTGCCGGCGGTCACGCCGGTGGTGAGCGACGTCCAGGCGTGCGGCGTGCGCTGCTGGAGAACGGCAGGCGTGTAGCTGTTTGTGAGGTCGGCCTGTGTCCAGGCGTCATAGGTATCGGCGAGCGTCGTCCCCTTCGCGACGAGCGCCTGGCTCAACGCGTCGATGGCGCTCGTCGCAGGCGCTCCGGCGGCGCCCTGGGCGAGGATGTCCTCGACGAAGGCCGGGCCGTACTTCTCGGCGAGGTACTCGAAGAACGGCCAGCGCGAGTAACCGTTGC
>DATKQO010000012.1:0-6186 GCA_035532715.1 Gaiellaceae bacterium | reverse complement strand
CGCAGCTCGCCGTGCCAGGGCTCCCAGCCTTCGAAGACGTGGTGGAGGATGCCGGTGCCGCGCGTCTCGGTGAGGAACTCGGTGCGGAAGCCGATGAGGCCGCGCGCGGGAACGACGTATTCCATGCGCGCCCAGCCGGTGCCGTGGTTCACCATCTGCTGCATGCGCGCCTTGCGCAGCGCAAGGAGCTGCGTGACGACGCCGATGTATTCCTCCGGCACGTCGATCGCGACGCGCTCCATCGGTTCGTTGCGCTTGCCGTCGATCTCGCGCGTCAAGACCTCCGGCTTGCCGACGGTGAGCTCGAAGCCCTCCCGGCGCATCAGCTCGACGAGCACCGCGAGCTGGAGCTCGCCGCGACCCTGCACCTCCCACGCGTCGGGGCGGTCGGTCGCGTTGACGCGCAACGACACGTTGCCGACGAGCTCCTGGTCGAGACGCGCCTTCACCATCGACGCCGTGAGCCGGTCGCCTTCTGTGCCGGCGAGCGGCGAGGTGTTGATGCCGACCGTGATCGAGAGGGACGGCTCATCGACGGTCGTGACGGGCAGCGGACGCGGGTCGTCGGGGTCGGCGATCGTCTCGCCGATCGTCACCTCGGGGATGCCCGCGATCGCGACGATCTCCCCCGGGCCGGCCTCCGCGGCGGAGACGCGGTCGAGCGCCTCGGTGATGTAGAGCTCGGTGATGCGCGCGTTCGCGATCGTGCCGTCGGCGCGGCACCACGCCACCGTTGCGCCTTTGCGCAGCGTGCCGTGCCGGATGCGGCAGAGCGCGAGCCGGCCGACGTACGAGTCGGCGTCGAGGTTCGTGACGAGCGCCTGCAAGGGATGCTCGGGGTCGTACGACGGCGGCGGAACGGTGTCGAGGATCGTCTGCACGAGCGGCCCGAGATCGTCGGCGAGCGCATCCTCGGCGAGCCCCGCCTTGCCGGCGCGCGCGTTGCAGTAGACGATCGGAAACTCGATCTGACGCTCGTCGGCGTCGAGGTCGAGGAAGAGCTCGTAGACCTCGTTCACGACCTCCTCGGAGCGCGCGTCGGGCCGGTCGACCTTGTTCACGACGAGCACGACTGGGAGCCGCGCCTCGAGCGCCTTGCGCAGCACGAAGCGCGTCTGCGGCAGCGGGCCCTCGCTCGCGTCGACGAGCAGCAGCACGCCGTCGACCATCGTGAGCCCGCGTTCGACCTCGCCGCCGAAGTCGGCGTGGCCGGGCGTGTCGATGATGTTGAACTTCGTGCCGCCGACCGTGACCGCGGTGTTCTTGGCGAGGATCGTGATGCCCTTCTCGCGCTCGAGGTCGGTCGAGTCCATCACGCGCTCATTCACGTCCTGGTTCTCGCGGAACGAGCCGGCCTGCCACAGCAGCGCGTCGACGAGCGTCGTCTTGCCGTGGTCGACGTGCGCGACGATCGCGACGTTGCGCAGGTCGTCGCGGCGGGCGGTGAGATTCGGCTCGTTCACCCAGCCACGGTAGCCGTCGCGCGCGAACGCCGTTCAGATCCGTCCGACGCCCCGCGCCTCCCGCTACGCGACGGCCGCTTCGCCGAGCAGGGCCTTCACCTCGGCGAAGAAGTCCGGCACCGGCTGCACGCGGTAGTTCGGGCCGAGCTCGAGGAGCTTCGAGCCCATCGACGTGACGAGGTCGACGTAGACCGGCGCCTCGCCGGGAAAGTCCTTGACGACCGCAGCGAGCTCGCGCACGACGCCGGCCCGCGCGATGCGCGCGTCGACCTTCAGCCGCACCTCGCGCCGCTCGGGGACGGCCTCGAAGCCGGTGATCTCGAGCGCGACGAGCTTCGTCTCCCCCGCGCCCTTCTGGTCGACGCGGCCCTTCACGATCAGGATGCGGTCCTGCACGAGCAGCTCGCGCGCCTGCTGGTAGACGGAGTTGAACGCGACGACCTCGCACGAGCCGGTGACGTCCTCGATGCCGGCGAACACCATCGGGTCGCCCTTCTTCGTCGTCATCATCTTGAGCGAGGAGACGATGCCGCCGACGAGGACGATCTCGCCGTCACGTCGCCGCTCGAGCTCGTTCAGCGCGCAGTCGGTCTTGCGGCGGAGCTGGTCGCGGATCGGCGTCAGCGGATGGTCGGAGACGTAGAGGCCGAGCGTCTCCTTCTCGAGCTTCAGGAGCTCGTTCTTCTCGAACTCGGCGCCGGCCGGGATCGCGGGATGATGGCGCGGCGCGGCGTCGCCGTCCGCCTCGTCGAGGTCGAAGATCGAGCCCTGGCCGAGCAGCTTGTCGGACTGCTGCTTCTGCCCCCACGCGAGCGCCTGCTCGAGGCACTCGAGCAGGCCGCGGCGCGGCGACCCGGTCGAGTCGAGCGCGCCGCACTTGACGAGCGATTCGAGCGCGCGCTTGTTCACGAGCTGCGGGTCGACGCGCTCGGTGAAGTCCCAGATCGACGTGAACGAGCCGCCTTCCTCGCGCGCACGCACGATGGCGCGACACGCCGACTCGCCGACGTTCTTCACGGCGTTCAGCCCGAAGCGGATCTTCCCCTCGACGACGGCGAAGTCGATCATCGACGTGTTCACGTCCGGCGGCAGCACGTCGATCGCCAGGTCGTGGCAGGCGGCGACGTAGTACGGCACCTTGTCCTTCGTGTTCATCACGGAGGAGATGAGGGCCGCCATGTACTCCTTCGCGTGATTCGCGCGCAGCCAGGCGGTGCGGTAGGCGATCAGCGCGTAGCAGGCGGCGTGGCTCTTGTTGAACGAGTAGTCCTGGGACTGCTCGAGGTCGGCCCAGAGCTGGTTCGCGATTCCCGGGGTGACCCCGTTTGACGCGCAGCCTTCGAGGAACTTCCCCTTCAACGAGGCCATGAGGGAATGGATCTTCTTCCCGATCGCCTTGCGCAGGTCGTCGGCTTCCGCGGGGGAGAAGCCGGCGATCTGCTTTGCGATCTCCATCGACTGCTCCTGGTAGATCGCGATGCCGTACGTGTCGCTGAGGATCTCCTTCAGCCGCGGCTCGGCATACGAGACCGGCTCGTGCCCGTTCTTCCGCTTCGCGTAGACCGGGATGTACTGCATCGGCCCCGGCCGGTAGAGCGCGACGAGGGCGATGAGATCCTCGAACACCGTCGGCTTCACCTGACGCAGCGCGTCGCGCATGCCGGACGACTCGAACTGGAACACGCCCGTCGACTCGCCGCGCGCGAGCATCGCGTACGTCTTCTTGTCGTCGAGCTGGATGGCGCCGATGTCGAGCCCGCCGCCGACGAGCTCGACGGCCTTGTCGATCACGTCGAGGTTGCGCAGGCCGAGGAAGTCCACCTTGAGCAGGCCCGCGGCGACGACGTTGTTCATCGAGAACTGCGTCACGATCTCCTGGTCGGGCCCCTTCTGCTGCAGCGGGACGACGTTCATGAGCGGCTCTGCGCCGATCACGACGCCGGCGGCGTGGATCGAGTCCTGCCGCGTCAGCCCCTCGAGCGGCCGCGCGAGGTCGACGATCTCGCGCGTCACCGGGTCGGAGTCGTACGACGCCTTCAGCTCGGAGCCCGGCTTGAGCTGCTCCTCGAGGTTCTGGCCCGGGCCTTCCGGGATGAGCTTCGCGATCTTGTCGACGACGCCGTACGGCACCTCGAGCACGCGCCCGGCGTCGCGCACCGCCGCGCGCGCGGCCATCGTCCCGAACGTGATGATCTGCGCGACGCGGTCGCGGCCGTACTTCTCCGCGACGTAGTTGATGACGCGCTCGCGGCCCTCGACGGCGAAGTCGATGTCGATGTCCGGCAACTCCTTGCGGCCCGGGTTGAGGAAACGCTCGAACAGCAGGTCGTAGCGGATCGGGTCGAGGTCGGTGATCTCGAGGCAGTACGCGACGAGCGAGCCGGCGGCGCTGCCGCGGCCCGGGCCGACGCTGACGCCGTTGCGCTTCGCGAAGCCGATGAAGTCGGCCACGATCAGGAAGTAGTCGGCGAAGCCCATCTCGCGGATCGTCTTCAGCTCGAACTTCAACCGCTCCTGGAGATCGGCGGTGACCGTGTCGTACCGGCGCTCGAGCCCGCGCTCGCACAGCTCGACGAGGTATTCGAACGCGTCGCGTTCGCCGGGCGTCGGGAATTTCGGCAGGAAGATCCGGTCGAGCTCCAGCTCGACGTTGCAGCGGTCGGCGATCTCGAGCGTGCGGCGCATCGCTTCCTCGTGGCCGGGGAAGTCGAGCGCCATCTCGGCCTGCGTCTTGAAGAAGAAGTGGTCGGTGTCGAATTTCCAGTGGTTCGGGTTCTTGAGCGAGTCGCCTGACTGGATGCAGAGGAGCGCCTCGTGCGCGCGCGCGTCCTCGTGGCGGAGGTAGTGCACGTCGCCCGTTGCGACGAGCGGCAGGCCCCGCTTCGCGGCGAGCTGCTGCAGCAGCGGATTGATGCGCTGCTGCACGTCGAGGTGCGCGTTCTGCATCTCGACGTAGACCTGATCGCGCCCGAAGATCGTCGTCAGCCGGTCGAGCTCGCCTTCGGCGTCGTCGGCGCGGCCTTCCTCGAGGGCCTTGCAGACGCGGCCCGAGAGACAGCCGGAGAGCGCCACGAGCCCCTTGCCGTATTGCTCGAGCAGCTCCCAGTCGACCCGGGGCTTGTAGTAGTAGCCCTCGAGGTAGCCGAGGCTCGACAGCTTGATCAGGTTGCCGTAGCCCTCGTTCGTCTCGGCGAGGAGCGTGAGGTGCGCGTACCCCTTCTGCTGCGCGCGGCGGTCGTCGGCGACGTACACCTCGCAGCCGAGCACCGGCTTCACGCCGACCTTGGCCGTCTCCTTGACGAGGTCGATCGCGCCGGCGAGGGAGCCGTGGTCGGTGAGCGCGACGGCCGGCATCTCGAGCTCCGCCGCCCGGGCCGCGAGCGCCGGGATGCGGCACGCTCCGTCGAGGATCGAGAACTCCGAATGGACGTGGAGGTGGACGAAGGGAGTCGTTTCGGGCACGGGCAAGCCATCGTACTAGGGTGTCCGGAGGGTGCATTTTCGCCCCGCCGGAGACACGAAGGGCGCCTTTCGGCGCCCTTCGGCCTCTCGGGAGGAGCGTCGTGCCTAGTGCTTGCCGGTGCAGTGACCGGTCTGGTTCGAGGCGGTGTTCTCGCGCGCCGTGAACTCACGGTGGAGCACCACGCCGACGCCGGCGAAGACGGCGCCCTTGACGGTGCCGTCGGCCTTCTGCGAGAGGAACGCGCGCTCGGTGCCGGTGAGGGCGGCGAGCGTGCCGGCACCGGTGGCGGTGCCGTTACCGAAGAAGCCGCGGACGACGGTGCCGTCGGTCTTCGTGAACGCACACGTCTTCCCGGTGATCGTGCCGGTCGTCGTGTTGGCGGCCGACGCGCTGTCGGTGATCGTCAGCGCGAGCGTTGCGGGCGCGCACGAGAGCGTGCCGTGATCCCTCGTCTTGGTGGTCGCCTGCGACCACGTCGTGCTCAGGGTCGCGGTGAACGTGCCGCTCGCGAGCAGGCCCTTGCCCGCGACGGTGCCCGTTGCGGTCGCGCTCGTCCCCGCGAAGCTCGTGCCGGTACCGGTGAGCTTCGTGAAGAGGCCGTGCCGGTGGCCCTTGTTGTGGTGCGAGGAGTGGCCGTCGTTCGCGGATGCCACGGCCGGCAGCGCAAGCACTGCGGCGGCGGCGATCAGGATCATGAGCCTTCTCATGCTGTGTCCTTCCATTGGGTTTCACCTCATGGGTAACCCGGAAGGCCGCTTCTCATGCGTAAAAGCTTGGTAAGGCGGCTCGAGCAGGCCGCTATGGCTGAGATCTCGTTCGTCTCAGCCGGCGGGAGTCGACACGACCTGCTGCGTCATCCCGCCGTCGATCACGTAGCTCGCACCGGTGACGTAGGCGGCCTCCTCGGAGCAGAGCCAGGAGACGAGCGAGGCGACCTCCTCCGGCCGGCCGGGGCGGCCGAGCGGCACCTGGGGGTCGAGCGAACGGGCGTCCGCTTCATTTCGCGGCGTCTCGATCACGCCGGGCGCGACCGCGTTGACGCGGATGTTGCGGTCGGCGAGCTCGAGCGCGAGCGAGCGGCTGAGCATGCCGAGCGCAGCTTTGGACGCGGCGTAGACGGCGAAGCCCGGCCGCGGGATGTGCTCGTGCACCGAGGTGATGTTCACGATCGACCCGCCCGCGATCATGCGCCGCGCCGCCGCCTGCGCGAGCAGGAAGCTGCCGCGCACGTCGACGTCGAAGGTGAGGTCGAAGTCGGCG
>DATKQO010000011.1:0-6053 GCA_035532715.1 Gaiellaceae bacterium | reverse complement strand
CGTCACGATCCCCGAGCTCGGGACGATCCGCGCGACGCACCCGCCGGTCATCGTGCTCACCTCCAACCGGACGCGCGACCTGCACGACGCCGTGAAGCGCCGCTGCCTCTACCACCGGATCGAGTACCCGACCCCGCAGCGCGAGGTCGAGATCGTGCGCCGTCGCGTGAAGAACGCGTCGGAGACGCTCGCGGTGCAGGTCGCGAACGCCGTCTCGCGCCTGCGCGCGAGCGACGTGCAGAAGCCTCCCGGTATCGCCGAGGCGATCGACTGGCTCGCGGCGCTGAGCCTCCTCGGCATCGAAAGCCTCGACGCGGCAGCGGTGGATCGCACGCTCGGCTCGGTGCTGAAGTACGACGACGACCAGGAGGTGATCCGCGCGGCCGGCCTCGACGAGCTCGTGCGCGCCGGTGACTGACGCATCCAGGTCCGGCACGGCGTTCGGTGTCGAGACGATCCACCTCGACCTGCCGCCGCTCGCAGGCGCATTGAGCCGGCGTCTGCACGACGCGGGCATCCCCGTCACGCCGGGGCGCACGGCCGACTTCGCACGCGCGCTCACGCTCGTCAGGCCGATCGCGCGCAGGCGGCTGTACTGGACGGCACGCTCCGTCTTCGTGTCCGATCCATCACAGGTCACGGTGTTCGACGCGGTGTTCTTCTCGGTCTTCGGGACCGGCGCGCGCGACGAGGACTTCGACCCCGAGGATGCGCGGACGGTCGCCGCACCGCCGGACGAGCGTCCGCGGTCGGAGCACCGAGCCGCACCGCGAGACTCCGGCGAGACGGCCGCGCCGAGCGTGTCCCCGTCCGCCCTCGGCGCGGGCGAGGATGACGATGCCGCCGCCGAGGTCGACGTCCCGTTGGCGATGGCGAGCGACGAGGAGGTACTGCGACGCAAGAGCTTCGACGCGCTCGAGTCGCACGAGCTCGCGCAGCTCTACCGGCTGATGTCGCAGCTCGAGCTCGCTACCCCGCTGCGGCGTACGCGCCGCTACGAGAGAGGACGCCATGGGGAGCGCATCGACATGCGACGCACGTTGCGCGCCAGCCTGCGGACGGGAGGCGATCCGATCCGGCTCGCGCGCCGGCGCAGGCGCGTCGCCCGCCGCCGCCTCGTCCTGCTGTGCGACATCTCGGGCTCGATGGAGCCCTACGCCCGCGCCTACCTGCAGTTTCTGACCTGCGCCGCCGGAAGCGGACCGAACGCCGAAGCGTTCGTGTTCGCGACGCGCCTGACGCGCGTCACGCGTGCGCTCGCGGCCCGCAATCCGGAGCGCGCGATCCAGCGTGCCGTCGCCGCCGCCCCGGACTGGTCGAGCGGGACCCGGATCGGCGACGCCCTGAAGGAGTTCAACGACCGCCACGGACGTCGCGGCATGGCGCGCGGCGCCGTCGTCGTGATCCTCTCCGACGGCTGGGAGCGCGGCGACCCGAAGCTCGTCGGCCGCGAGATGGAGCGGCTTGCGCGCCTGGCCCACCGCATCGTGTGGGTCAATCCGCGGGTCGCCGCCGGCGACTTCTCCGTGCAGGCAGGCGGCATGGTGGCTGCGTTGCCGCACTGCGACGCGCTCGTCAGCGGACACACCTTCGCGGCGCTCGGCGAGGTCGTCGCCGCGATCGGTCGAAGCGCGCCCGCCGTGAGCCCGCCGCTGGAGCCGGCTGCGGCGGCGCCGGAGGACGAGCCGTGGCCGAGCGCCACACCCGTCGCGGGTAGCTCGGTCTCCATGCCGAGCGGGCACGGCCCGAGCAGGGGCAACACGACCGCCGGGTGGGCGGACGAATGACCGGCTCGGCGAAGACGTGCATCTACCCGGGCTGCGACCGGCCGGCGGTCCCGCCGAACCCGCTCGGCGGGCCGCAACCGTCGTTCTGCGGCCTGGAAGAGCACAACGCGCTGACCGCGCACCAGGAGCGCCTGCGCCTCGCGAGCGAGAGCCCGCCCGCCGCAACCGAGAACGAGCGATGATCCGCGAGTCACGAACCAGGAGGAGATCGAGCGATGGCTAACGAGGCGTACCGGGCAGTCTTTCTCCGCGTGCACCCGACCGGCAAGATGGTGCTCAGCCTGACCACCGAGTCCGACGGGAAGGAGGCGCAGTACGCGCAACTCGTCGCCGACGAGCTCGGCGTGCCCGCGCTCGACGTCAAGGTCGTGCCCGTGGACACCGACCGGTTCGGCGTTGGTCACGGCTACAACACGAGCCCGTCGGAGGGCACCTCGGCGGCGATCGTCAGCGCGACCGAGAAGATTCGCGCGAAGGCGCAGCTGCTCGCGGGGATGGCGCTCGGCGCTGCACCCGAGACGCTCGAGTGGAGCAACGGCGCGTTCGTCGGCGCGGGTGGGAGCGATCCGACCCAGGTCAAGACGGTCGAGGAGATCGCGCTCTACGCGCACGGCAGCGGCGCCCTGCCGCCGGGGGTCGAAGGCGGGCTCGACGCGCAAACCGTGTACAGCGGGTAGCCGGAACCGGTGCGGGCCGGATCAGAGCGCCGGCAGGCGAGCGTCGATCGAGACTTCGACCTCGTCGGAGACCTTCAGTGCCCCGAACAGCGTGGAATAGGGCGCGATGCCCCAGTCGGTCTGCTTGACGACTGCACTGCCGCCGATCTCGCCGTCGTCGCCGACGGTGAGACCGAACGCGATCGGGCGAGTCGTGCCGGCGAGCGTCAGCTCGCCCTGCACGCTCATCCGCCCGCCGTCGCCGCCGGCCTCCACGAGCGTCGAGCGAAACGCGACGGCCTCCCGCTTCAGGACTTCCTCGTCGATCGTCTCCTCGATACTCGCCTTGTCGTCGTCACCGAGCGCCTGCATCCCCCCGGTGCCCTCGCGCACGCGCAGAGAGGTCGCGTCGGCCCCGAGGACGATGCTCGTCTGGGCTGGATCCTCGCCGACCTCGAGCGTCGCGTGCCAGTCGGTGACGGCGATCAGGAGGTTGTGCCCGGCCTTGGCTGCGGCGCCCGTGCGCCCGGTCCTGACCGACAGGGTCCCGTTCTCGGGCCCGAGCACGTGTGTCCCCTGCCGGATCGCCATGCACGCGATTCTACGAAACCCTTCGCTACTGTCCCGTCACTGACCTGAGGAGAGCGCACGATGGCCGTAGACCTGGATCACTCTTTCTCCACCGCAAAGCCGATCGACGAGAGCTGGGCGACAATCCTCGACCTCGAGCGCGTCGTGCCGTGCGTCGAGGGCGGCAGCGTCCTCGAGGTGACCGGCCCCGCTTCCGTCAAGGCGGAGATCAAGGTGAAGATGGGCGCGATGTCGATGACGTTCACCGGCACCGTGGAGATCGTCGAGCAGGACGCAGGCGCCCACCGCGTGGTGATGAGCGTCAAGTCGAAGGAGGCCGGCGGTCAGGGGCACGCGAACGCCAACGTCGTGATCGCGCTCACGGAAGGAGGAGGCACGATCCACACCAACGCGCAGATCACAGGCAAGGCCGCGTCGATGGGCGAGGGCGTCGTCGTCGGCGTGCTCGACGCGCTGATCAAGGACTTCAGCGGAAAGCTCGCCGCGCTCTGACCGCGGGCACGCGATGGCGACCATGACGATGCGACAGATCCGCGACGGGGAGGTGCCCCGCGACGGCGGAACGGCGATCCAGGAGGATCCCGACCGTCCCGTCTTCCACGGCAACGGCCCGGACGACTACGTGTGCGTCGAATGCGGCAACCTCCTCGCGGAGGCGATGCACGCGGTGCAGATGACGAAGAAGGTCCGCGTCCGCTGCGGACGCTGCTCGACCGTCAACGTCTCGGTCGTCGACGGGTACGAGCCGGCTGCGAAGCCGTCATAGCTACCCGAGCAGCGCGCGCAGCGACGCGCGGTGGCGGCGGTAGCCGGCCGTCCCGTCGCCGTCGACGACCGCGACCCGTACGACCGGCGGGTGGCCCATGGCCGGGGCGCCGAGGTCGAGCAGCGCATCGCGATACGCCCGTTCCCGCGGTATCCCGCCGAAGCCGAAACCCTTGGCGGCGAGGCCGCCCGCGAGGCCGTCGGTCGTCGCGCACCAGGCCCGGCAGAGCTCCTTGTGCTCGTCGAGGTCGAAGCCCATGGGCGCATCGACGGGATAGAGCTCGAGGGCGGCGAGGCGGAACGACGTGAAGTGCGGCGACCCGTCGAGCGCGAGCACGGTTCCGGTCGGCTCGTGCACGAGATCGACCGGGAGCAGGAGGTTCTCGCGCGACGCGTGCAGGACCGAGACGTCGCCGTTGAGCCGGAGGTGGATCCCCTCGAGGCGCTCGAGCGCCGCGGTCACCGGCCCGGCGAGCGCCGGATCCCTCCGCGCCCTCGCGACGCGCTCGAGCCCGACATGGCCCTGCTCGCAGAGCCAGTCGAACGACGCGTTCCCGAGCACGATCCCGTCCTCGGCCGCGGCCTGTGCGAAGGCCGACTGCACGTCGCCGGGCGCCACCGGACGGATCGTAGCCCCGGCGAAGGCGGGCCGCAGAGTGCTCGCCTTCGTGCTCATCCTCGCGCTCGTGCTGCTCGCGCACGCGTTCGCTCGATCGTCCTGCCGATCAACCGCGGCGATCCTGGTGGATGCCGGACTGGACCCGCGCGGTGCTGTTCGTCAAGCAGCGCGAGGAGCCGCCGGAGGCCGTGATCGAGCACCCGTAGAGGCGGGTCGGCGCGCCCTCGGCGCGACAGCCTCCCGGCAGTCGTCCGAACCGGAGGTTGAAGACATGGCGAAGACCGTTCTGCTCGTCGGGACCCGCAAGGGCTGCTTCATGCTCGAGAGCGACCAGGATCGGCGCGACTGGTCGTTGCGCGGGCCGTTCTGCGAGAGCTGGCCCGTCTACCACGCGATCTACGACCCTGCCGGCGGCTCGATCTACGCAGCCGCTGCGAGCGAATGGCACGGCGCCGCCGTCTGGCGCAGCCCTGACCGCGGCGAGACGTGGGCGCATTCGAGCGAAGGGCTCGCCTACGACGAATCGAGCGGCAAGAAGCTCGCGAAGGTCTCGTCCCTCGCCGTCACGGGCGACGGGCGCGTACTCGTGGGCGTCGAGATGCCCGGCATCTTCCAGAGCGGCGACGGCGGCGCGACGTGGGAGCTGCTCTCGACCCTTGCGGGCCAGCCCGGCAGCGAGCTCTGGGACGACCCGGCGAATCAGCCCCCCGGCCATCTCGGCATCTCGATGCTCATGCCCGACCGTGACGACGCGTCGCGCTTCTGGGCGATCGTCCAGGGGGTCGGTGCGTACGAGACGACCGACGACGGCGCATCGTGGGTGCCGCGCAACCGCGGCCTGCGCGCCGACTGGCCCCGCCCGCACGAGGAGGTCGGTTTCTGCGTGCACAAGCTCGTCCGCTCTCCCGTGGACGGCGACCGCATGTACCAGCAGAACCATGTCGGCATGCACCGCAGCGACGACGGCGGCCACTCCTGGACGGAGATCTCCGAGGGCCTGCCGACCGAGTTCGGCTTCGCGGCCGCCACGCACCCGCACGACCGCAACACGTTCTACGTCGTACCGCTCGACGGCGGTCACGGCCGTACGATGCCCGAGGGCCAGGCCGCCGTGTGGCGCACCCGCGACGCCGGCTCGAGCTGGCAGCGACTCGACCGCGGGTTGCCGCAGCACGGCGCGCACGTCGGCGTGTTGCGGCACGGAATGGCCATCGACACGCACGACTCTCCCGGACTCTACTTCGGGACGAGCACGGGACAGATGTTCGCGAGCGCGGACGAAGGCGAGACCTGGGCCGAGATCGCGAGCTACCTGCCGGGCATCTCGTCGGTCGAGGTCGCCGTCGTCGATTGATGGCCGACCTGCACCTCCCCGCGACGCTGTTGCCGCTGTTCGACGGCCTGACGCGCCGGCTCGACGTCGACGCGGCGACGGTCGTCGAGGCGATCGACAACCTCGACGCCCGCTGGCCCGGCCTTCGCGACCGTCTGTGCGAGCCGGGCCTGGCGTTGCGTCCGCACATCCACGTCTACGTCGACGGCGAGCGCGCGGGGCTCGAGACAGCCCTCGAGGTCGGCTCGCGGGTCGACGTCATCGCCGCGATCAGCGGCGGTTAGCCGTCCCCGCCGCCGCGG
>DATKQO010000010.1:0-2513 GCA_035532715.1 Gaiellaceae bacterium | reverse complement strand
GAGCTCGAGCGCTGCCGCCTGAGGCAACGGCCGGGCCTGCGCGAAGATGTCGGCGAGTCGCACGCCGGCCCAGTGCACGTCCGGCACCGTCCACCCGGTGACGCAGTGGAAGGTCGAGATCTGCGTCGCACGTGGGAGCGCACGCAGGTCGGCATAGCTCAGCGAGAGCGGCCGCTCGACGAGGCCTCCGACCTCGAGTCGCCAGGTGGCCGGATCGAACGTCGGCATCGAGCCCGAGATCGTGTAGATCCGCCAGCCGCCGTGCGGGATGAGCGGAATCGCGTTCGTCGCCGCCGAGAGGTGGCCCCAGACGCTCTTGCCCCAGAGCAGCGAGGAGGCGCCGCCGAGCACGGTCGCGAGGAAGAGACCGCGGCCGTACCGCTTGGGCTCGGGAGTCTCCGCTGGCGTGTTCGCGCTCATCTCACCGTTCTTCGCAGGGCGGCCCCGATCGGTTCGGCACCCATCCTGCCTGAGGGCCCGTCACAACGCGGTCGTGACGGCTAGCGCCCGTTCGCCGAGAAGTGCTGGTAGTCGGGCGACGCCGTCCAGCGCCCGCCCCACGACCAGCCGATGCGCGTGAACGCCTGCACGAGCAGGCCTCCCGGCACCGCCATGCCGGGCCGGGCATTCGTCCGCCGCGAGAACGCCGCACCGGCGGCGGGGAGCACCTTCCCGGCGTCGACGTACGGGTTCTCGACCGGGTTGACGTCGATCGCCTCACCGTAGGCGTGCACCGACCACGACTTCGGCCCCGAAGCGACGGCGTAGCGGCAGTTGAAGCCCGACGTGTTGTCCGCCGCCATCGAACGGGGATCGCTGCCGCGATACGCGTCGACCGGCCTCATGCGGCGGATCGGGAAGCGCTCCGCGTAGAGCCGCTCGAACACGCCGGCGACCACGGCGACAACCGCGGCGTTGACGACGATCCGGCCCGTGTGCGGCGCGCCGTCGAAGCCCCAGTAGGGCAGACGGATGCGGCGCAGCTGCGACGGCGTGACGGGACAGCCCGGGCGCCACGAGAAACGGAGATCGGCGCGCGTCACATGCTCGACCTTCGCCGCGTAGGGCGGCGGAGTGGCGACCGGGACCGCAACCATAGGGCGATGAGGGTACTGGCGATCGCCGCGAGCTGGGCCGCCGCGCTCACGTGCGGCGCGCCGGCGGCGACGCCGGCCGGGTCGGCGCAGCTCGTGACGGTGTCGGCCGCCGGCTACGGCGCGACGGTCGCATCGCTCGAGCTCTGGCAGCGGCGCGACGGGTGCTGGCGTCGCGTCGCGGGGCCGTGGCGGGCGGAGCTCGGGCAAAGCGGGCTCTCCACGCACAAGCGAGAGGGCGACGGAACGACACCGGCGGGGACGTACCGCCTCGGCGCGACGGTCTACGGCATCGCCCCCGACCCGGGCATCGCGCTCGCCTATCACCGTCTCGTCTGCGGCGACTGGTGGGACGAGGACGTGCACTCCCCGGCGTACAACACCTTCCGGCACGTCGGCTGCGGCGCGGCGCCGCCGTTTCGCGGCGCGAGCGAGGCGCTCTGGCGTATCGCGCCCCAGTACCGCTACTTCGCGGTCGTCGACTACAACGCGCATCCCCCGGTTCCGGGACTCGGCTCGGCAATCTTCCTGCACGTGAGCACGGGCCACCCCACCGCCGGCTGCGTGAGCCTGCCCGAGGGACAGCTCGTCCGGCTCCTCCGCTGGCTGCGGCCCCGGCCGGCCCCCGTCATCCACCTAGGCATTTCCTAGGTAAGATCCTCCGCATGGCCAAGGCGGCGTACACGGCGCGCGAGGCGGCGCAGGCGCTCGGGATCAGCCTCGACACGCTCCGGCGCTGGGACAGTAGCGGGCGCATCCGCACGACGCGCGATGCCGCAAACCGCCGGGTCGTGAGCGCGAAGGAGATGGCACGCCTGCGTGGCGACGAGGGCATGCAGCACCTGAGCGCGCGCAACCGCTTCCACGGGACCGTGCGCGAGGTGAAGCTCGACGGCCTGCTCGCCCAGGTCGAGATCCTCGTCACCGAGCCGGTGCGCGTCGTCGCGATCGTCACCCGTGACGCGGTTGCAGAGCTCGGCCTCGAGCCTGGCGCGCCCGCGACGGCGATCGTCAAGTCCACGTCGGTGATGGTGGAGCGCTGATGCGGTACGCGGCGGTCAACGCGGCGCTGACGATCTTCGCAGCGGCGTCGCTCACGACCGTCTTTCCGCAGATCGACGCGAAGCAGACGTACTCCTTCGCGGGCTCGAACGCGCTCGCGGCGCAGATCCGGCAAGGCGCGCCGGCGGACGTCTTCGCCTCCGCGAACACAGCGATCCCCCAGCAGCTGTACGCCGAAGGACTCGCCGAAAAGCCGGTCGTGTTCACGCGGAACGCGCTGATCCTGATCGTGCCGAAGTCGAATCCCGCGCACGTGCACTCCGTGTACGACCTGCGCAGGAAAGGCGTCAAGCTCGTCGTCGCCGCGCCGGGCGTCCCGGTCGGCGACTACACGCGCACCGTCCTCCACCATCTCGG
>DATKQO010000009.1:0-3761 GCA_035532715.1 Gaiellaceae bacterium | reverse complement strand
CTCGTCGGCGAGGCGGGCGGCCTCGACGTCGGCCGCTGCATGCAGAACATGATGCTCGCCGCCTGGAACGACGGCGTCGTCTCGTGCCCGAACGGGATCAAGGATCCGGAGGCGGCAGCGCAGATCTGCGGCGGGCCGGTGCAGGCGATCCTCTCGCTCGGCTATCCGGCGCGCCCGCACGACCCGGAGGCACGCGGCGCGGAGGAGTGGTCGGAGCGCGCGAACCGGAAGTCGCTCGACGAGCTCGTCCGGCGGGTCTGAAGCTCAACCGCGCGGCAGCGTGCACACGGGCTTCTCGCCCGCGAGCTGGTCGAGCGCGTGCGCGGCGTCGACCCGGAACATCAGCCCGACCGTCTGCGCCGCGCGCGTCTGCAGGCGGATCATGCCGTCCTTCCCCGCGCTGAGGCAGCCCGTCGATGCCCGCCAGTAGGGGCTCCAGCGGACGGCGATCCGATAGGTGCCGCCGCGGTGCACGACGAGTTGCAGGTGCGACCCCGTGAGCGAGGTGATCACCGGACGGCCGGGCCCGGTGACGATCGCGCGCGGGTGCGGGACGGCGTAGATCGTGAGCGAGGTCGAGTGGAACACGGGCACGAGCCCGGCGCGCCCGCTGCGCACGAGCTTCGCCTCGCCGCGCGAGCTGTAGTCGGACGGCGCGTCGGAGAGCACGACGTAACGGACGCCGAGCGAGCGCAGCCAGTGGAGATAGGTCTTCGCTCCGAGCTTGTCGTACAGCACCTCGTTCTGAGGGAAGTCGTCCTGCCGGAACCAGCCGCGCGCGAGCGGGATCCCCGCGTCGGCGAGATAGACGGCGGGCCAGTGCGCCGCCGTGTCGACGGCCTCGACGCGGTACGACGGGTTGAGGTGCAGGTGCAGGAAGGTGATCGCGGCGGGCCAGGTCGCGCGCTTCGCGGTGACGTCGGCGCTGTTGTTGACGAAGCTCTCGGCGAGCGGGCTGAGGTTCCACGCGACGGCCGCTGCGACGACGGCGATCCCGAGTACGAGCGGCCGCCAGCGCCGGAGCGAGAAGACGAGCAGCGCGAGCGGGATCGCGATGAAGCGCAGCCGCGCGATGTTGCCGCCGAGCTCCGAAGGGACGACGTACGCGGCGACCATCGCAGCGAGGTACGCGAAGAAGACGAAGCGGAGGACGCGCGCGCGTTCGACGCGCCAGGTGAAGGCGAGACCGGTGAGGCAGAACGAGACGCCGGCGATCGCGTCGGCCGGGTGGAAGGGGAAGCGTCCCCCGTCGGGGAAGAGCCGCCAGAGCACGAGCTCGCCGAGCCCGGCGGCGCCGATCGCCGCGACCGGCACCCAGTTGCGCTGCAGTGCGTCGCGGCGCGCGAGCGCGACGCCGGCGAGTACGACGACGAGCAGCAGGAACGCGAGCGGGCTGGCGGCGAGCGTGAGCGCGGCGAGCGCGGCGAAGCGCCAGCGCGCGTGCGCCTGTAGCGCCCAGATCGCGAGCAGCGCGAGCGCCATCCCGAGCGCGAACGGAAACGCCGCCGAGAGGACGATCCCGGCCCACACGACGGCGAAGCTGCGGCTCGACCAGCGCGTCGTCGCTCCCCATTCGCGCCAGAGCACGACGGCGAACGCGAGCGAGGCGAGCGCGATCGTCGCGACGGCGAGCAGCTTGATCCCGAGAAGCGCGGCGAGCGGGTAGTAGAGGAGGCTGTAGGTGATGAAGCTGTAGCGCCCCGCGTACCAGAAGTTGTTCCAGAGCGTGAAGCCGTGCTGGAGGAAGAGCGTGCGCTGGTACGCGTGCGCGGCGAGGTCGGTGCCGGGCGGCCCGAGCCAGGCGAGGAGGGCGGCGATCGAGGCTGCGGCGGCGGCCGAGAGGAGCGCTTCGCGCAGAAGCGGGTGGGAGCGGGTCATGTCGGGTCCGTGGTCGAGGCCGTCTGCGCGCCCGCGTGCTCGGCGAGGAGCGACGCGGGCGCGCACACGACCACGGTGGCGCGGAACGACTCCACCGGTCGAGGGTACCGCGCCGGAGCGGTTGGCCGCAGCCGGTTTTCCCCCGTACGCTCCAGCCATGAGGGGCGCGATCGCGGCGGGGCACCCGTTGACGGCGGAGGCCGGGGCGCGGGTGCTCGCGGCGGGCGGGAACGCCGTGGACGCGTGCGTGGCGGCGGCATTCGTCTCGTGGGTGTGCGAGAGCCCGCTGACGGGCGCGGGCGGGGGCGGGTTCATGCTCGTCCACGACGCGCGCGACGGGCGGACGCGGGTGCTCGACTTCTTCGTCACCGTGCCGGCCGCGGCCGCGCGTGGCGGGGAGCTGGTCGAGGTGCCGGTCGACTTCGACGGCGACACGCAGCAGGTGTTCCGCACCGGCGCGGCCGCGGTCGCGGTGCCGGGGACGGTTCTCGGATTGGAGGAGGCGCACGGGCGCTGGGGCTCCATGCCGTGGGCCGACTTGATCGCGCCGGCCGCGCGCCTCGCGCGCGAGGGCGTGGCGCTGACGCCGGCGCAGGGGTACCTGCACCGGATCCTCGACGGGCTGTTGCGGCATTCGCGCGAGGGCGACGCGATGTACGGCGGGCGCGCGCTCGCGGCGGGCGAGCGGTTCGCGGTGCCGGAGCTGGGGGACACGCTCGAACGGCTCGGCGCGGAGGGCGCTGCGTTGTTGTATCGCGGCGCGCTCGCGCGGGCGATCGTCGAGCACGTGCAGGCGGGCGGCGGCTCGCTGACGCTCGACGATCTGGCGGGCTATCGCGTCGTGCGCCGCCGGCCGCTCGCGGTCGAGTACCGCGGACACGAGTTCCGCTCGAACCCGCCGCCGTCGAGCGGCGGCATCCTCGTCTCGCTCGGGTTGCGCGCGCTCGGGGCTGCGGCGCCGACGCCGCAGGCGATCGTCGCCGCGATGGAAGCGCAGGAGGCGGTGCGCGGCGGCGCCTTCGTGCGCGCCCTCTACCGGGGCGGCCTCGCGAAGAAGCTCCTGTCGGGCACGACGCACATCTCGGTGATCGATTCGAAGGGAAGCGCCGCGTCGCTCTCGGCGTCGCTCGGCTCGGGCAGCGGCGTGGTCGTCCCGGGTACCGGCATCCACCTGAACAACATGCTCGGCGAGGCGGATCTCGTGACGGGCGCGCGCCCGGGTGAGAGGCTGACGTCGATGATGGCCCCGTCGCTCGTGCTGCGAGAGGGAGCCCCGCGCCTGGTGCTCGGCTCCGCGGGCTCGGCGCGCCTGCGCGGTGCGGTCCTGCAGGTGGTCGCGAATGTGATCGGCCAGGGGATGGGGGTCGAGGAAGCTGTTGAGTCGCCGCGGCTCCATGCCGAGGAGGATGTCGTGCACTGCGAGGATCCCGCCGTGGCAGATCTGTTGGAGTCCGCCGGCCGGACGGTCGTCCGCTTCCGCCGCCGGAACCTGTACTTCGGCGGCGTGAGCGCCGTGGAGGTGCTGGGCGACGGCTCGCTCGCCGCCGCCGGCGACCCGCGCCGAGGCGGAGCAGGCGTGGTGGTCGCGTGAGCCGGAGCTTCATCGTGCGCTCCGCCGATCCCGCGGACGCAGAAGCGCTGACGCGTCTCGCGGAAGCCGTGAGCGCGGAGCCGGAAGGCTGGCTGATCTCCGCGAACGGCGAGTGGCGAAGCGTCGGCGACGAGCGGCGCTATCTGAAAGCGGTGCGCCGCTATCCCCATGCCGCGGTCTTCGTCGCGGAGCGAACCGACGGTGTGATCGTCGGCCGTCTGTCGCTCGCGCGCGACACGCATCCCGCGAGCGCCCACGTCGCCGATCTCGGCCTGATGGTCGCCGCGGACGC
>DATKQO010000008.1:0-13706 GCA_035532715.1 Gaiellaceae bacterium | reverse complement strand
CGGTTTCGCCATCTGCTCGACCATCTCGGCGAGGCCGTGATCGCCGTCGACTCGGGCCTCCGGGTGACCTATGCCAACCGTGAGGCCGCCCAGCTCTTCGGCGGCGTGCGGCTGGTGGGGAAGCTCCTGCCGGAGCGATGGCCGGAGCTGCCGTTGCGGGACGTCGCCAAGTCGCAGCTTCGCGCGGACGCCGAGCCGGTCGACGATCGGACGACGTTGGCCGATGGGCGGACGTTCGAGGTCGTCGCGATGTCCGATGTCGGCGGCGCCACACTCGTGCTGCGCGACATCTCTCGCCGGGAGCGCCAGGAGCGTGCGGAACGCGAGTTCGTCGCCAACGCGGCGCACGAGTTGCGGACGCCGCTCGCCGCCATCGCCGCCGCCGCCGCCGCCCTCGAGTGCGGTGCGAAGGACACGCCCTCGGAGCGCGACTACTACATCGCCGGCGTCGGCGCGGAAGTCGACCGGCTCATCCGGTTGTCGGATGCACTGCTGCTGCTCTCCCGCGCCCAGGCGGACCCGGAGACGCTCCACCACGAGTGGATCGACCTCGAGCAGGTCCTCGTCGACGTCGCGTTCCGGCACGAGCCGAGGCCGGGCGTGCGGGTCGTGGTCGACTGCGACGGCGCTGCTGTTCGCGGCGAGCCGGCGCTGCTCGACGGTGCGCTGACGAACGTTGTTCGCAACGCGATCCGGCATACGAGTACGGGAACGATCACGCTCTCGAGTCGTGTCGTCGGAAAGCGGGTCGTGATCGAGATCTCGGATACCGGCGTCGGTATGAGCGAGGAAGTCCGCGCCCGCGCCGCCGACCGGTTCTACCGCGGCGTGGCGCGAGACCGGGACGGCTTCGGCCTCGGCCTCGCGATCGCCCAGGAGATGGTGCGCGCCCTCGGCGGCGAGCTCGAGATTCTCTCGCGACGCTCCGGCGGTACGACCGTCAAGATCACCCTGGAGGTGGCGTGAGCAAGCGGATCCTGATCGTCGAGGACGAGGAGTTGATCGCCAAAGCGGTCGCCTTCGCGTTCCGGCGGGAGGGGTACGAGACGGAGACGGCGCGGGACGGCGAGGCCGCGCTCGAGGCGGCGCGCGCACGGCCGCCCGACGCGCTGATCGTCGACATCGTCCTGCCGGGCGAGCTGTCCGGTTCGGACGTCTGCAGCATCCTCCGGCGCGAGACCATCGCGCCCATCCTGATGCTGACCGCGCGTGCCGGCGTGGCCGACCGGGTGCTCGGATTCGAGCGTGGTGCGGACGACTACGTCACGAAGCCGTTCATGATGCACGAGTTGATCGCCCGCGTGCGCGCGCACCTGCGGCGCGCGGAGTTCAACCGTGCGGGCTCGACGACCACGCTGCGGCGGCTCGGCGAGCTCACCCTGGACACGATGCGGCGCGAGGTGACGGTCGGCGGCGAGCCCGTGCACCTGACGGTGTCGGAGTTCCAGGTGCTCGCGCTGCTCACCGAGCGGCCGGGGGAGGTGGTCTCGCGCCAGGAGCTCGTCGCCCGGCTCTGGTCGAACACGTTCGACGGCGAGACGCGCACCTGCGACGCGCACGTGCGTCGCCTGCGCGCGAAGATCGAGGAGAACCCGGCCAGTCCCCGCCGTGTCGTCACGGTGCGCGGCGTCGGCTACAAGTTCGTCGGGTAGCTCTTGCTCAATTGACGTGCGCCAGCGCCGGCTTGTGGTCATCCGAGAGCACGCGCGCCGCTGAATCCTCGCGACGGCGGTCGTACTCCGCGGGCGACAGCCAGACCGCCCGGAGGCAGTCGGGGTCGCTGCATTCGCAGAAGTAGGGCAGCCGCGTCGGCTCGACGTTGGTGAGTATCCGCATCATCGCGTTCGCCTGCTGCTTCACGGTTGCCGGTGCCGGGTGGATCCTGCCGTGTGCCACACCCCGATCCTCTGCGCGCCCGCCGTCGCGTGCGCGCTCGTTCGGCTGCAGTCGTACGACGATTCCGTCACACGGCGCCCGTCGACCTCGCGACACCGGCTGACCCGGTGAAGGTCGAGGTTGGACCAGCCGCCACGGCGGTCGGCGCGCGTCCTTCGTCCAGGGCCGCCGGCCCCGCACGGGAGGAGATTGGGACGAGCGGGAGCCACTGTCCGGCTTCGCGCGGAGGTCAGGACCCATGCTGTCCGGCACAACCGACCTACGGCCGTGGCTCGCCGCCGCCTTCATCGTCGCGGCGGGCTTCGGCCCACCCGCGCTCGGCCCGAGCGTACGGGCCGCGCTCGCCGCGGACGCGCCGCCGACGACGACAACGCCGGCCCCCGAGGCGCCTCCCGTCACGACCGCTCCTTCCTCGACGCCGACGCCCGACAGGGCTCCCGTGCCGTCGGCGAAGCCGAAGCCGAAACCGGCAGCGACGACGACACAGCCCGCTCCGCGGATCGTGGCGCCGGTGCAGCCGGCGGCCCCGCCGGTCGTGTCGAAGCCGACGGTGACACAACCGGCCCAGCCCTCCGCGACGGCGAAGGCGAAGGCGAAGGCGAAGGCGAAGGCCCGGGAGGCCAAGGCGAAGGCGCTTGCACAGAAACGAGCCCGCGCGGCTCGGGCGAAAGCGGACGCGAAGGCGAAGGCCGCGGCCGCAGCCGCGGCGGCGGCCGCGTTCCCGCGGCAGCCACGCGAGCCGTTCGCAGTCACGGGCGGCCCGCCGGACCTGTCGTTCGCCCCGGCGGCCTCTCGCGGTGACGTCCGCGTCATGGCGCTCGCGCTCGCGTCGCTCGGAGTCGCGCTGCTTGCGTTGGCCGCCCTCGGCGCGCCGGTGCTGGGCTTCGTTTCGGCCGGGCATCCCGGCGCGGCGAACGTGCTCTACGACCGGCGGATGGAGATCACCGTCGCCGGGATCTCGCTGCTCGTCGGCGTCACGATCCTGGCCGCTCTTTCGAGATGGATGACCTGAGGGGGATGACATGAGAAGGGTCCTGACCGGGGCGGGGGCGCTTCTCTCGCTCGTCGTGCTCGTCTTGATCGCCGGCTCGATCGGGAAGGCTGCTTCGCTCGCCGTTCCCGTCAACACCGTCCTGCCGGCGATCGGCGGGTCGGCGGTGCAGGGGCAGACGCTCACGGCGAGCGACGGCACCTGGACCGGTAGCCCTGCCCCCACGTTCAGTCGCGAGTGGCGCCGCTGCGACAGCGCCGGCGCCAACTGCGTTGCGATCGTGGACGCCATCGGCGCGAGCTATGTGGTGGCCGCCGCCGACGTCGGCTTCACCCTGGTGGTCGCGGTCACGGCCACCAACAGCGACGGCAGCGCCACCGCCGTCTCGAACGCGACCGCCGTCGTCACCGCTCCGTCCGCGGCGCCCGTCAACACCGTCCTGCCGGCGATCAGCGGGTCGGCGGTGCAGGGGCAGACGCTCACGGCGAGCGACGGCACCTGGACCGGTAGCCCTGCCCCCACGTTCAGTCGCGAGTGGCGCCGCTGCGACAGCGCCGGGAGCAACTGCGTTGCGATCGTGGGCGCCACCGGCGCGAGCTATGTGGCGGCCGCCGCCGACGTCGGCTCCACCGTCCGCGTCGCGGTCACGGCCACCAACAGCGGCGGCAGCGCCACCGCCGTCTCCAACGCCACCGCCGTCGTCACCGACACCACGGCGCCGACGATCAGCCTCGACTCGCCCGCGAACGGCGCGAAGCTCACCGGTGCGGTCGTCCTCGCCGCGACGGGGGTCACGGACAACGTCGGCGTCGCCGGAGTGGCGTTCCGCTACTGCGACTCCACCACTGCGGCCTGCACACCCTCGAGCGCGCTCACGGTCGACGGACAGGACGCAGGTGGGGGCAGGTGGACGGCGACGGTCGCCCCGGCAGCGCTCACCGACGGTCACGCGTACACGTGGGATGCCGTCGCGCGCGACGGGACGGGGCTCTCGACGGGAACCGGCACACGGGGCTTCGTCGTCGACAGGAGCGTTCCGGCGCTCACCCTCCCGAGCCGCCTCAGCGTCGAGGCCGACGGCCCGACCGGATCGAAGGTGGCCTTCAGCGTGAGCGGGTCGGACAACGGCGAGCCGCTCCTGTCCACCCAGATCACGTGCGTTCCGGCTTCCAACACGCTCTTCGCCCTCGGCACGACCGCGGTCACGTGCACGACGGCGCCCGATCCCGGCGGCAACGTCGGGCACGGCTCGTTCGACGTCGTCGTTGCCGACACGACCGCGCCCGTTCTGGCCGTGCCTCCCGACTCGACGGTGTACACGACGACCGGCGCAGGGATTCCCGCGAGCGCCGACGCGATTGCGCGGTTGCTCGGTGCGGCCACCGCCGTCGACGTCGTCGATCAGCACCCGGCGATCACGAACGACGCACCCGCCGTGTTCGCGCGCGGAACGACGGCCGTCGTGTTCACGGCGACGGACGCGTCGGGGAACAGCGCGCGGCGCACCGTTCGGATCACGGTCGGCGACCCTCCGGCGGCCGGTGGAGGCGGCGGCGGCGGGGGCGGGGGCGGCGGGGGCGGCGGGGGCAGCGCGCCCGCGCCGGCCGCGCCCGCCGCGCCGGCGGTGATCGACACCAAGCCGCCGGCCAACCCGAGCTCCTTCGTCGCCAAGCCGGGCCCCGGGTCGGTCCAGCTCGTCTGGAAGCTGCCGACCGACGCCGACTTCGATCACGTCGAGGTCTTCCGGAGCAGCCAGCGCACGACGGCGGCGCCGATCGAGACCCGCGTGTACCGCGGCAAGGGCACCTCGTTCGTCGACCGCGGGCTCGCCGCAGGAACGCGCTACCGGTACCTGATCGCGAGCTTCGACGCCGCGGGGAACCGCTCCGCGGGGGCGGTCGTGGTCGCGACGCCCAAGGCGGTCATGCTGCTCGGCCCGGCGAGCGGCGCAAAGCTCGTGCGCGTCCCGCTGCTCCGTTGGAAGGCCTCCCCCGGTGCCGCGTACTACAACGTGCAGCTCATCCGGGGCACGACCAAGGTGCTGAGCGCGTGGCCGACGAAGACGTCGCTCCAGCTGACACTGGCGTGGCGCTACAAGGGCACGAGCTACCGGCTCGTCCCCGGTGTCTACCACTGGTACGTCTGGCCGGGGCTCGGTGCGCGCTCCAAGGGTACGTACGGTCAGCTTCTCGGCGACCGCACCTTCACGGTGCTGAAGGGCATCACGAAGTAGCCGCCGCCCGGACGCGACGCACCGACCCGCGCTCCCCTCGGAGGCCGTCCAGACGCGCCGCCACCAGCTCGAGCTCCTCGTCGTCGAACGGACGGAGCGGCCCGAGGGCGGAAGCCCGGACGAACAATGCCGCGAGCCACTCGAGCGTCTGCGCGCGCGCGTACGCACGCTCCAGGGTCTCGCCGATCGTCAACGTCCCATGCCGCTCGAGCAGCACCGCGTTCCGTCCTTCCAGCCCCTCCGCCACCGCCTCGGCGAGTTCGTGGCTGCCGAAGGTGGCATACGGCGCCACGCGCACGTTGCCGCCGAGGTCGGCGGAGAGATAGTGGACGGGCGGCAACTCGATGCCGGCCGTGGCGAGCGCGGTCGCGTACGGCGAGTGCGTGTGGACGACCGCGCCCGTGTCGCGTGCCGCGTAGGCGGCGAGGTGCATCGGCAGCTCGCTCGACGGCCGGAGGGGCCCGTCGATGCGCAGCCCGCCGACGTTGACGACGGCGATCGAGGCGGGATCGAGCTCGTCGTAGTCGACGGAGGTCGGCGTCACGGCCGTGAGCGAGCCGGAGCGGACGCTCAGATTGCCCGCCGTGCCCACGACGAGGCCGTCCGGGTGGAGGCGCCGTGCGTAGCGCACGACGAGCTCGCGTTCCCGTTCGAGCAGCACGCGTTGACTATCGACGTTCTCGCAGCGGCAGCTTCCCGCCGTTCGGCGAGGTCGGACACCGCCCGCGGTTCAGGGTGCTCGGGCCGGCCCCTGCCTAGGCTCGGGTCATGAGCGCAACCACGATTGCCGCCCCGGCGAGCCCCGCCGTCTCGCGCGTGCCGTTCGTCGACCTCGGGCGCATCCACGCGCCGCTGAAGGAGGCGATTCTCGCCGACGTCGGCGCGCTCGTCGACGCGGGAGCGTTCGCGAACGGTCCCGCCGTCGCCGAGTTCGAGGGCGCGTTCGCCGAGTTCTGCGGTACCCCGTTCGCCGTCGGCGTCGCCAGCGGGCTCGACGCGCTCCGGCTCGGGCTGATCGCGCTGGGGATCCGGCCCGGCGACGAGGTGATCGTCCCGGCCGACACGTTCATCGCCACCCTCGAGGCGGTGGCGCAGGCCGGGGCACAGCCGGTGCTCGCCGACGTCTCGGAGAGCGACTACAACCTCGACCCCGCCGCGGCCGAGGCGGCAGTGACCCCACGCACGCGCGCGCTGCTCCCGGTCCATCTCTACGGTCAGCTGTCCGACATGCGCGCGCTCGGCGCGCTCGCCGAGCGCCATGGACTGCTCGTGCTCGAAGACGCCTGCCAGGCGCACGGCGCATCGCGCGACGGCGCGGTCCCCGGCGTCGGGACGGCAGGCGCTGCGTTCAGCTTCTACCCCGGCAAGAACCTCGGCGCGATGGGCGACGGCGGCGCGCTCGCGACGACCGACGAGCAGCTCGCCGTTCGACTGCGGGCGCTGCGGGAGCACGGCCAGACGGCGAAGTACCGGCACGAGCTCGAGGGGTTCACGTCGAGGCTCGACACGATCCAGGCGATCGTGCTTCTCCGGAAGCTCCCGCACCTGTCCGGCTGGAATCGCGACCGGCGCCGGGCGGCCGCGGGGTACGCCGCCGGGCTCGAGGGCGTCGCCGACCTCGTCCTGCCCCCGGTCGCTCCGGGAAGCATGCCCGTGTGGCACCTCTACGTCGTACAGACCGAGGATCCCGTCGCGCTCGGCGCCTTCCTGGGCGAGCGCGGGATCGGCACGGGCCGGCACTATCCGCAGCCGCCGCACCTGTCGCCGGCCTACGCCCGTCTCGGCTACAGGGCGGGCGCGTTCCCGGTGACCGAGCGTCTCGCGTCGCGGGGGCTGTCGCTGCCGGTCTTCGCGGGGATCACCGCCGCCGAGGTCGAGTACGTCGTCGCGCAGGTGCGCAGGTACTTCGATGGCTGACCGGCCCGTCAACGATGCGCCGTATCGGCTCCTGCGCGACGTCGCCTTCGGCGAGGGCGTCGTCGTCCGCTCGTTCACGAACCTCTACGGCTGCACGATCGGCGACGCGACGACCGTCGGGCCGTTCGTCGAGATCCAGCGTGGTGTCACGATCGGCGCGCGCTGCAAGATCGAGAGCCATGCGTTCGTCTGCACCGGCGTCGAGATCGACGACGAGGCGTTCGTCGGGCACGGCGTGGTCTTCATCAACGACAAGACGCCGCGGGCGACGACGGCGCACGGCGAGCTCGAGACGGACGAGGACTGGGAGCTGCTGCGCACGTACGTCGGGCGGCGTGCGTCGATCGGCTCGGGCGCCGTCGTGATGGGCGGCATCACGATCGGGGCAGAGGCGATGATCGGCGCCGGCGCGGTCGTCACGCACGACGTCGAGCCGAAGCAGGTCGTCGCGGGCGTGCCGGGACGGCCGCTGCGCGCACGCGTCGGCGTCCACTGACCGCGGCGAGACCGCGTTCGACGACCTCGAGGATCTCCTCGCGCCGTGCTGCCGGTATGCAGGCGCCGGCGCGTGCGGGCTTCTTCCCGACGACGGGCTCGGCGCCGTCATGGCGGAGGTCGATGAGCCTGCCCTCGGCGATGAGCGCGGCGTCGACGGCCGCGAGCCGGCCGCCGAAGACGGTGTACGTCGGGGTGCCGAGCAGCGCCGACTCCCGGTTCATCGTGCCGCCCGCGCCGATCGTGAGATCGGCGAGTGCCACGAGCGACGGCCCGTCGACAGGCGCGTCCGGGACGATCAGTTGCGGCATGCGCTCCGACCAGATCGCCCGGTCCGCAGTGCGCGTGAGCAGCACCGCCTGCACGCCCGGCGCCGAGACGACGCCGCGTGCGACCTCCTCGAAGCGGAGGTTCTGCTCCCGGTGGTAGAGGGAGCCGTCCGGCGGCGGCCGGAGGACGACGATCACATTCGCCGGATCGAGCCCGAGATCGCTGATGACGGCGGCGTCCGGCTCGAAGCCGGCGAGATAGAGCTCCTCCTTGTAGCCGGCATAGCGGATCGTCTTGTGGGCCGCGCCGAACTGCCGCAGCGCCGCCTCCGGGAACGCCTCCGGCACGATGACGCGCTGCGCGAGCCGGAAGCTGAGGTGGTTCGCCGGCTGGAACTCGTAGTCCATCATCGTCAGCACCGGGATGCCGAGGCTGCGTGCGGCGGCGATCTGCGCGTACGAGCCGTGCGACAGCGCGACGTCGATCCGCCGGCCCGCCGCGAACCGGGCGAGCGCAGCCGTCCGGCGCGCGATCGTCGCAGCCTTCGCCGCGCGTCCTGCAGGGCTCGGCCCGCCGACGACGACGACGTGCGGCCACCTGCTCTGCGCGAGGCCGAGGGTCTGCGCGTGATCGCGTGCGCTCAGCAGGACGTCGTCGCCCTGCGCCGCCAGATGCTCGAGGATCGGCCCGAACAGCGCCACGTGGGGTGAGTTCGAGAGGTCAACCCAGATGCGCACCGGCGATCTCCAGTCGATGTTGCGGGACGGAGCGGACGAGCAGCAGCCGCGCGAGCGCGCGAAACGACGCTGCGGTCGTCCAGCGGACGAACGCGATCCGGTTCGTCCACAGGCGGCGCCGCTCGAAGTCGACGTGACCGTCGTCCGCGAGCATCCGTGACACGAGGAGCCCCGCGACGCGCTCTGCGTTCGCGACCGCGTCCGGCCGCCACGGCGCCACCGCGAGCCAGGTCTCGACCGCCTGCGCGTACGAGTGCGCGTCGATCGGCAGCGTCGACGTCGTCGAGCTGCGCGGCGTTCCGTCGGCGAGGAAGAGGGCGCGCTCCCAGAACCTGATCCCGGTCTCGAGACGGGTCACGACGCCGGGCACGAGGTCGGCGCAGCCGGCGAGCGACTCGAGCACGTAGCCGGTGTGGAAGTTGTCCACCCAGGCACCGTCCGGCCGCTCCGAGTACGGCCAGGAACCGTCCGGAGCCTGGGCCTCGAGCGTCGTCCGGAGCGGTGCCTCTGCGGCCTCCGCGAGTCGCGGCTCGCGCAGGAGCGCTCCGGCGCGGACGAGCACCGAGCAGGCGAGCAGATTCGCGTTGTGGATCAGATCGTGTTCCTGGTCGACGTAGCGAAAGGACGGACGGGCGTCGTCCACGAGCAGGTCGTGCTCCAGGAAGGCGGCGGCCTCGCGGATGGGCTCGTCGACCCGCGTGTCGCCGAGCAGCTCGCGCGCGTCCAGGAGGGCGTGCGCGACGAACGTCGTCGCGATCGCGTTGGGCTGGTCGCGCTCGTAGTGGAAGAAGCGCGTCTGCACGTCGAAGTGGTAGCCCCAGCCGATCCCGCTGCGGGTGCGGCGCGCCTCCGCAAGCAGCCAGTCGATCAGCCCGGCCGCAGCAGCGCCGGCCGAGGCGTCCGAGCGCGCCGCCGCGAGCCGCACGTAGCCCGACACCGCGAGGGCCACGCCCTTCGCATCGCGCTCGCGTGGGATCCGGAGCAGCGGCCGGAGGTTCACCGGAGACGTCTTCACGGCCTGCGTGAGCAGCCGCCGGCCGAGCGGCCGTCCGAGCGTGAGCGCCGGCGCGAGCGGGCTGTTCAGCGCGTCGTAGGGATCCCAGCTCGCCCAGTCGACGCGCTCGCCCCACGCGCGGATGGCGTCGACGGCCCCGTCGATGTCACGGGACGAGCGCAAGCCGCGGAGCTCCGACGGAGACGCGCTCGCCGCCGAGCGCGAACGACTGGTCGACCGCTTCGATGATCCGGACGACCTCGACCGCGAGCGCGGAAGAGCTGCGGGACGGGATTCCCGTGCGCACCGAGTCGCGGAAGCCGCACATCTCGAGGAAGAGGGGCTCGGCGACGTCGACCCGCGGCGAGACGATGTCGCCGGTCCGGTAGCTGAGGTGGTAGGCGCCGAAGGTCGTCGGATCGGGGAGCTGGACGCCTGCATCGAAGATCCGCACGGGCTCCAGGCTCGTGTCGTCGTAGACGACCATGCGCTCGGAGCCGACGATCGTCGTGCGGCGCAGCTTGCTCGGCGCGAGCCACGAGAGCTCGACGTGCGCGATCACGCCCGAGGGGAACTCGAGGTTGATGAAGGCGATGTCCGGGTTCGCCGGAAAGACGCAGCCGCGGCTCACCGCGGACACGTGCGTCGGCGTCTCGTCGAGCCAGTAGCGCAGGATCGAGAAGTCGTGCGGCCCGAGGTCCCAGACGACGCTGACGTCGCGCTGGTGGATGCCGAGGTTCACGCGGCTCATCGAGATGAAGTAGATGTCGCCGATCGTGCCCGAGTGAATCAGGTCGCGCACGATGTTCACCGGCGGGCTGTAGAGGAACGTGTGGCCGGCCATGAGGACGAGGTCTCGCCGCGTCGCCAGGTCGTGCAGCTCGATCGCCTCGGCGAGCGACGGAGCGAGCGGCTTCTCGACAAACACGTGCTTCCCGGCTTCGAGCGCCTCGTGCGCGAGCTCGGAGTGCGTCCCGACGGGCGTCGCGATCACGACGGCGTCGACGGTGTCGTCGGCGAGCACGTCTGCGTAGGAGGTCGTCCGTCGGACGGCCGGGAAGCGGCGTCCGACCCGCGCGAGCGCGTCCTCGCCCAGATCGCAGATCGCGGCGACCTCGACGTCCGGCACCTCGTGGAGGTTGCGGACGAGGTTCGGCCCCCAGTAGCCGAGGCCGACGACGCCGACGCGGAGCGGCTGCTCGGGCCGCCCGTTTCCCTGTGTGCTCATACCGTCCCCTTTCGCGCGAAGATCTGCCGGACCGTCCGCAGCGCGAGCGTCAGGTCGAGCCCGATCGACCAGCCACGCGCGTAGGCGACGTCCATGTCGAGTGCCTCGCCGAAGGTCGAGTGGGCGCGGGCGGTCACCTGCCAGAGCCCGGTGAGCCCGGCGGGCACGAGGAAGCGCTCGAAGTGGCGCGGCTCGAAGAACTGCGTCTCGTACGGGATGCACGGACGCGGGCCGACGAGCGACATGTCGCCGCGCAGGATGTTGAGCAGCTGCGGAAGCTCGTCGAGGCTCGTGCGCCGGAGGAACGCCCCGATGCGCGTGATCTCGTCGGCGCGGTCGAGCTTGTAGAGCCCGTTCTCCTGCGGCGATGCGGCCGCGTCCATCGTCGCGCGGATGAACTCGCGATGGCGCTCCTCGTCGGCGCCGAGGCGCATCGTGCGGAACTTGAGGACGGTGAACGGGCGCATGTGCTCGCCGAGACGGGTCTGGCGGAAGAGCGCCGGGCCGGGCGACTCGCGGCGGATCAGGATCGGCACCACGAGGAAGATCGGGGCGGTGAGGACGAGCCCGACGAGCGCGCCGACGATGTCGATGGTGCGCTTGACGAGTCGCGTCGAGCGCGACAGTCGCACCGGCGGCAGATCGATCAGCGGCAGCCCTTCGATCGAGTGGATGCGGCCGCTCGGACCCACGATCTCGAACAGGCGCGGGACGAGGTCGACGTAGACGTCGAGCTGGTTGAGCGAACGGATCGTCGCGAGGGTCTCCTCCTGCGACTGGTTTCCGAACGCGACGATCACGCGCTCGATGTCGAGCCGGCGGACGAGCTCGGGCAGCTCTGTGGGAGTGCCGATCATCTCGACCCCGCCGTCGTGGCCGTCCGTGCGCTCGTCGACGAAGCCGATCACGTCCACGCCGTATTCGGCGTGCTGGCGCAGCTTGCGCGCGACGAGCCGGCCGGTGTCGCCCGCGCCGAGGATCACCGCCCGCTGGCGGTAGGCGGGCCGGCGGTGGAAGAAGGCCCGCGCCGCGGAACGTCCGGCCACGACCGCCGTGATGGCGGCGAGCCAGAAGACGAAAAGCGCGTCGCCGAGCTCGGGCAGCCGCCTCGTGAAGTGCGCCACACCGAAGAGGGCCCAACACGCGACGGTGGCGAGCAGGATGACCGCGACGGTCTCGTCGACCGTCGAATGGTCGATCCGCTGCTCGTCGGCGCCGTAGAGGCCGAAGAGCTTCGCCGCGACCACCCAGAGCGGCAGCAGCACTGCGAACGTCGCCAGCGCGGTTGCATGGGGCCACCGCGCGGGGCCGACGGCCTCCGCGGCGGCGTAGGCGATCGCGAGGCCGGTCAGGTCGGCTACGAGCAGGGCACGCCGGGCGAGGCCCGCGCGGCCGCGGGCATGGGCGCGGCCGCCTGCGCGCTCCGCCGCGGGCGCGCCGGGCGCCGCCCCGGGTTTCGCCTCCCGCATGGTCTCGACGGTCGTGGTCACGCGCCTCCCTCGGTCGATCGATCCGTGCGATGACGCTAGATCCGGACCAGGGCGCTCGACACTGACCAAAGCGCAACCGCACGGTGCCGGAAGTCGAGGTCGCCTGCCGCGCCGCCACACGATCGGCACCCTCCGCCCGTCCGTTCCGGTGGGGTGGGGCGAGGTCGGCCGCACGTACGGTCGGTAGCGATGGTCACAGAGCCTTCCGCGCGCGCGCCGGACGGCCTGGGCGCGCATATCGCGAGCAGCGCCCGATGGGTGACGGCGTCGACCGTCATCGCCTCGGCCGCGACGTGGCTGACGACCGTCGCGCTGTCGCGGATGCTCCAGCCCCGGGAGTTCGGGCTCGCCGCGCTCGCGATCCTCGCGGTCGCGGTGTTCCAGCTCTTCCAGGACTCGGGCCTGCATGCCGCGCTCATCCAGCGGCGCGAGGGGATCCGCGCCGCCGCCGACTCAGCGGCCCTCTACGCGCCGCTGGCCGGTCTCGCGCTCGCAGGTCTCTGCGTCGCCGCGTCGCCGCTTGCGGCTCACTTCTTCCACCAGGCGGGAGTCGCGCCGCTCGTGCGGGGGCTCGCGGCGGTGCTCGTGCTGCGCTCCTTCGCGATCGTCCCCGGAGCGCTGATCCAGCGCGAGCTGCTGTTCGCCCGCCAGGCGGCGATCTCCATCGGCAGCTCGGTGCTCTACCTCGGCTCCGCCGGCGGGCTGGCGCTTGCCGGCGCCGGCGCCTGGTCGGTGGTCGGCGCCCAGCTCGTCGTCTCGGCCTGGGTGGCGGGGGCGGCATGGACGGTCACGCCCTACCGGCCCGACCCGCGACGGGCGTCCCGGGCAGAGCTTCGCCGGCTGCTCGGGTACGGCCGCCACATCGTCGCCGGCAACGTCGTCGGCTTCGTCAACTCGAACACGGACCCGCTGGCCGTCGGCCGGCTCTTCGGGCCGGTCTCGCTCGGGGCGTACACGATCGGCTTCCAGACGGGCAGCCAGGCGGTGACGATCGTGACCGGCATCGCGAACGTGCTCGTCTTCCCGGCGTACGCGCAGGTCCAGGACGACCTCGCGCGGTTCCGCCGCGCCTATCTGCGCTCGCTGCGCTTCATCTGCACGATCTCGCCCCCGGTGGCGTTCGGGCTCGCGGCGGTGAGCAACGTCCTCGTTCCGGTGATCTACGGCAGCAGGTGGAGCGCGGCGATCCCGGTGCTCGCGATCATCTCCTTCTACGGGCTGTTTCTCTCGGTGGCGGCGACGACCGGAGAGGTGTTCAAGGCGGCGGGGCGGCCGCAGCTGTTCTTCCAGATGGGCGTCGTCCAGATCGTCGTGCTGTTCGCCCTGATCGCGGGCCTTTACCCCTTCGGCATCGTCGGCTTCGCCGCCGCGCGTGCCGGCGCGACGCTCGTGATGGGTGTCGTGGCGCTCGTCGCGGCGGGGCGCATCCTGGAGCTGCCGCTCGCCGAGTGGCTC
>DATKQO010000007.1:0-3345 GCA_035532715.1 Gaiellaceae bacterium | reverse complement strand
GCCGCGGCACGCGGCGTCGCCGCGCTGTCGCGTCTCGCCGGCGCGGGAGGCGGCACGACGGTGCCGGGGAAGCTCCTCTCGAAGCTCGATCCGGGCGCGATCGACCGGCTCGCCGCACGGCTGCCCTCCGGCACCGCGGTCATCTCGGCGACGAACGGCAAGACGACGACCGCCGCGATGGCGGCGGAGATCCTCCGCGACCGGCTCCGGCTCGCCCACAACCGCTCGGGCGCGAACCTCCTCTCCGGTGTCGCCTCCACCCTGCTCGCGTCGAACGGCGCCGAGCTCGGGTTGCTCGAGGTCGACGAGGGCGCACTGCCGGAAGTGATGCGCCGCATCAGGCCCCGGGCCGTCTGCCTCGGCAACCTCTTTCGCGACCAGCTCGACCGGTACGGCGAGCTCGAGCTCGTCGCAGAGCGCTGGAGAGCCGCGGTCGCAGCGCTCGACGAGGCCGCCGTCCTCGTCGTGAACGGAGACGACCCTCAGCTCGGCGCGCTCGCAGACGCGCACGGGCTGACGACGGTCTACGGCCTCGACGACCCCACCGTGGCGCGGTCGTCGCTCCAGCATGCGGCGGATTCGAAGTACTGCATTCGCTGCGGTACTCCGTATGCGTACGCCGCGGCGTACGTCGGGCACCTCGGTGACTACCGCTGCCCGAATTGCGGGCACGCCCGCCCCGAGCTGGAGGTGGCGGCGCGGGCGGTGGAGCTGCACGGGCTCGACCAGGCTGCGTTCGCCCTCGTCACCCCCGAGGGCACGCGCCGGATCGAGCTCGGTCTACCCGGGCTGTACAACGTGTACAACGCCGTCGGGGCGGCGGCCCTCGCGCGGGCCCTCGGAGCCTCACTCGACGAGATCGACGCGGGCCTTCGCCGTTTCAGCGCGGCTTTCGGCAGGTTCGAGCGCATCCCGGTCGGCGACAAGCGCATCCTCTTGCTCCTGATCAAGAATCCCGCGGGCGCGAACGAGGCCGTGCGCACGCTCGTCGACGGCGGCGCCCCCCGGGTCGCGGTCGTCGCGCTCAACGACGCGATCGCCGACGGCCGCGACGTCTCCTGGATCTGGGACGTCGACTTCGAGCCGCTCCTCGGCGGGCTCGAACGCATCGTCGCGTCCGGCGAGCGCGCGGCCGAGCTCGCTTTGCGCTTCGCCTACGGCGGCCTCGACGAGACTGCGATCGACGTCGAGCCCGATCTCGCGCGCGCACTCGACCGGGGTCTCGCGCTGACGCCGGCCGGCGGCGAGCTCGTCGTCCTTCCCACCTACACGGCGATGCTCGGGCTCCAGCGCATCGTCGCCGCCCGCGGTCTCGCGAAGAACTACTGGGAGCGGAGCGCATGACGACGATCCGCGTCGGCCACCTCTACCCCGACTACCTGAACATCTACGCCGATCGCGGCAATATCGCGGTCCTCGCACGGCGTGCGGCGCTCCGTGGCCACGCGCTCGAGGTGACGGCGCTCGGAATGGGCGATGCGATCGTCCCGGGCGCGCACGACCTGTACTACGTCGGCGGCGGGCAGGACCGGGAGCAGATGCTCGTGGCCGGGGATCTCGCGGCGAAGGGGGCACCGCTGCGCACCGCCGTCCTCGAGGAAGGCGCGGCTCTCCTCGCGGTGTGCGGCGGCTACCAGCTTCTCGGGCGCGGCTACCGCGGGTCTCACGGCGAGGACATGCCCGGCGTGGGCCTCCTTCCGCTCGAGACGGTCGCGGGCGAGCAGCGCATGATCGGCGACGTGCTGCTCGAATGCGAGCTCGAGCCGGGCGTACGGCGAACGCTGGCAGGGTTCGAGAACCACGTCGGCCGTACGCGCCTCGACCCGGGCACGGAGCCGCTCGGCCGCGTCGTGGCCGGCTTCGGCAACGACGGCGAGAGCGGCTACGAGGGCGTACGCCTCGGGCGGGCCGTCGGCACCTACCTCCACGGTCCTCTCCTGCCGCGAAACCCGTGGCTCGCGGACTGGCTCCTGGCCCAGGCGCTCGGGCACCGGACGGGCGGCGAGCCGCCGGAGCTCGCGCCGCTGCCGGACTCCCTCGAAGCCCGCGCGCACGCAGTCTCGGCCGACCGCGCCCGCGCGCGCGGCGGCCGCCTCTGAGACGCGCACCGCGCCTGCGTCATGCTCGCGCGGCGCGCAGGACCTTTTGCACGGCGCGCACGAGCGGCTCGGGGATGTCCCCGTTCCCCGTGAAACGGCGGTACGCGGTGCGCGGCTTGCGCCCGCGCCCCCGCGCGTTCAGGCCGGAGACGGCCTCGAAGTCGGGCGCAAGCACCACGGTCCGGCCCCGCCCGGCGACATCCCGGATCTGCCGGTTGACGATGCGCTCGGATTCCAGCGGCCGCCGGCCCGCGGGGGCGTCGCGATCGTGGACGACCACGTATGGAATCCTGCAGGCGTTGCAGATCCGCGCGAAGAGCGGGATGTTGCCCTTGCCACCGCAGTCGAGGACGAGCACGCCCTCCTTGTCGGCCTCCACGCCGAGCGCGTCGAAGACGAGCGGAAACGTCATCTTCTCTGTCCGCCCTTCGACGAGCAGGGCCGCGCGGGCGAGGAAGAGCTCCGCGCGATCGCTGTCGAACTCGGACAGCGCGCGAAAGCTCTCGGCTTCGGCCAGCGGTTCGGGCTGGAAGAGGGTCGTCCCGTGGTCTGCCGTATGGCGGACGAGCGCGAGCTCCTCCATCCGGTCGACGCTGAGGAAGACCGGCGCGTGGGTCGAGTACAGGATCTGGTTGCCGCGTTGGGCGAGCGTGCGCAGGACGCGATGGAGATGCCGTTGCGTGTGGGGGCTGAGATAGAGCTCGGGCTCTTCGATCAGCAGCACGAACTTGCGCAGGTGCGACGCGACGAGGCGCTCCATTGCCTGCACGAGCGCGAGGCCGCCGTCCGCTGCGGCCCAGTGATGTTCTGCCGGCGGCGGTCGCAGCAGCTCGGCGACGTCGGCGGCCCCGGATCCCGTGGCCGGCGCGACCATCGTGCGCGAGCGGAGGTTGGCGGGCAGGAAGAGCACCGGCGGCGCGCCGGCGCGATTCAGGTTCAGCGTGTCCGGCGGTCGCGCGTCGAGGAAGATCGCGCCCCGCTCGAGCCCGGCTTCGAGATGGATCCGCCCGGTCGTCCCGCGGGAGACGTCTTCGATCGTCGGCGGCGGTGCGGCGGCCTCGAGCAGCGTCCAGATCGCGGTCAGCACGGTCGACTTGCCGCTCGAGGCCTCCCGACGAGCACCACGAGCGACCCCGGCTCGAACTCGAGCTCGCGGGCCGCCCGGTAGCCCTGAATCGAGATCCGTCTCAGCGGCCGCGAGGGCACCGGCTTACGGTGCCCAGAGCGCGCCGAGATACACGGCCGG
>DATKQO010000006.1:0-3143 GCA_035532715.1 Gaiellaceae bacterium | reverse complement strand
GAATGTCTCCAGGACGTCTTCGACCTGCCGGCGCTGAAGAAGCTGCTGCACGGATTGCAGACGCGCGAGATCGATCTCGTCGACGTCGAGACTGCGAGCGCGTCGCCGTTTGCGGCATCACTGCTCTTCGACTACATCGCGACCTACATGTACGAGGACGACACGCCGCCGGCTGAGCGGCGGGCGCAGGCACTCTCGCTCGACCGCGACCTGCTGCGCGAGCTGCTCGGGCAGGAGGAGCTGCGCGAGTTGATCGACGTCGACGCGCTCGCGGAGGTGGAGGCGTCGCTCCGTCCGTTCGCGAAGAGCCCCGACCACCTGGCCGACGTCCTGCGCCTGCGCGGCGACCTGCGCGTCGGCGAGTTCGACGAGGCGCACGCGGCAATCCTCGAGGCGGAGCGGCGCGCGATCCGCGTGCGCATCGCCGGGGAGGAGCGGCTGATCGCGGTCGAGGATGCGGGTCGCTACCGCGACGCGCTCGGCGTGATGCCGCCGTCCGGGCTTCCCGAGGTGTTCCTCGAGGGCGGCTCCGATTCCCTGCGGCAGCTCGTGCAACGGTTCGCGCGCGGGCGTGGCCCGTTCACGACGGCGCAGGCGAACGACTGGTTCGCGATCGACGTCGAGCCGCATCTCCGTGCGCTCGAACGCGACGACAAGCTCGTGCGGGGCGAGCTGCGGCCCGGCGGCCTCGAGCGCGAGTGGTGCGATCCGGAGGTGATGCGCCGTCTCCGGCGTGCGTCGCTCGCCGCGCTGCGCCGGGAGGTGGAGCCCGCCGAGCAGGCGGCGCTCGGGAAGTTCCTGCCGCACTGGCACGGGATCGACCGGCGCGCGTCGCTGCGGGAGGCGCTCATCCCGCTCCAGGGGCTCGCGCTGCCCGTGTCGCTCTGGGAGTCGGAGGTGCTCCCGCGCCGCGTCCCCTCGTACCGCCCGGAGCAGCTCGACCAGCTTTGCGCGTCCGGCGAACTCGTCTGGGCGGGCGCCGGGCTCGACCGCGTCGCCGTCTTCTTCCGCGAGGATGCGCCCGTGCTCGGAGCGCCGCCGGCGGCGCCCGCGCCGGAGGGTGACGCGCACGCGGCGATTCGCACGGCGCTCGGCGGCGGCGCGCTCTTCTGGCACGACCTGCTCGCCACGACGGAGCTCGACGACGCGGCTGCGCTCCCCGCGCTCTGGGATCTCGTCTGGGCGGGCGAGGTGTCGAACGACGCGTGGCAGCCGTTGCGTGCGGAGCGCCGCTATCAGGCGCCGCGCGCCGACCGGCGGGTGCGGCGGTTCTCGCGCGCGCGCGCCGCCGCCGTCACCGCGACGCAGGGTCGCTGGTCGCTCGCCGCGGGCCTCTTTGCTGGCGCCGAGCCCGACCGCCGCGCGCTCGCGGAGCTCTTGCTCGAGCGGCAGGGGATCGTCACGCGCGACGGCGTACGTGGCGAGGGGATTCCCGGCGGCTACGGTGCCGTGTACGCCGAGCTGCGCGCGCTCGAGACGCTCGGGACGTGCCGTCGCGGCTATTTCGTGGAGGGTCTCGGCGGTGCGCAGTTCGCGCTCGGCGGCGCGGTCGAGCGGTTGCGCGAGCTGCGCCCGCGCGACGGCGACGAAGCGGAGCCCCTCGTGCTCGCGGCCGCCGATCCCGCGCAACCCTACGGTGCCGCGCTGCCGTGGCCGAAGCGCGCGGGCGCGCGTGCAGCGCGCGTGGCAGGCGCGCAGGTCGTGCTGCTCGGCGGCGCGCCGGCGTTGTTCGTCGAGCGTGGCGGCCGCTCGCTCGTCCCGCTGCGCGAGCCCGAGGAGGCGTGGCTGCGAGTCGCGCTCGCGGCGCTCGTCGCCTACGTGAAGCGCGGCGGCGCGAAGCGCCTCGCGGTGGAGCGTTTCGACGGCGAGCCGGTGACCGAGACGATCGTCATGCCGCTGCTCGTCGAGGCAGGTTTCCTCGCGGGCCCGCGCCGCGCCGTCTTGCGCTCGTAGGGAACGAGCTCACGCCGGCACGAGCTTATAGCCGAGCCCGCGCACGGTAACGAGGCGCTCCGGCTTCGATGCGTCGCGCTCGATCTTCCGGCGCAGGTTCGAGATGTGCACCTCGCACGCGTGCTCGTCGCCGACGTGCTCGCTCGCCCACAGATGCTGCATGAGCGCGCGGCGCGAGACGATGTTCTGCGGCTTCTCGGCCAGCAGCGCCAGCACCTTGAACTCGGACAGCGTGAGGTGTACGCGCTCGCCGTCGACGAGCACCTCCTGCCGGCCGAGGTCGATGTGCAGGCCGCCGAGGTCGCGAACCGCGCCGGCGCCGTTCGCACGATCGAGCTCGCGGCGGCGCAGGATCGCGCGCACGCGGCTCAGCAGCTCCGCCGTCGAGAACGGCTTCGTCACGTAGTCGTCCGCGCCGAGCTCGAGGCCGAGCACCCGGTCGAGCTCCGCGTCGCGCGCCGTCAGCATCAGGATCGGCACGTCGCTCTCGGCCCGCAGCGCCCGGCAAACGTCCGTGCCGGAAAGCTCGGGAAGCATCACGTCGAGAATGACGAGGTCGTAGCGTCGTTCCCGTGCCGCCTCGAGTGCGGAGGCGCCGTCGCAGCGCTCGTCCACGTCGAAGCCTTCCCGGCGCAGGGTGAACGCTACGACGTCCAGCACGCCGGGGTCGTCGTCGACGACGAGGATGCCCGCCTGCGTGTTCACGCCGCGGTCGCCGCTTCGCGCACGCGTGCGCTCTCGAGCACGATTCGCATCAACGTGCCCTTCCCCGGTGCCGAGTCCAGTTCGATCCGGCCGTCGAGGCTGCGCACCGTCTGCCGGACGATCGCGAGCCCGAGCCCGAAGCCTTCCGCGTCGCGGTCCTTGCCTCGGTAGAAGCGGTCGAACACATGCTGCTGCGTGTCCGCCGTCATACCGACACCCGTGTCCTCGACCTCGACGCGCAGCGTGCCGCCGGCGGCGTAGGCGCGCAGCACCACCCGTCCTCGCTGCGTGTGCTTCACCGCGTTCTCGCCGAGGTTGCGCAGCACCTGCTCGAGCAGGTCACGGTTGACCGTCGCAGAGAGCTCCGGGCCGCACTCGACCTCGAGGGCGACGCCCTCTGCCGGGCGCAGATCGGCTGCGACCTCGTGCAGGAGCGGTGCGAGCACGACCGGCTCCGGCCGCGGCTGCTCTTGCCCGGCGTGCGC
>DATKQO010000005.1:0-9786 GCA_035532715.1 Gaiellaceae bacterium | reverse complement strand
CGCGACCTGGTCGTCGATCGGCGTGCCGAGGAAGATGATCCGCTCGTTCAGGAGCCGCGAGTAGATGTCGAAGAAGCGCTCGCCCCGCGAGGTCTGCTCGATGACGGATGGAATGATCAGATTCGTGGGGGCTGCCATGTGTGGCTCCTTAACTGCCGGGGGTCCAGAGTTTCGCGTCGGTCGGTTGCTTTTCCTTTTCGGGAGTCCAGAGGGCGTCACGCGCCGCCGCGAGCTCCTTGGGAATCCTCTTCACCTCGGACGCTACTCGGTCGAGCGCGTTCCGCAGGCGGACGTCGTCCCGTAGCGTCTCGATGCGGCCGCTCTCGCGCAGGCGCAGGAGTGTCTCGTCCGCGTCGTCGCCCAGCGCGTCGGCCTGCTCGCGCACGAGCGCCTCGATCTCCTCGTCCGGTACGTCGATGCCGAGCTTGTCGGCGGCAGCCTCGAGCACGAGCTCGCGGGCGACCGACCGCGACGCCTCGTCGTGGAGGCGCGCAAGCAGGTCCTCCGGGTTCTGTCCCGTCATCTGGAGGTACATCTCGAGCTGGACGCCGCGCGCCTCGACCTGGCGCGCAAGACCGCGCAGGAGCTCACGCGTTCGAGCCTCGACGAGCGGGCCGGAGGCGTCCACCTTGGAGGCGCCGACGAGCGCGTCGGCGACGTCGGCGCGGAACTGCGCCTCGACCTCCTCCTCGATCTGGGCGAGCAGGCGCGACTCGATGTCCCCGCGCAGCTCGGCGAGCGTCTCGAACTCGGTCGCGGCACGCGCGAGCTCGTCGTCGACCTCGGGCAGGACTTTCTCCTTGATCTCCTTGACCGTGACGGTGACCGACTGCTGCGTGCCGTCGCCGAGCTCGAAGGGGATCTCCTTCGTCTCGCCCGCGCTCAGACCGGGGATGCCCTGCTCGATCTCCTCGACGACGGCGCCGCGGCCGAGCTCGACGACGTAGTCGCGCCGCGTCTCGCCGTTCGGGGAGACGAGGTCGACGATCACGGTGTCCTCGGGACCGACCGGCCGGCCCTCGACCGGAACGAGCTCGGCAACCGTCGCGCGCAACGCGTCGAGCTCGCGCTCGACGAGCTCCTGCGGCACCTCGGGCCGGGTCGCGCCGACCTCGAGCGCCGTCCAGTCCGCGACCTCGGGCTTCGCCTGCACGGCGACGGTGGCGCTGAACTCCCAGTCCTGGTCGTCCGAGGCAGGCAGCTCGAAGTCGTACTCCGGCTGCTCGACCGGGCGGAGGCGCGAGCGCGCGGCGGCGTTCCAGAACCAGCCGGTGATGTGGCTGTCGATCGCCTCGGCCATCAGCCGGTCGCGGCCGACGCGCTGCAGCAGCACCTGGCGCGGCACCTTGCCCTTGCGGAAGCCGGGGATCTTGACGCTCGACGCGAGGTCGGTGGCGGCGTGCTCGACCGCATGGTGGACGTCGTGTGACGGCACCTGGACGGTCAGCCGGACGCGGTTCTCGGGGAGCTCCTCGACCTGGGTCTGCACCTGTCCATTCAAGCAGACCCCTTCCGGCCTGGGCTGGACGACAGGGTCGCCTCCGGCGACCCTGTCGTCGCGTAATCTCGGGCGGTTGCGCCTGTTCGTGCTCATCCGTCACGCGCATTCGACCCTGAACGTGGAGGGCCGCGTGAACGGCGATCCGCGGGTGCCCGTGCGCATCACGGACGCGGGACGAGCCGAGGCGGTGCGGGCCGGCAGCCAGCTCTCGGAGGTCGGCCTCGGCCTCTGCGTGCACACGCGGTTCCTGCGCACGCGCGAGACCGCCGACGCCCTGCTCGCGGGTCGCGACGTGCCGCAACTCGAGGAGCCGCTGCTCGACGACATCGACGTCGGCGCCCTCGAGGGCGAGACGATCGAGTCGTACCGCGCGTGGAAGCGGGTGCATCCGCGCAGCGAGCCGTTCCCCGGCGGCGAAAGCCTCGACGACGCGGCGCGGCGATATGCGCGCGCGTTCCGCCGGCTCCTCGACCGGCCGGAGGCGGCGATTCTCGTCGTCTGTCACGAGATTCCCGTTCGCTATGCGCTGAACGCGGCGAGCGGCTCGGCCGACCTTGACGGGCCCGAGCACGCGATCCCGAACGCGACACCGTACCTCTTCGACGAGCGTGCGCTCGAGCGCTCCGCGGCGCGCATCGAGCGGCTCGCGGGCTGATCACCCGTTCGGGGAAAAGGGTGCGCAAGCGGCGCGGCGAATGACTCCTTCCCGCCGTATGAGCTTCTGGACCTTCTTCCTGATCGCCGTCGTCACCCTGATCTGGGTCGGGATGTTCGGCGCGGTCGCGTATCTCGCAGCGCAGAAGGTCTCGGCGCGCCGTTAGCTGCCCCCGGCCGCCCGCCTACACTGCGCCTACCCGCGGGTGTGGCGGAACTGGTAGACGCGGCGGGTTTAGGTCCCGCTGGGTGCAAGCCCTTGGAGGTTCGAGTCCTCTCGCCCGCATCGTGTTTGCGCCGGGGCCGGCGTGGCATACCGGCTCATGCCGCTCGTCCTCCTCGTCGCCCTCACGCTCGGCTCGCTGGCGGCGGCCGCGCTCTCGGTCGCGTACGCCCTCGCCCGGAGCTGACCGGCCCGCGCCGGCCCTGTCCCGGGGCCTGACCCCTCGCCGCCCCGGCTTCTCTCGCCTATAGTCCTGCCTCGTGACCGGGATGCGGCCCGAAGACGTCTATGAGCTGACAGGAGTCGGCGACCCCCGGATCTCGCCGGACGGGACGCGGATCGCGTATGTCGTCACGACGATCGACCGCGAGGCGAACGAGTACCGCGGCGCCGTCTGGGTCGCGCGCCGAGACGGATCGGAGGCGCGCCCGTTCACCGCGGGCGAGAAGCGGGACGGTTCCCCGCGCTGGTCGCCCGACGGCCGCTGGCTCGCGTTCGTGTCCAACCGTGGCGAGGAAAAGGCGCAGGCGCAGATCTATGTCATCCCCGCAGAAGGCGGCGAAGCGCGCCGGCTGACCGAGCTGAAGGAGAGCGCCGGTGACCTCGCGTGGTCGCCCGACTCCACGCGTATCGCCTTCACCGCGCGGGTACGCGACGAGGCGTACGAGGAGGAGGACGAGAAGAAGCGCAGGCCGCGCCGCTTCACGCGCATCTTCTTCAAGCTCGACAGCGTCGGCTGGACGAGCGACCGCCGCAAGCACGTCTTCGTCGTCGATCTCGACGGCGGCGAGCCGTTGCAGGTCACCGACGGCGACGCCGACGACGGTGCGCCCGTGTGGACGCCGGACGGCAGGCAGCTCGTCTTCGCCGCGTCTCGCGGCGAGCGCTGGGACACCGAGCTGATCAACCGCCTCTACATCATCCCTGCGGGCGGCGGCGAGCCGAAACAGCTGACCGGCGACGAGGCGTCGTACGAGTCGCCGTCGTTCTCGCCGGACGGCAAGCGCCTCGCGTACCACTACACCCTCGAGGACGGCACGCATCCGCATCATTCGCAGGTCGGCGTGATGAACGTCGACGGCAGCGACGCGAAGCTCTTGACGACCGCGCTCGACCGGCAGTGCGCGCCTTACCCGGACACGCGCGAGCCGATCTGGGACGGCGACCGGCTGATCTTCACGGTGGAGGACGGCGGGAACGCGCACCTGTACGCCGTCGCCGCCGACGGATCGGGCGAACCGGAGCTGCTCGTCGGCGGCGAGCAGGTCGTCTCGGGATGCGACGCGCGCGACGGAGACTTCGTCTACGTCGCGTCGACCTACACGACGCTGCGCGAGCTGTACGCAGCGGACGGCCGGCGTCTGACGGACGTCGGCGCAACGTTCACCTCCGGCCGCTCGCTCGCGGAACCCGAGCGGTTCACCGCGGTCTCTCAGGACGGATACGAGGTCGACGCCTGGGTCGTCCGACCCGCAGACTTCACGCCGGGCAAGCGTTATCCGGCACTGCTCAACATCCACGGCGGCCCGTTCAGCCAGTACGCCACGGCGTTCTTCGACGAGTTCCAGGTCTACGCCGCTGCAGGCTACGTCGTCCTCTACTCGAATCCGCGCGGCGGCTCGGGGTACTCCGAGGAGCACGGGCGCGCGATCCGCGGCCCGCTCAACGGCGCCGGCCCGGGCTGGGGGACGCGCGACTACGAGGACGTGATGGCGGTGGTCGACACCGCGCTCGAGCGCTTCGACTTCGTCGACCCGGAGCGGCTCGGCGTGATCGGCGGCTCGTACGGCGGCTACATGACGTCGTGGATCATCGGGCACACGAACCGGTTCAAGGCGGCCGTCTCGGAGCGCGCGGTGAACAACCTCGTGAGCATGTTCGGGTCGAGCGACGTCTTCTGGGTCTTCGAGCGGCAGTTCGGCGGCCCGCTCTGGGAGAACGTCGACGCGTATCTCGAGCGCTCGCCCTCGACGTACATGCAGGAGATGGAGACGCCGGTGCTCGTGCTCCACTCCGAACAGGACCTCCGCTGCAACATCGAGCAGGGCGAGCATCTGTTCACCGGCCTGCGGCTGCTCGGCAAGGAAGTGGAGATGCTGCGCTTCCCGGCCGAGAGCCACGAGCTCTCGCGCGGAGGATCGCCGCTGCACCGTGTGTACCGCTTCGAGGCGATCCTCGAGTGGTTCGGGCGCTATCTCTCGCCCGGAACCTGACCTACCACTCGTTCCAGTGCACCATCGAGTCGAGCGGCTTGCGCTTGCCCGGCTTGAAGTCGGTACCAAGCGTGTAGGCGACCGGGATGAGCGCTATCTGCGTGACCTCGTCGTACGGGATGCCGAGGATCTCGGCGACCTCCTGCTCGTGCATCAGGTGGAAGGTCGTCCAGACGGTGCCGAGGCCGCGTGAGCGGGCTGCGAGCATGAAGCTCCACGCAGCAGGGATGATCGAGCCGTACATCGACGCCGCGAGCGCGTTCGGCTTGTCCTCGTAGCGACCCTGCACGCACGGAATGACGTGCACCGGAACCTCGTGGATGTGCTCGGCGAGGTGCACGACCGCGTCGCCGATGCGCAGCATCTGCCCCTCGCGGGGGCCGCCGCCACGCTGAAGGTACGGGTACGCGACCTGCCGCCAGATCTCGCCGATCGCCGCGCGCTTCTCCGCATCGGTGACGACGACGAAGTGCCAGTTCTGCGAGTAGCTCGCCGTCGGCGCCTGTTGCGCAAGCTGCAGGCACTCCTCGAGCACCTCGCGCTCGACCGGCCTGGACAGATCGAGCCGCTTGCGAACCGCGCGCGTGGTCGAGAGGAGCTCGTCGGGCGTGAGGTCGAGCTTCATGTGCGGATCATCGCACGCCCGCGTCGCGGGTGGGCGGGTCTGCCGCCGCTGATGGCCCCGGGTGGAATCGAACCACCGCGCGCAGCTTCGAAGGCTGCCGCTCTATCCGCTGAGCTACGGGGCCGGGCCGGGACAGCGTAGCGAGGCCTGACCCGGCGGTTCAGGCTGCGACGGGCGCCCCGTACTTCTTCGTGAGATACGCGAGGTACGGCTTGGCGTCGATCGTCGAGCCGGTCGCGCGGCGGAGCACCTCCTGCGGCGGATGCTTCCGCGCGTGCGCGTGGATGTTCGTGCCGAGCCACTCGCGCAGCTCCGCGAACTCGCCGCGCTCGATGCGGTCCTCGAGATCCGGCACGTCCTCGAGCGCCTTCTCCCAGATCTGCACCGACATGACGGTGCCGAGGAGATACGTCGAGAAGTAGCCGATCAGGCCCGCGCCCCAGTGCACGTCCTGCAACACGCCGTGCGCGTCGTCGGGCACGTCGACGCCGAGGTACTCGTGCATCTTCTCCGCCCACCGCTGCGGCAGGTCGCGCAGCTCGACGCGGCCGTTGACGATGTCCTGCTCGAGCTCGAAGCGCAGGATGACGTGCATGCCGTATGTCACCTCGTCCGCCTCGATGCGGATCAGCGACGGCTCGGCCTTGTTGATCGCCGCGAGGAACCGCTCGAGCTCGACGCCCTTGAGCGCGTCGGGGAACGTCGTCTGGACGCGCGGATAGAAGAAGCGCCAGAACGGCAGGCTCCGGCCGACGAGGTTCTCCCAGAGGCGGCTCTGCGACTCGTGGATCCCGAGCGACGCGGCCTGGCCGATGGGAAGCTGTGCGAACTCCCGCGGGATCTGGTGCTGGTAGAGGCCGTGTCCGTACTCGTGCATCGTCGAGAAGAGCGACTTGAGCGCGTCGGGGTAGTAGTGCGTCGTGATGCGGATGTCGTCGATCCCGGCACCGGAAGCGAATGGATGCTCGGTCGGGTCGAGCCGCCACGTTCCGGGACGGTGGCCGAACAGGTCGATCACCTCGTGGTCGAGCGCGACCTGCGCGTCGATCGGGAAGTCGCCGGTGAGGAACGAGTCGTCGACCTCGCTGTCGCGCAGACTCGCGATCAGCGGCACGAGCTCGTCTCGGATCTCCGCGAAGATGCGCGTCACCTCGGCCGTGCGCATCTCGGGCTCGAAGTCGTCGAGCAGGATGTCGTACGGCTCGTCGCGCGGCTCGTAGCAGTCGATGTAGCGCCGGCGGAGCTCGATGTTGCGTTCGAGCACCGGCAGGAACAGCTCGAAGTTCGACGTTGCCTTCGCCTCGATCCACGTCGGCACCGAATCGGCGGACGCGCGCGCCATCTCGGCGCGAAGCTCGGCCGGAACGCGTACGGCCTTCTCGTAGTCGCGGCGCGCCACGCGGATCGTCGACGCGTCGATCGAGTCGGGATCGAGGGAGTCCTCGACGGAACGGAGCGTGTCGAGCAGCTTTCCGGTCTCGGGGTCGATCAGCAGCTCGTGCGACATGCGCTGCAGGCGGGCGAGGTGGTCGCCGCGGTGGCTGCCGCCCGCAGGCGGCATCGTCGTGCGCTGGTCCCACACGAGGAGGCTCGAGACCGCGTCCAGTGCGGCGACGTCGGTGAGCCGTGACTTGAGACGTTCGAGGGCATCGGCCATGCCGAGAGACTACCGGCGACTACTGCGGCGGACCAACGATCGTCTGCACGTCGGCGCTCTGCGTCGTCCCCGTCTGGTCGATCCACGAGAGCGTGACCGTCGCGCCGGCGGTGGTCTGGAGCAGCGCGGCGCCGAGCTGGTCGTACGTGGCGACCGGCTGCCCGTCGAGGGCGGTGATCGTGTCGCCCGCGACGAGGCCTGCCAGGTCGGCCGGCGCGCCCGGCACGACGCCGACGATGAGCGCGCCGCCGCTGACATTGCCCGAGGCGGGTGCGACGTTGACGCCGAGGAAGGGTGTCGTGCCGATGTGGACCGTGGCGGAGGCGCGGCCTGCTTCCATCTGCTTCGCGAGCGCGAGCGCGCGGTTGATCGGGATCGCGTACGCCTCGCCGGCCGACTGGAAGGCGAACGAGACCGACGCCGCGGTGTCCATGCCGACGACGCGGCCATTCGCGTTCAGGAGCGGCCCGCCGGAGTCGCCCGGCCTGAGCGCAGCGTCGATCTGGATCAGGCCCGTGAGCTGCTCGGAGATGCCCTGGCCGTCGGAGGCGACGATCGAGCGGCCGATGCTCGTCACCTTGCCCCGTGCGGAGCTCGGAGGTCCCCCGACGCCGCCGGCGTTCCCGACCGCGGTCACCCGCTGGCCGGCCCTGACCGTCGCCGAGTTCCCGAGGGCGACGGTGTGCAGGTGGCTCGGGGCCGTCACCTGGAGGACCGCGACGTCGTTCGCGACGCTGTAGCCGACGACCGCCGCCGCATAGCTCCGGCGCGTCGCGGGATCGACGACGCGTATCGTCGTCGCGCCGCGGATGACGTGGTTGTTCGTCAGCACCTCACCCGACGCCGTGAGCACGATGCCGGTTCCCGCGGCGGAAGCGTTCTGGTAGGCGAGGTTCGTCGTTACGTCGACGACGCCCGTGCCGAGGGCGGCCGCGGCCGTGCCGGGCGCGAGCCCGAATGCGCAGGCGGCGAGCACGGCAAGGGCCGTGGTCGCGGCGAGCCGGGTGGGAGCGGGGCGGGTCAACGTCATCTCACACAAGATTCCATGTCATCGATGAGCACCGGGTAAGGAAACGGCCGGAGAGCCCGCTTGCGCGCAGGCTCTCAAGAGGGTGGCGAACGGGACTCGAACCCGCGACCACCGGGACCACAACTGCACTTTGCCCGCAGCACGGCGCGTCCCGGTGCGTCGTAGCGCGTAACGAAGCGGCTTCTTACCCACAGCGACCCATGCCGCGAGTCGCGTCGCGTCCGTGGGTGTTGCCACGCCGTTGCCACGGGACGCGCCTCAGGCGCGCCATCGGCGTCTTCCTCGGGGCAGGGTTCGGATGGCCCGCTGCGGGTGGCGGACTCAACGAGCCCTTCGCGGCTCGACGGGGCTAATCGTTCGGTTCGTTGAACGTGATCGACCCTAGATGAGTGATTCCGTTCCGCGGCGGTCGGGGCTGCGGAGCGAGGGACCGTAGAAAGGGTGTCGAAGGTCGGCGTTGCTATTGCCAACGTCGACCACGGAGGTGGCCGCGTGACCGCCGATCTCGACACCCTCTTGATCGCACTTTACGTGCTCGCTGATGAAGTCCTGCCGCGCCGGCCGCGCGCCAGGCGCCGCCCCCAGATCACCGACGCCGAGCTGGTCTGCCTGGCTGTCGCGCAAATCCTGCTCAACATTCCGAGCGAGCGGCACTTCCTGCGCTTCGCGATCTGCCGGCTCAGCCACTTGTTCCCGTACCTGCCCAAACAGCCGGGCTACAACAAACGGATGCGCGCGCTAGCACCACAGATCATCAGGCTGCTGAACGCGATCGCCTTCTCCTCGCCGTCCTGGTACGACACGATCAGGCTGCTCGATTCGACCCCCGTCCCGTGCGGCGCCTCCCGCGAGACCGTCAAGCGCTCCGCCTTCGCCGGCCACGCCGCCTACGGCTACTGCACAAGCCACAGCCGCTACTTCTGGGGCTTCCGGCTCTATCTGCTCTGCGCCTCCGACGGGATGCCGATCTGCATCGAGCTCGCGCCCGCCAACGCCCCCGAACGCGAAGTCGCCGCCGAGATGCTCGCCCGCATCGAGCTCGACGGCTACACCGTGATCGCCGACAAAGGCTTCGCCGGCGCCGAGTTCGAAGCGCTGATGGCCGAACTGCGCGCGCTCTTCCTGCGCCCCGACCGAAAAGACGAACCCAGACGCCACGGCAGCCTCGGGCGCATCCGGCAAACCATCGAGTCGGTCTTCGACACCCTCAAAGGCCAGCTCTCGCTCGAACAACACGGCGCCCACACCATGCCCGGACTGATCACCCGCATCGCCCAACGCCTACTCGCACTCGCCGCCGGCCTCTGGCACAACTGGCAGACCGGCAACCCCGGCCGCCACCTCACCGCCTACGACCACTAACCCCGACGGAATCACTCATCTAGTGACCTGAGTCGGTAGTTCGCAGGGTCCCGCGGCTGGCCGCCGAATGTCGTCTTCATCGATGGCGAGGATTGGAGGCGGTTATAGCTGCTCGTGCAGAGGTCGTGCTCGCAGTCGTCGTAGCGCTTTTCTCTTACCGTCGCGCCGTAGCTGCAGCCGAGATCTACGGAGACCTTGTAGAAGCCGCGTTTGATCTTGAGCGAGTGGAGCTCTATTCGCAGCTTCGCATCCCCCTTCCAGCGAGCTCCGATGCCGAACCGGCCGACGGCGCAGCACTGACTCAGTACGCCTGGCGCGGCCTAGATGAGTGATTCCGTCGGGGTTAGTGGTCGTAGGCGGTGAGGTGGCGGCCGGGGTTGCCGGTCTGCCGGTTGTGCCAGAGGCCGGCGGCGAGTGCGAGTAGGCGTTGGGCGATGCGGGTGATCAGTCCGGGCATGGTGTGGGCGCCGTGTTGTTCGAGCGAGAGCTGGCCTTTGAGGGTGTCGAAGACCGACTCGATG
>DATKQO010000004.1:0-8315 GCA_035532715.1 Gaiellaceae bacterium | reverse complement strand
CAAGCGACGCGTCGATCTGCTTGAAGACCTGCTCCCGCGACAGGCCGCGGTCGGTGTCGGACATCGCGCCGAAGAGCTTCGTCGCGAGGATGTACGAGTCGCGAGGCCGGTCCTGGAGCACTTCGCCGAGGAACTCCTCGGCGAGGCCGCGGGCGTAGACGTTCGCCGTGTCGATGAAGTTGATGCCGACGTCGAAGGCCTTCGCGACGCACGCCGCCGCCTGGTCGCGTTCGACGCCGCCGCCGTAGGTCAGCCAGGAACCGAGGCTGATCTCGGAGACTTCGAGGTCGCTCGAGCCGAGCCGTCTGTATCGCATGTCAGTCACGCTACTCCCATGGACAGAGATCAGGTCGAAGAGACCGTCGAGCTCGCCGGGCGCCGGCTCACCCTCGTGCGTCCGCGAAGCGCCGACGAGCTGATCGACGAGGAGGCGTTCGCCGACGACGAGTTCCTGCCGTACTGGGCGGAGCTCTGGCCGAGCGGCGTCGCGCTCGCCCGCGTGGTCGGCGGGCTCGAGCTCGGCGGCGTGCGCGTGCTCGAGCTCGGCGCCGGGCTCGGCCTGCCGTCGCTCGCGGCCGCGCTCGCCGGCGCCGACGTGCTCGCGACCGACTGGGCCGAGGAGGCCGTCGAGCTGCTCCGGGCGAACGCCGCCCGCAATGGGATCGCGCTGCGCGCCGAGCGGGTCCCCTGGAACGAGCCGGCGCCGATCCTCGAGGCGGCGCCCTGGCCGCTCGTCCTCGGCGCCGATCTGCTCTACGAGCAGCGGAACGCCGACCGGCTGCTCGAGCTCCTGCCCCTGCTCGGCGCGGACGTCCTGCTCGCCGAGCCGGGCCGGCCGTTCGCGCGCGGCTTCTTCGAGCGGGCGGCGGAGCGGTGGGAGGTAGAGGCGGTCGAGAACCGGCTCTACCGCCTCCGGCTACGGTGACCCGATGCTCGCGGTCGTCCTCGCCGCGGTCGCGCTCCTCGCGCCGCCGAAGCCGAACATCGTCTGGAAGCCGATCCCGTTCCCGGCGCACCGGCTCGCCGAGATGGCCGCCTACGCGAAGCGGCACTACGGAATCGACTCGTACGTGCTCCATCCCCGCGCGATCGTCGAGCACGTGACCGCGACGTCGAGCTTCTCGTCGGCGTACAACACGTTCGCGGCCGACGTCCCCGACGCGGAGCTGCACCAGCTGCCGGGAACGTGCGCCCACTTCATCGTCGACCGCGACGGCACGATCTACCAGCTCGTGCGCCTGAACGTCATGTGCCGCCACACAGTCGGGCTGAACTGGGCCGCGATCGGGATCGAGCACGTCGGCGTGTCGGACGCGCAGGTGCTCGGTGACGCGGCGCAGATGCGCGCCTCGCTCGCATTGACGATCTGGCTGATGTGGCGCTATTCGATCCCGCTCGCCGACGTGATCGGCCACAACGAGAGCCTCTCGAGCCCGCTGCACCGGGAGCGGTATGCGCCGTGGCGCTGCCAGACCCACGCCGACTGGCGGCGCGTCGACATGAACGTCTATCGCGCGAGGCTCCTCGTCCTGGCCCGCCGCTACGGCCTCGCCGTCGGTCCGCCGCCCGCACTCCGTCCGACGAAGTGCTAGGTAGCCTCAATCACGTGGAAGCGACGACAGCCGTCGGAACGGTCAGGGAGCGGACGAGCCGGGTCAGCCAGGTCGTGACGCTGATCGCCGTCGTCGTCCCGCCGCTCGGCCTCGTCTCGGCCATGGGGCTGCTCTGGGGCGTCGGCTTCCACTGGTTCGACGTCGTGCTCTTCCTCGGCCTCTACACGGTGTGCGCGTTCGGGACGACGATCGGCTTCCACCGCTATTTCACGCACAGGGGCTTCGAGGCGCGGCCGTCGGTGAAGGCGACGCTCGCGATTCTCGGCTGCATGACGATGCAGGGGCCCGTGACACAGTGGGTGACCGACCATCGCAAGCACCACGCGCTCTCCGACAAGCCCGGCGACCCGCACTCGCCGCATGTCGGTCACGGGACGGGCGCGCTCGGCGCGCTGCGCGGCTTCGTGCACTCCCACGTCGGCTGGATGTTCTCGACGAAGGGGATGGAGCGCGGCGACGCGTACGGCAAGGATCTGTACGACGACCGGCTCGTGCGCACGATCGACCGCATGTACCTCGTCTGGGTGGCGCTCACGCTCGGGATCCCGCTCGCGATCGGCTATGCGGTCGGCGGGACGTGGCAGGCCGGCGTCGAGGGTCTCGTGTGGGGCGGGCTCGTGCGGATCTTCGCGTACCAGCACGCCACCTTCAGCGTGAACTCGATCTGCCACATGTTCGGGCACCAGGACTACCGCTCGCGTGACCAGGCGCGCAACAACTGGCTCGTCGCGCTGCTCGTGTTCGGCGAGGGCTGGCACAACAACCATCACGCGTTTCCCGCGTCGGCGCGGCACGGTCTGCACCGCCGCCAGATCGACGTCTCGTGGCTCGTGATCCGCGGCCTCGAGAAGCTCCGGCTCGTCTGGAACGTGAAGGTGCCGGACGCCGCGCAGCTCGAGCGGCGCCGCGCGCACGCCTGACCTTCCGGATCTCGGGCGGGTCGACCGTGAACGACGGAGGGCGCTCACGGCGCCCTCCGTCGGATCTCGTCACGCTCGCGGGCGGGCGGAACGCCCCTACCTACGAGCAGCCGGTGTTCGTCCCGCAGTCGCGGCACGTGTAGCAGGAGCCGGTGCGAACCATGCGGCCGCCGCAGCGGGCGCACTCGACGGCGTCCTCCCACGAGTTGAAGAGCGCCGTCTGGCCGGGTGTGAGCGCCTCGGTGGGCGCTGCCGCGGCGGCGCCGCCGTTCGCGTAGCGGTCGGCGAGCATCGCCTTCACCTCGGGCGAGAGGATGCCGGCCTCCTCCTGCTGCTCCGGCGTGAGGAACTTCTTCCCGAACCAGCGGAAGATGTAGTCGACGATCGACTTCGCCGCGCGGATGTCGGCGTCGTTCGTCAACCCGCTCGGCTCGAAGCGCATGTGCGAGAGCTTCGAGACGTACACCTCGGGCGGAACGCCGTACTGGAGGCCCATCGAGACGGCGAGGCAGAGCGAGTTCATCAAGCCGGCCATCGTCGTTCCGTCCTTCGCGATGTCGACGAAGATGTCGCCCGGGCTGCCGTCGTCGTAGAGGCCGACGTGGATGTAGCCCTCGTGGTCGCCGACCTGGAATTTGCGGCCGACCTCGGTGCGGTCGAGCGGGAGCCGCTTGCGCTCGCGCACGAGCACCGGCGGGGTCGCGACGGCGTTCTCGCTGCTCGAGCTCGACAGCGGCTGCGCGACCTTGCAGTTGTCGCGGTAGATCGCGATCGCCTTGACGCCGAGCTTCCACGCGTCGAGCAGCAGGGCCGACACGTCCTCGACCGTCGACGACTCGGGCAGGTTCACCGTCTTCGAGATCGCGCCCGAGATGAACGGCTGCACCGCGCCCATCATCTTCACGTGGCCGAGATAGTGGATCGCGCGGTCGCCGACGGCGCAGTCGAACACCGGATAGTGCTCGGTCTTGACGTACGGCGCGCCGACGACGGTGTTCCGCTCGTCGACGAACGCGACGATCTCGTCCACCTCGCGCGGCGCGTAGCCGAGCTTCTCGAGACCGGCCTGAACGGTCTTGTTCACGATCGTGATCTCGCCGCCGCCGACGAGGCGCTTCGACTTCACGAGCGAGAAGTCCGGCTCGACGCCCGTCGTGTCGCAATCCATCATGAAGCTGATCGTCCCGGTCGGCGCGAGCACCGTCGCCTGCGCGTTGCGGAAGCCGTGCACCTCGCCGAGATTCAGCGCGTCGTCCCAGGCCTTGCGGCATGCGGTCAACAGGTCGCTCGGGACGATGTCGGAGTTCTCGATGTTGCCGACTGCGGCGCGATGTTTCGCGATCACGCCGACCATCGGTGCGCGGTTCACCTGGTAGCCGTCGAACGGCCCCATCCGCATCGCGATCTCCGCCGACTTGCGGTACGCGCGGCCGGTCATGAGCGCGGTGATCGCGGCCGCGTACGCGCGACCCTCGTCGGAGTCGTAGGGCAGGCCGCGCGCCATGAGCAGCGCGCCGAGGTTCGCGTAGCCGAGTCCGAGCTGGCGGAAGCGCTTCGCGTTCCGCTCGATCTCGGGCGTCGGATACGACGAGTAGCCGACGAGGATCTCCTGCGCGAGGAAGACGACATCGCACGCGTGCTCGAACGCCTCGACGTCGAGCTCGCCGTCCTCGCGGCGGAACTTCATCAGGTTGAGCGACGCGAGGTTGCACGCCGAGTCGTCGATAGACATGTACTCAGAGCACGGGTTCGACGCGTTGATGCGGCCGGTGTTCGGCAGCGTGTGCCACGCGTTGATCGTCGTGTCGTACTGCACGCCGGGGTCGGCGCACTCCCACGCGGCGGCGGCGATCTGCCGCAGCAGCCCGCGTGCGTCGGCCGTCGAGACGACGGAGCCGTCGGTGCGGGCGGTGAGGTTGAACTCACGGTTCTCGGCAGCGGCTTCCATGAACGCATCGCTGACGCGCACCGAGTTGTTCGCGTTCTGGTACTGGATCGACGCCCAGTCCGGCGAGTCGAGCGACATGTCGTAGCCCGCCGCCTCGAGGACGCGCGCCTTCCGCTCCTCCTTCGCCTTGCACCAGATGAACTCCTCGATGTCCGGATGGTCGACGTCGAGCACGACCATCTTCGCGGCGCGCCGCGTCTTGCCACCCGACTTGATCGTGCCGGCGGACGAGTCGGCGCCGCGCATGAACGAGACGGGGCCGGAGGCGTAGCCGCCCTTCGAGAGCTGCTCCTTCGAGGAGCGCAGGTCGGAGAGATTGACGCCCGAGCCGGAGCCGCCCCGGAAGATGACGCCCTCGCGGCGGATCCAGTCGAGGATCGAGTCCATCGTGTCCTCGATCGAGAGGATGAAGCAGGCGGAGCACTGCGGGCGCTCTTCGAAGCCGACGTTGAACCAGACGGGACTGTTGAACGAGGCGTACTGGTTGACGAGGATCGTCTTCAGCTCGGCCTCGAAGGTCTCGGCCTCCTCGGCGTCCGCGAAGTAGCCGCCCTGCGTGCCCCACGCGACCGCCGTGTCGACGACGCGGCCGACCATCTGCTTCACGCTCGACTCGCGCTCCGGGGAGGAGAGCCGGCCGCGGAAATACTTCTGGGCGACGATGTTCGTCGCCGTCTGCGACCAGAACTTCGGGAACTCGACGCCGCGCTGCTCGAACGCGGGGCCGTTTCGCCCGGGGATCAGGGCGTCGCGCTGCTCCCACTCGATCTCGTCGAAGGGGTCGCGACCCGGGATGGTGAAGAACCGGCGTACGCCGAGCCGCGCGGCCTCGTCGACGACCGTGTTGACGACCTCGTCGGTCGCCTGATCCGCGCCTGTCCTGTGCTCCACACTCGCCATTCCGGCCCCTCTCTGCACTGTAGCGTTCCGCTTGTGATCTGCCCTTCTGCCGCGCCGTCACCCGGCGACAGGGGGACCGCGCAGAGTAGAAGGGGCGCCGGACGGAACCGGCGGACAGGCGCGTCTAGCGCCGGTCGTCGACGGCAGGCGCAGGCGCAGGCGTCATCCGCCGTGCCTGGATCCGCCGGACGAGCCAGGTTCCGGCCGCCGAAAGCAGCAGGAGCCCTGCGACACCCGCGAGCACGATGAGCGGCAGGGGCACCGAACGCGCACTGCTCGGCTTGCCGGAGTTGAAGATGCTCGTGATCGGCGGGCTCTTCGTGCCGCCGCCGCCGCCGCTACCGCCGGTGCCGCCGCCTGCAGCACCGCCGCTGCCCCCGCCGCCTTGCGCCCCGCCGCTGCCGCCGCCGGAGGAACCTCGGTCGTGGATCGCTGCGAGCTCGGCGCGGCGGATGTCGTCGGCCGCGCTCGAGTAGTTCTGGACGTCGGGATAGCGGTTCAGCTGCTGAATCGCCTGCGCATAGCAAGGGATCGCGTAGATCTTGTCGACCCGGTTGTTGTCGAGCCAGTCGTTGATGACGTCGAGCCAGCAGCCCTTGGTCGCCTTCAGCGTCGCAGCGGGCGCCGCGCCGGCCGCCGGAGCCGAAACGAGGAGCGCGAGGGCAGCCGCGAAGGCCGTCAGCACCGTCCTCGTCACCTTCGGCGTCGCGATGATCGTCCTCACTTCAGGTCGGGCCGCGGCACCCTGAGGTGAGCCGTCGGCGGATCCAGCTGCAGTCTCTCGGACGGTGGTGTTCTCGCGGTAACGACGATGTAAACCGTTTGTGAACGGGCCGTCCGCCGGAATGGCCAATGCTAGCGTCATTGCCCGTGCGCGCTGCGGGCGAACCGGACACCGTCCTCACCCCGCAGGCGGCCGCGATTCCGGCGCTCGCCGGCGCGCTCGCGTTCTGCGCCCTCTTCTTCGGCGGCGGCTTCGCCGACGCCCCGCTCGTCTGGATCGGCGGCCTCGCGCTCGTCCTCGCCTCTGCGCTTGCCGGCGCCGCCCTCGTGGGTCTGCTGCCCGCGCCCCGCCTCGACCCGCCCGCCGCGATCTTCCTCGGCTGCCTGCTCGGGCTCGCGGTCTGGACGGGCCTCTCGACGCTGTGGTCGATCTCGCCGGACCGCTCCTGGGCCTACGCGAACCGGACGCTCGTCTACGCCGCGTTCGCCCTGCTCGGCCTGCTGCTCGCGCGACTCGTGCCGAGGGCCGCCCTCGCCGGCGGCGCCGCGCTGCTGCTCGGGCTCGTGCTCGGCTGGGCCCTGCTCGCGAAATGCGTCCCGGCGCTCTACGCCGACTACGGGCGGATCGCGCGCCTGCGCTCGCCCGTCGCGTACTGGAACGAGCTCGCCCTGCTCTGCGACGTCGCCGTGCCGGTCGCCCTCTGGCTCGCCGCGCCGCGGGCCCGGAGCGTCGCCGCCCGCGCCGCCGGCGTGCTCCTGCTCTTCGCTTCGGCCGTGACGCTGCTCCTCACGTACTCGCGCTTCGGCGTCGTGCTCGCGTGCGCCGCGGCCGTCACCTGGCTCCTCCTCGACCGCGACCGCGTCGAGAGCCTCGCCGCCCTTGCGCTCGGCGCCGGCGCCGGCGCCGTCGTCTTCGGGGTGGCGCTCGTGCTTCCGGGCATCACGAAGGACGGGCAGCCGCGCTCCGTGCGCGCGCACGACGGTTGGATCTTCGCGCTCGTCCTCGCCGCCGCCGCTCTCGTCGTGGCCGTGACGGCCGTCGTCGTGGCGCGGCTCGAGCAGCGACGGCCGCTCGCCGCCGGTACCCGCGCCCGCATCGAGCGCGTCGCGGGGATCGCCGCACTCGTGCTCGCTGTGGCGGGGCTCGTCGTCGCGATCGTGTTCGCGGGTCGCCTCTGGCGCGCGTTCGCGAACCCCGTCTCGAGCCAGATCGCTTCGACCTCGAGCCACCTGACGAGCTTCAACTCGAGCAATCGCTGGCGCTGGTGGAAGGAGGAGTGGCAGGCCTTCACCGATCATCCGGCCGGCGGCACCGGTGCGGGGACCTTCGAGCTGACCGACCTGCGGCTGCGCCGAAGCCCGCTCGTCACGACCGAGCCGCACAACGTGCCGCTCCAGTTCCTCGGCGAGACGGGCGTCGTCGGCTTCCTGCTCTACCTCGGCGCCGCGGCCGCGGCCGCAACAGCCGTCGTGGGCGCGCGCCGTCGTGCGGCAGGAGCGGAGCGCGCCGCGATCACGGCTCTCGGCGGCGGCCTCGCGGCATTCCTCGTCCACACGGTCGCCGACATGGACTGGAACTTCGTCGCCACGTGCGGCCCGCTGCTCCTGCTCGCAGGCGTCCTCGCCGGCGGTCCGCCCCGCGCGCGCGACGCGGTCGCGATCCGCCGCCGTCCGCTGCTGGCGCTCGGCGCCGTCCTTTTCGCCTTTGCCGGTGTCTACTCCCTGACGGCGCCGTGGCTTGCGCAGCGCCAGCTAGCGAGCGCCGTGAGCGCAGCCGACGCGCAACGCGCCCACACCTACGACCCGCTCTCCACCGACGCGCTCGTCGACTGGGCGGCGTTCGAAGACGGCGCCGGACATCTTCTCCGCTCCGAGCAGCTCTATCGCGACGCCGTGTCGCTCGAACCGCAGAACGCAGAGGTGTGGTACGCGCTCGGCCTCTTCTACTCGGAGCACGGCGCCTGGAAGCTCGCCTACGACGCCTTCAGCTCCGCGTGGACGTACGACCGGCTCGGCCCCGCCGGGACGCCGTGCGGGGCGCTCGACCAGGCGCGCCACAAGGCGATCGGCGTGTGGTCGCCTAACTGCCCCCGAGGACGACCACGAGCTCCGAGCCCCTGAGCTCCGCCCTGCTCGCGCCGTCGGCGGGCGCGATCAGGCGGACGTGGGCGTCGTGCCCGAGCCGGCGCGCCTCCCGTAGATAGCCCGGGA
>DATKQO010000003.1:0-7773 GCA_035532715.1 Gaiellaceae bacterium | reverse complement strand
CGCCAGTGATCTCCTGGACGTAGATCAGCATCTTCGCGCAGAGCGGGTTGCCGGCGATCGGGTTGAAGCTCAGGTCGGTGCCCTTCGTCGACGAGCCGACGCCGACGGTCGTCTTCACGTCGTAGCAGTCGGTGTTGCTCGTGCCGGCGTTGCTCGACGTGTCGGTCACTGTCGCGCCGATCGCGTAGGACGAAACGGGAGCGTGCGAGACGACCGGAATGGAGGTGTCGCCGTTGCTCGCGCTCGCGCCGGCGCCGTTCGCGACGAACGTGTCGGAGTTCGTGCCGTAGGTGACGGTGATCGTGTCGCCGGAGGCGACCGTGCCCTCGAGGCCGCTGACGGTGAGCGCCCCCACCGCGACTCCGGCCGTCAACGGGCCGTTCAGCGTCGCGTTCACCGAGGAGGCCCAGAAGGAGAGCTTCGACGCGTCGAGCGATCCGGTGTTCTGGATCGCGACGGTGCCGACGCCGCCGAACGTGCCCGGAGCGACGTTCGGGAGCGACAGCGCAGCGGCGCAGGCGGGGTTCACGTTGTTCGACGTCGTCACGGTGAGGCAGCCGCTCCCGCCGTTGACGGAGTCGCTCATCGTCAACGTGCCGGAGGCGACGGAGCTGCCGTTGTTCGACGTCTCCGCGCTGAAGGATGCGAAGGCGCCGCCACCCCCGAAGTAGGTGACGGCGCCGAACAGCATCAGGCCCAACAGGAGCTTCTTCAGTTCGGTCATGCTCGGTCTCCCAGCGTGCGGTCGGGGAGCCGGATTACGCCTGGTCGATCTGCCAGCGGAGGTCGAACTGCGCCCGCCGGTTCTGGTAGGCGTTGCCGAAGGTGCCCGTCGGCTGGATGCCGATCAGGAAGTACCTCGACGTGCCGGCCGCGAGCGGCGTGCTCGTCGCGGCGTCGTTGTTGAGCAGGGGCACCGGCGACACCGACAGGTTGCCGAGCGTCTTCGAGGGATCGAACAGGCAACCCGTGTCCGGCGGGCCCGTGTTGATGACGCCGTACGAGCACGAGACCGCGCCGACCGGGTTGTTGCTGTTGAACGTGTTGTCCGCCGTCTCGACGATCACGATCTCCAGCCCGCTGCAGAGGCCAGGGTCCGCGCCGAACGTCGGCGAGACGCCCATGGAGGCGGCCGTCGTGTAGCTGTAGTTCGCGTTCACCGACTGAACCGTCACCGACGTCGCGGTCGCCGCCGCCGCCGCCGTGGCAGTGAACGTCTGGGCGTGCGTCCCCTCGGTGACGAGGATCGCGTCGCCCGCGGCGATCGAGCCCGTGAGGCTCGTGAAGTGGAGGGTCGTCACCGGGCTCCCGGCGACCGGGAGCGGTGCGACGAGGGTGTTCGGACCGAAGGACGACACCGGGCTGGTGCAGCCGCCGGGCTCGCTCACCTGAATGTCCGAGGAGTTGATGCTGCCCGCGTTCGTCAGGGTGAGATGCGCCCATTGCGGGCTCGTGGACGTGAGCGGCGCGATCTTGAACAGCGTGTCGCACCCGTTCGACGTCAGGTTGTTCGTGTTGTTCGAGTCGGCCTCGGACGTGCACGTTGTCGTCCCGCCGTTGTTGTGCAGCAGCAAGGTGCCGGTCGCGAAGTAGTTCCCCGTGTTCGTGACCTGCGCACTGAACGTTGCGAACGTCCCTGTGCCTCCGAGCGCGGTGGCGACGAGGCCGATCGCGGCAAGCAGCACGAGGTACCGCTTGGTCCTTGTCTTCGACATTGGTCTTTCGCTCCTTTTGGGCCTGGCCCCAGACAACGGTGTTGTCGGGTTACAGCTCGGTTCTCCGGAACTGCTCGAGCTGTCCGTGGCCGCCGCGCCGCCCTCGCCAGAGGTCCACGCGTGCCGCAGGTTCTCCCAGTTCTCCCAGTTCCGCTACTACCCTTCAACGCCGCAGATACCGCACGAACTCGCCGATACGGGTGATGGTCGTCACCCGTATGGATCATTATCGCTTGTAAGCGACGAAACGGGAATAGTCAATCGGAGGGATCTTTTTCCTACGGGATTCCTACAAAGGGCGCGCGCGCATTGCGAGCTCTTTTGACAACGGATTCCGCGGCGGCCGGGCAGCCGAGGTCGCCGTGCGCGATGCTGACGAGCGGCCGTTGCGCCTCGAGCGCCTGGAAGCACTGCGCGCACGAGCCGGCGAGGGCCGCCGCCGCGTGGTCGATCAGCCGGTTTCGCTGCAGGTTGTCGATCGGCGCGGTCGCGACGTCGAGGAGAAACCGGTCGGTGGCGCGGTTCACCGTCGGGCCGCCCTTCAGCGCGTCGTGCACGGGGAGCGCGGCGGCGCGCCCGATCGCCGCGAGGTCGGCGTCGAGCCGCTGCAGCGCCCGGGCCCGCTCGGGGCTCGTGCAGGCGCGCGTTCCGCCGCCGCCGCCGCAGCCGGCGAGCAGGGCGACCGAGCCCAGGAGTGCGAGGGCCCCGCGCAGCACGACACCAGCGTATCGAAGTAGTAGGTGTCGCTAGAAGGGCAGCGAGGCGGCCGCGTGCCGTGCGAGGTCGATCAGCGGCTGCACCGCGACGAGCGAGCCGACCGAGACGGCGAGCGCGAGCCCGACCGCCGCGTGGAGGAGCCGCTCGGGTGCAGGCGAGCCGCCGGCGGCGAGCGGCCGCAGCTCGCGCTCGGCCGGCGAGCGCATGTACATCGCCCGCACGACGCCGAGGTAGTAGTAGAGGCTGACGAGCGTCGCGATCACGCCGACGATCACGAGCCACGTCCAGCCGTGCTCGTACGCCGCGGCGAGGACGTAGAACTTGCCGATGAAGCCGCCGCCGAGCGGCAGGCCCGCGAAACCGAACATGAAGAACCACATCGCGACGCCGAGGAACGGGCGCTCCCAGCCGAAGCCGGCGAGGTTGTCGAGCGTCACCGCCTCGCCGAGCTCGCGCTCGCGCGCCGCGACGACGGCGAACGCGCCGAACGCCATCGCCGCGTACGGGACGAGGTAGTACATGAGCGCGCGGCCGCCGAGCGCGGTGCCGACGGAGAGGCCGATCAGCATGAAGCCCGCGTGCGAGATCGACGAGTACGCGAGCATGCGCTTCACGTCGCGCTGCACGAGCGCGGCGAGGTTGCCGATCGCGAGCGACGCCACCGCGATCCCCGCGAACGCCCACGTCCACAGGTGCGCCTCCTGCGGGAACGCCGTGCGCAGCAGGCGCAGCCCGAGCAGGAGCGCCGCGACCTTCGTCGCCGCCGACATGAACGCCGTCACCGGCGTCGGCGCGCCCTCGTAGACGTCGGGCGTCCACATGTGGAACGGCGCCGCCGAGGCCTTGAAGCCGATGCCCGCGATGATCATCGCGAGCCCGAGCACGAGCAGCGCGTCGCCGGAGAGGTGCTGCTGCGAGACCGCCTGCGCGATCTCGACGAAGCCGATGTGCCGCGTCGCGCCGTAGACGAGCGCCGAGCCGAACAGCAGACCGGCCGAGCCGAACGAGCCGACGATCAGGTACTTGAGCCCGGCCTCGAGCGAGCCTTCGCGGTCGTAGTCGATCGCGCACATGATGTAGAGCGCGATCGAGAACCACTCGAGCGAGAGGAAGAGCGTCATCAGGTTCGCCGCGCCGACGAAGAACGTCATGCCGGCGAGACACGCGAGCAGCAGCGCGAAGAACTCGGCGACGTGGTCGTCGCGGCGCGCGAGCGGCGCGAGGCGGCCCCACGCGGGAATGTGCTCGGCCGAGACGAGCGCGCTCACGAGGCCGATCGCGCAGAGGACGATCTGCCCGAGCGCGGTCCAGCGGTCGCGGTAGAACCCGTCGGCGACGACACGGTGGCCGTTCGCGCTGTCGACGTAGAGCCACACCGACGTGACGAGGCCGCCGGTGCAGCCGAGCGCGGCCACGGTCGTCGCGAACGCGCGGCGTGCGGGCCTCGGCACGAGCACCGCGCTGAGCAGCGCGACGAACGACGCCCCGATCAGCACGAGGATCGTCGAGATCGAGAACCAGTCGACGTGCGGCGTGTGGATGCTCATTTGAATTGACCCTGGATCGCCTGGGTGGGCGCGTCGCCGGCGAACGAGTGGTGCGAGATCCCCGCCGGCCACGCCGAGAGCACGAGCAGCAGGCCGACGAGCGGCACGAGCAGCGCGAGCTCGCCCGGCCGCAGGTCGAGCGCCTCGTCGCGCACCGTCGAGCCGCGCGCCTCGTGCAACACCGCGGAGATGAGGCGCAGCATGTACATCGCGGCGAGCACGATCGCGCCGGCGCCGATCGCGGCCCACCACCACGCACGCTGGTAGGCGCCCGCGAGGATGAGGAACTCGCCGGCGAACGCCGCCGACCCGGGCACCGCGAGCGAGATCACGCCGATCGTCATCAGCAAGGTCGCGAGCGCGGGCCGCCCCTTCGCCATGCCGCCGAGCAGGGCGAACTCGCCCGTCGTCGTGCGCCGCTCGACCGCACCCGCGACGAGGAAGAGCGACGTCGACACGAGACCGTGCGCGACCATCTGCAACACGGCGCCGTCGAAGCCGAGGTTCGTGCCGGAGAAGAGGCCGAGCGCGATCAACCCCGACTGGGCGAGCGACGAGTACGCCACGACGCCGCGGAAGTCCGGTGCGCGGAACGCGAGCAGCGACCCGTACACGAGCGCGGCCGCCGCAAGCACGAGGATCGTCGTGCGGTAGTACGACGCGGGGTCGGGGAACTTCGTCAGCGCGATGCGCAGCATCCCGTACAGGCCCGCCTTCGCGATCACGCCCGAGAGCACGGCGCTCACCTCGGGCGGCGCCTCGCGATAGGTGTCCGGCAGCCAGCCGTGGAACGGCCAGAGCGGCGACTTGATCACGAAGGCGAACATGAAGCCGAGGAAGATCCAGCGGCTCGCGCTCGTCGGGCTGTCGACGAGGTCGAAGGTGCCGACCTTCAGCCCGTAGACGATCAGCGCGGCGAGCATGAGGAGCGAGCCCGCCATCGTGTAGATGACGAACTTCACCGTCGCGCCGAGCCGGCCCGCGCCGCCCCACACGCCGACGAGCACGTACAGCGGGATCAGCATCGCCTCGAAGAAGGCGTAGAAGAGGAGCAGGTCCTGCGCGACGAAGACGCCGACCGTCGCGCCGGTGAGGAAGAGCATCAGGCCGAAGTAGGCGCGCGAGCGGTCGCGCCCGACCCAGAAGCCGTAGGCGATCGCCGCCGCCATGCAGACGACGGTGAGCCCGACGAGCCAGAGCGAGAAGCCGTACTCGCCGACGTGATACGAGACGTGCAGGTCGCTGAACCACGAGTGGCGCTGCGAGAACTGGAGGCCGCTGCGGTTGAAGTCGAAGCGCACCGCCTGCTCGATCCAGATCCCGACCTCGAGCAGCGAGACGAGCACGGCGAGGCTGCCCGTCGCATAGCGCGAGAGCGGCAGGATCCAGACGGCGAGCGCGGCGCCGATCGGCAGGCAGACGAGGAGCGTCGTGAACGACGAGATCGTCATCGCACCACCAGGAAGACGACGGCGACGATCGCCATGCCGGTGCCGAGGAACAGGACGTACGTGCGCAGCATCCCGGTCTGGAGGCGGCGCACGAGGCGGGCGGCGTCCATCGTCACCTCGCCGAAGTCGGGCCCGGCGGCGAGGACGAACGGCTCCTCGACGAGGCGGCGGAGCTGCGTCGCGAGCGCCACCGCGGGCTTGTAGAACACGAGCGCGTACGCCTCGTCGAAGTAGAGCTTGTGCTCGAGCGCGCGCTGCAGCGCCGGCATGCGCGGCGCGGCGACGACGCGGAGGCCGTAGAGCACGTACGCCACCGCGATGCCGGCGAGGCCGAGCCCGAGCGCGAGCCCGGTCGTCACCCATTCCTGCGTCGAGGTCGGCTCGGCGACGCCGAGCGTGTGCGCCGCCGGGGCGAGCCAGCTCGTGAGCGGGTGCCAGTACGACCCGAACTGGATCCACCCGCCGATCGTCGAGAGCACGGTGAGCACCGCGACCGGCACGAGCATCGTCCGCGGGCCCTCGTGGCCGTGGTGGTCGTGGTGGTGCTCGCGGGCGAACGCGGTCGTCTCGCCCGCGAAGACGATGAAGTAGAGGCGGAACGTGTACAGCCCGGTGAGGAACGCGCCCGCGAGCCCGGCGGCCCAGAAGACGTAGCCGTACCAGCCGACGTTCAGCGTCGCGGCGATGATCGAGTCCTTCGAGAAGAAGCCCGCGAACGGGAAGATGCCGACCAGGGCGAGCGACGCCGCGAGGAACATCCAGCGCGTCCACGGCATCAGCTTCCCGATGCCGCCCATCTTGCGGATGTCCTGCTCGCCGGCGAGCGCGTGGATGACGAGGCCGGCGCCCATGAAGAGCAGCGCCTTGAAGAACGCGTGCGTCATCAGGTGGAACATCCCGTTCGCGTACGCGCCGACGCCCGCGCCCATGAACATGTAGCCGATCTGCGACATCGTCGAGTACGCGATCACGCGCTTGATGTCGGTCTGCACGAGCGCGACGAGGCCCGCGACGAGCAGCGTGAGCGCGCCCATGCCGGCGGCGACGAGCTCGACCGTGCGCGCCTGCTCGAAGATCGGATGCGTGCGCGCGATCAGGTAGACGCCCGCGGTCACCATCGTCGCGGCGTGGATCAGCGCGCTCACCGGGGTCGGGCCCTCCATCGCGTCCGGGAGCCACGTGTGCAGCGGGATCTGCGCCGACTTCGCGGCCGCGCCGCCGAGCAGGCCGAGCGCGACGAGGCTCACCGTCGTCGACGAGAGATGGCCGGCGGTCGCGAACGACGCCGCGTAGGAGAGCGAGTGCGAGTGGAAGATGAGCACGAAGAACGCGAGCGCCATCGTCGCGTCGCCGAACGCGTTCATCACGAATGCCTTCTTCGCCGCTGCGACGGCCGACGGCTTCTCGTGCCAGAAGCCGATCAGCAGGTACGACGAGAGGCCGACGAGGCCCCAGCCTGCGAGCAGGAGCAGGAGGTTGCCGCCCTCGACGAGCAGGAGCATCGAGAACACGAAGAGCGACATGTACGCGAAGTAGCGCCGCTCCTCGTCGTCGCCGTCCATGTAGCCGATCGAGTAGAGGACGATCAGGCCGCCGACGCCGGAGACGATCAGCATCATCATCGTCGAGAGCGGGTCGACGAGCACCGAGAGGCCGGCCTTGAACGTGCCGCTCTCGAGCCACGTCCACGCGGTCGAGACGACGCCGTGTTGCGAGCCGTGCGAGCGCAGGCCGAGGAACGACCAGACGGCGCCGGCGAAGGCGACGAAGACGCTCAGCGTCGAGATCCAGCCTGCCGCGGCGCGCGGGATGCGCGTGCCGGCGAGCGCGATCGCGAGCGCTCCCGCGAGCGGCGCGAAGAGACAGAGCCATGCTCCGGTCGTCATCCGCGGAGCTCCGAGAGCTTGTCGACGTCGAGGGCGAGCCGCCTGCGGTGCAGCGCGACGACGAGGCCGAGCCCGACGCAGACCTCGGACGCGGCGACCGCCATCACGGCGAGCGCGAAGATCTGGCCGGCGCCGTTGCCGGCGGCGCGCGCGAACGCGATCAGGGCGAGGTTCGCGCCGTTCAGCATGATCTCGAGCGAGAGCAGCACGATCAGCGGGTTCCGGCGGATCAGCACGCCGAGCGCGCCGATGCCGAAGAGGAACGCGGCGATGCCGACGTACCAGACGGCGCCGGGGCCCTGCATCACTGCGCGACCTCCGTGTCGCGGCGCTTCGTGTGCTCGCCGAGGATGACGCCGCCGACGGCCGCGACGAGCAGCACGATCGACGTGATCTCGAAGGCGAGCAGGTGGTCGGTGAGGAACAGGCGGCCGATCCAGCCCGGCGTCCCGAACGT
>DATKQO010000002.1:0-4030 GCA_035532715.1 Gaiellaceae bacterium | reverse complement strand
GCGCGCCTGCGGGCAGCGTCGCACGCCGCGTGCCTCGCGCGCTGGCGCACGAAGATCGGGCGAGACGACCTCGTGCTCGTCGATCGTCCGGGGCGCGGTTACGGCGACGACTACTCCCCGTGGCTCGTCGGCGAGTCGAAGTCGGTCGGGTCGCTCGTACGGGTGCGCGGCGCGTGGGTCTCCGACGAGGGCGTGCTCGCCGCATGAACGACGGCTGCCTCTTCTGCACGCTCTACCGCGAAGGCGATCACGTCGCCCGGACGGACGGCTTCGTCGCGATCCGCGACATCAATCCACAGGCGCCGACGCACCTGCTCGTACTGCCCGAGCGGCACGTCGAGTCGTTCCACGGGATCGCGGAGTTCCCGCCCGACGAGGCGAAGCGCATGCTCGACTTCGTCGCCGAAGTCGCTGCAGAAAACGGGCTGACGGACTACCGTGTCGTCGTGAATGCCGGCGCAGGGGCCGGGCAGACGATCTTCCACCTGCACTGGCATGTGCTGAGCGGAGGACTGACGGGGAGAATCGTGTGAGCCTGATTACGACGATCGAGGACGAGATCAAGGCGGCGATGCGCTCGCGCGACGCCGAGCGGCGCGACGCGCTCCGCCTGATCGTCAACGCGCTCAAGGGCTCCGAGAAAGAGCTGCAGCGCCCGCTCTCCGGAGACGAGGAGCTCCAGGTGCTCCAGCGGGAGCGCAAGAAGCGTGTCGAGGCGGCAGAGGCCTTCCGTTCCGGTGGGCGCGAGGAGCAGGCCGAGTCGGAGGAGCGCGAGCTCGCCGTGCTCGAGGAGTTCATGCCGGAGCCCCTCTCCGAGGAGGAGATCGAGGAGATCGTCGACGACGCGATCGCGGAGGTCGGCGCGACGAGCATGGCCGACCTCGGTCGTGTGATGGCCGACGTGATGCCTCAGATCGCCGGCCGTGCCGACGGATCCGTCGTCAGCCAGATCGTGCGCGAGAAGCTCGCGTAGCTCCGCGCCTACACTGAGGCTCGTGCAGGAAGTCCTCGACGTCCCGAACGAGGTCGCCGCCGAGCTCGCCGGCATCGGCGACGGCGTGCTGACCGCGCTCCGCGACCGGCTGGGCTGCAAGGTCAACCTCCGCGGCAACCGCGTGACCCTCGAGGGCGACGAAGGCAAGGTCGCCGAGGCCCGCGCGGTGATCGAGGAGCTCGTCGAGCTCGTCGAGGGGGGCCAGGAGATCGGCGCCGGCATGGTCGACACCGTCGTCACCGCGCTCGACGAGGCAGAGGACGTGCGCGAGATCTTCGAGGACGTCGTCTGGTCGCACCGCGGCAAGCGGATCACGCCGAAGACGATCACGCAGAAGCGCTACGTCGATGCGATCCGCGACCGCACCGTCACGTTCGGCATCGGCCCGGCGGGGACCGGCAAGACGTATCTCGCGATCGCGCTCGCCGTCGCCGCTCTCTCGGAGCGCCAGGTGGGTCGCATCATCCTCACGCGCCCGGCCGTCGAGGCCGGCGAGCGGCTCGGCTTCCTCCCCGGCGACGTCGCGGCGAAGGTCGACCCGTACATGCGCCCCCTCTTCGACGCGCTCTACGACACGATGGATCCCGAGAAGCTGAACGCGTACATGGAGCGCGGCACGATCGAGGTCGCTCCACTCGCATTCATGCGCGGCCGTACCCTGAACGACAGCTTCATCATCCTCGACGAAGCGCAGAACACGTCGCCGGAGCAGATGCAGATGTTCCTGACCCGGCTCGGCTTCGGCTCGAAGGTCGTCGTCACGGGCGACATCACGCAGATCGACCTGCCGCGCGAGCAGGCGTCGGGCCTCATCCAGGTGCAGCACATCCTCGAGTCGATCGACGGGATCGCGTTCGTGCACTTCAGCCACCAGGACGTCGTACGGCACAAGCTCGTGCAGCGGATCGTCGAGGCGTACAAACGCCACTCCGAGGAGACCGGGACCGAGCGCCGACGGTGATCGAGGTCGAGGTCGAGAACAGGTCGGGCGTCGACGTCGACGAGACGGGGGCCGTCGACCTCGCCCGCCGCGTGCTCGAAGCCGAGGGAATCGAGTCCGGCGAGCTCGGGCTCGCGTTCGTCGGCCCCGAGGAGAGCCGGACGCTGAAGCTCGAGCATCTCGGGATCGACGAGGCGACCGACGCGCTGGCGTTCCCGCTCGACGCGCTCGACGAGCTTCCGGCGGGGCTGCCGCGCCAGTTGGGCGACGTCGTCGTCTGCCCGCAGGTCGTCGGTGCGCACTGGCAGGCGCCGCTCGTGCACGCCGTCCTCCACCTCGTCGGCTACGACCACGGAGCGGAGATGGAAGCGCGCGAGGCGCTGCACCGATGAGCCTGCTCACGTCACGCCGCGAGCAGGAGCGGCCGCGCACGTCGCCGTCCCGCGCGCCGACGCTACTCGACAGCTTCAACTACGCGTTCGAGGGCATCATCCACGTTCTCCGGACGCAGCGGAACCTCCGCATCCACTTCGTCATCGCGATCGGCGTCATCGCCGCGGCTGCGGCGCTCGGTGTCGGCCGGATCGAGCTGATCGTGCTGTTGCTCGCGATCGCGTTCGTGCTCGTCGCGGAGATGGTCAACTCGGCGATCGAGGGCGCGATCGACGTCTCGACGACGTCGTTCGACCCGAACGCGAAGCTCGCGAAGGACGTCGCCGCAGGAGCCGTTCTGATCTCTTCGGCGGTCGCTGTCGCCGTCGGCTATCTCGTCTTCGAGCACGCCGTCGCGCATCGCAGCGCTCGGGTGCTCGACAGCATCCGCGATGCACCTGCAGAGATCACGCTCGCGGCGCTCCTGCTCGTGCTGCTCGTCGTGATCGCGACGAAGGCCATGACCGGTCGCGGGACTCCGTTGCGCGGCGGCCTTCCGTCGGGCCATGCCGCGCTCGCGTTCGCCGGCTGGATGGCGGCGACATACGTGAGCAGCGATCAGCACCGATTCCTCGTCTCTTCGCTTACGTTCCTGATGGCGCTGCTCGTCGCGCAGACGCGTGTCGAGTCGGGCGTGCATTCCGCGCTCGAGGTGCTCTACGGCGGCGCGCTCGGCGCGCTCATCACGCTCGGCGTCTTCCAGGTGCTGTCGTGACGGCCGAGGAACTCGTCGTGCGCGCCGAGGCCGCTGCGGCGAACGCCTACGCGCCGTACTCGAACTACCTCGTCGGCGCAGCCGCGTTGACGAGGGACGGCCGCGTCTTCGACGGCTGCAACGTCGAGAACGCGGCCTACCCGCTTGGCGTCTGCGCCGAGCGAACCGCGATCGCGAAGGCGGCGAGTGAAGGCGTGCGCCCCGGCGACTTCGAGGCGATCGGGATCACCGCGTCGCCGTGCGGGGGCTGCCGCCAGTGGCTGCACGAGTGGGGTTTCGAGCGCGTCGCGTTCCGGCGCGTGGACGGCTCGATCGCCGAATACACGCCGGCCGACTTGCTGCCGGACACCTGGAATCTTCCCGGCCGGTGAAGTCGGGCTTCATCGCGGTCGCGGGTCGCCCGAACGTCGGGAAGTCGACGCTTGTAAACGCGCTTGCCGGCGGCAAGGTCGCGATCGTCTCCGACAAGCCGCAGACGACGCGGCGCCGCATCTTCGGGATCGCGAATGCCGAGGACTCGCAGCTCGTGCTCGTCGACCTGCCGGGCTTCCAGCGGCCGCTCGACGCGCTGACCGAGCGCATGCAGCGGACCGTCGACTCGGCGTTCGAAGAGGTCGACGGCGTCCTGTTCGTGCTCTCCGCACGCGAGCGTATCGGTGCAGGCGACCGCTTCATCGCGAAGCGGGTCTTCGCTCTGGGCGTCCCGGTGGTGATCGCGCTGAACAAAGTCGACCGGCTGAAGGGCGGTCACATCGCGCAGCAGATGACGGCCGCCGCGCGGCTCGGGAACTTCCACGCTTTGCACCCGGTGAGCGCGAAGACCGGCGACGGCATCGGCGAGCTGCGCGACGAGCTCGTCGGCCTGCTGCCGGAGGGGCCGCTCTACTTCCCGGCCGACCAGCGGACCGACCTCACGGTCGAGACGCAGATTGCCGAGCTCGTCCGCGAG
>DATKQO010000001.1:0-21289 GCA_035532715.1 Gaiellaceae bacterium | reverse complement strand
TGGGCCCTCGTGCCGCGGACCACACTCACCGCGAAGCTCTTCCACGACCCCTCCTACCGGAGCGTGCTCGGATCGGCCCTCCCCGTGCGCCCCTGACGACGAGTGCGGCCAGCGTAGGACCGTGTGTGTCGAGGCGGCCCTCGAGCGTCCCCCTCGTCGGCGTTCTGTTGTAGCCAGAGCTCAAGTGGTGGGCTGGTCACCCACCGTCAGAGCCGCGAATTACAAGCTCGAGAACCTCGGGATCGCGCCGATCGGCGACATCGCGTTCCACGCGCTCCGCCGCACCTACGCGAGCCTTCGGTGCGCTTGCGGAGACGGCATTCGTTACACCGCCGACCAGCTCGGCCACGAAGACCCACGCTTCACCTTGAAGATCTACGCGCAGGCAGCCAAAACGTCGCGACCGACTCAGCGCCACGCACCGGAGCGCCTACGATCGCGCCCTCGTCTGGGCACAGATAGGCATGGGTGACTGACGCAGAAGCCTCCCCAACCCCCTGGTCTAGGCACAAAAAGGCACTGGCAAGCTGTTTTTCGGCCCGGCGTTCGACACCCAGGCAACAAAAAACCCCGCCTAGCGGGGCTTTTCGAGAGCGGATGATGGGACTCGAACCCACGACCTTCTGCATGGCAAGCAGACGCTCTAGCCAACTGAGCTACATCCGCGAGCGCGGCCAGTATAGCCGGGGCTACGGGGCGTCGAGGGCGTCGTTCACGAGCTGGTCGGCCAGCGTGTTGTGCTCGCGGCGGACGGCGGAGTAGCTCACGTTTGCGAACCGGCGCGCGAGCCGCGACGCCTCGAGCGAGAGCTCGCGCAACGCCTCGTTTCTCACGCGGTACTCACCGCGCATCTGCTTCACCATCAGCTCCGAGTCGGAGACGACCTCGACCTCCGCCACGCCCAGCTCGAGCGCTCTGTCGAGCCCTGCGATGAGTGCGCTGTACTCCGCGACGTTGTTCGTCGCCACGCCGATCTTCTCGCCGTGCGCCGCGAGCACCGTGCCGTCGTCGGTCTCCAGCACGTAGCCGTATGCCGCGGGGCCCGGATTGCCGCGGGCGCCGCCGTCGGTCGAGAGGCGCGCCTTCACGGCTGGAGCTCGACGAGCGGATACAGCTCGAACGCAACCTCTTCGTACGGGTGCGCTTCGCGCAGCGCCTCCACGACCTGCGCGGCACTCTCAGCGGGAACGACCGTCTCGACCCGAAGCTCCGAGACACGCTCTTCCTTGCCGGCCCGCCCGATCGACGGAACGGTTCCTTCGCCGCCGAAGAACGTCCCGGTGCCGGCCGTGTACCAGGAGCAACGCTCGTAGTCGCCGATGCGCCCGGCGCCGGCCGCGAAGACGGCCTCGCGCGTCGACTCGAGGGCCTCGCGCGGCACAAACCAGACGAGCTTGTAGCGAGCCGCACTCACGCCGCCAGCTTATTTCAGGAATTGTCGATCTGCGCGCGCTGGAGGCGCCCGGAGTAGTCGACGTAGATCGACTTCCACTCGGTGAAGACGTCGAGCGCCGCCTGCCCCGCCTCCCGGTGCCCGTTGCCCGTGTCCTTCGTGCCGCCGAAGGGCAGGTGAACCTCGGCGCCCGTCGTGCCGGCGTTGATGTAGGTGATCCCGGCGACGAGGTCGCGCATCGCGCGGAACGCCTTGTTCACGTCTTGCGTGAAGATCGCGGACGAGAGGCCGTACCTGATCCCGTTCGAGACGCGGATCGCCTCGTCGAAGTCGCGCACCTTGATCAGCGCCGTGGTCGGCCCGAAGATCTCCTCCTGCGCGATGCGCATCTGCGCGTCGACGTCGCCGAAAATCGTCGGCCGGTAGTAGAAGCCCTTCGCAAGGTCGCCCTCGGTCGCGATCTCGCCGCCGGTGAGCAGGCGCGCACCCTCGTCGCTGCCGATCTTCGTGTACGCGTGGATCTTCTCGATCGCGGCCTTGTTGATCACCGGGCCGACGTCGGTCGCGTCGTCCCAGCCGGGGCCCAGGCGCAGCCGCTCGGCAGCCGCGACGAGCTTCGACTGGAGCGCGTCGTAGATCTTCTCGTGCGCGATCACGCGCGAAGCCGCGGTGCAGCGCTGGCCCGAGGTCCCGAACGCGGACCAGATGATGCCCTCGACCGCGAGGTCGAGGTCGGCGTCGTCGAGCACGATGATCGCGTTCTTGCCGCCGAGCTCGAGGTGCACGTGCTTGAGGTTGTCAGCGGCCGTCTTGGTCACGGCGACGCCGGTCTCGCGCGAGCCCGTGAACGTGATGATGGGAACGCCCGGGTGGCGGACGAGCGCGTCGCCCGCGGTCTCGCCGTACCCGTGCACGATGTTCACGACCCCGGGGGGCACACCCGCCTCGTCGAACAGCTCGACGAAGCGCTCGGCGAGCAGCGGCGTGTCCTCCGCCGGCTTCAGCACGACGGTGTTCCCACAGACGAGCGCGGGCGCCATCTTCCACGACGGGATCGCGATCGGGAAGTTCCACGGCGTAATCGCGCCGACGACGCCAACCGGGACGCGCACCGACATGTTGAACTTGTCGCGCAGCTCGGACGGCGTCGTCTGTCCCCACAGGCGCCGCCCCTCGCCCGCCATGTAGTACGTCATGTCGATCGCTTCCTGGACGTCACCGCCGGACTCGACTTTCACCTTCCCCATCTCGCGCGTCATCAGGTCGGTGAGCGCCGCCTTCTCGCGCTCGAGGATCTGCGCGAAGCGCATGAGGATCTCCCCGCGCTTCGGCGCCGGCACGAGGCGCCACTCCTCGTACGCCGCCTGCGCCGCGTCGACCGCGTGCGCGACGTCTTCTGCCCCGGACTTCGGGAAGACGCCGATCGTCTCGCCCGTCGCCGGGCTGCGGCTCTCGAACGTCTCACCCGAGGAGGCGTCCACCCACTCGCCGCCGATGAAGTTCTGAAAGGTCTTCGTTCCCGCGCTCGCCACGGGAACGAGGGTAGCTACGAGTCGCCGGGAGGCGCGTCGATATCGGGGAACGTCCCGCTCACCCGTCGGCGCCGCCGGTCGCGCGTCAGCCGCTTCTCCTTGAACTCGTCCGCCGCCTTGCCCGCCCGGCGATCATCGCCCTCCCGCCGGTCGACGATCACCGTGACGTTCGGGTTGTCCTTGTAGTACTCGACCATCTTCTCGTAGAGCTCGTCTTCGAGCTCGCGCGGAATGACGCAATAGATCATCGTGCTCAGATTGTAGGGAGGACGGCGGCTTACGCTAGAGGCGGGCGATCTCCGGCACCAGCCGGCCCTCGTCCTCGACGTGCGCGTTCCACGCCTTGAAGCCGTCTTCGAGCTCATCGAGCTCGTGCCCGCGGCGCTCGAGCCGCACGGGCTGCCCGGAGTCGGGGCTGACGCGGTACTGGTACCACGAGATGTCCCAGGCGACCGTGACCGCGAGCTCGCCGGCGTCGCCGGAGAGCGGCACGATGCTCGCCTTCGCCTCGCCGAGGCTCTTCGCGATCCCGCCGACGGTGCGCCGGTACGTGCTCGCGTTGAAGAGGTCGGCGGCCTCCAGCAGCGCGATCTCGCCGCCGGAGAGCCGGCGGAGGATCGGCTCCGGCGGCGACAGCGTCTGCTCGGCGCCGGAACGGCCGAGCCCGAGCAGGTCGCCGAGACCGCGCCGGCGGCGCTTGCGCTCCCCGACGACCGTCGGCGTCGTCGGCGTGCCCTCCTTGAGCCAGCCGTGCTCGACCGCGGTCTCCTGGCAGAGCGGGCAGACGTCGACGAGCTCGGCGCCTTCGCCGGGCGCATAGCGGACGGCACGCTCACCCATCAGCAACGTCCGTTCGCAGATGGCGCACTGCCGCGTGATGGCGACTCGCGTCACACGCACCCCACGACTATAGCCCCGGCCGGGGCGCACCCCGGCGTCAGACCTTCGCCTCTTCCCGTTCCTTCTTCGTCTGCTCGATGATCTTCTGCGCGACGTGGGTCGGCACCTCCTCGTAGCGGAGGAAGCCCATGTGGTAGTCGCCGCGACCGCCCGTCATCGAGGTGAGAGCCTGCGAATACGTGAGGATCTCGGCCATCGGCACCTCGGCCTTGATCGTCGTCATGCCCGCAGCAGGCTCCATTCCGTGCAGGCGGCCCCGGCGGGAGTTGAGGTCGCCGTTGACGGCACCGACCGCGTCGTCGGGCACCGTGACCTCGAGCTCCATGATCGGCTCGAGCAGCACCGGATCGGCCTTGTGGTACGCCTCCTTGAACGCGAGCGACCCGGCGATCTTGAAGGCCATCTCCGACGAGTCGACGGCGTGCATCATCCCGTCGACGAGCGTCACGCGGACGCCGTAGACGGGCGCGCCGGCGAGCTCGCCGTGCTCCATCGCCTCGCGAACGCCCTTGTCGACCGCCGGCCGGAAGCCCTGGGAGATGACGCCGCCGACGATCTTGTCGACGAACTCGTATGTCGCCGCCTCGCCGTCGGTCGCCTCGATCGGCTCGATCACGATCTCGCAGTCGCCGAACTGGCCACGCCCGCCGGTCTGCTTCTTGTACCGGTGCCGCGCCCGCGCCTCCTTGCGGATCGTCTCCTTGTATGGAACGCGCGGCGGGTGCAGCTCGACGTCGACGTGGAACCGGCTCCGCAACCGGTCGCAGGCAACCTCGACCTGCATCTGCGTGAGGCCGTAGAGGAGCTGCTCGCCCGTCTGCGGGTCGCGGCGGAGCGTCAGGGTCGGATCCTCCTCCGAGAGGCGGCGGAGGCCGGTACCCATTTTCTCCTCGTCGCCTTTCGCCTTCGGCGTGATCGCGAAGCTCATCACCGGCTCGGGGAAGTCGATGTGCGGCGGCTCGACGGGAACCTCGTGGTCGACCAGCACGTCGCCGGTGACGACGTCCTTCAGCTTCGCGACGGCGCCGAGGTCGCCGACCGGGAGTGCGTCCGACGGCTCGTTTTCCTTGCCATTCAGGAGCAGGATCTGGCCGAGCCGTTCCTTCGCGTGCGTGCGCGGGTCGACGAGCGTCGTGTCCCCGGTGACCGGCCCCGCGAGCACGCGGAAGCAGCTGATGCGGCCGGCGAACGGGTCCGCGATCGTCTTGAAGACGAACACCGCCTGTTTCGCGTCGCCGAACTCGATCGTCGTGCCCTTCTTCGCCGGCGACGGCACGCCCTCGACGAGCAGGTCGAGGAGCGCGGTCGTGCCGAGGTTCTTCGTCGCGACGCCGCAGCCGACCGGATACAGCTCGTCGCGCGTCACCGCGTCCTTCAACGCGTGCGCGACGTCCTCGGCCGGCAGCTCCTCGCCCTCGAGGTACCGCGCCATCAGGTCCTCGTTCGTCTCGACGACGGCGTCGAGCAGCTTCTCGCGGTACTCGCGCACCTGGTCGGCCATCGCGTCGGGGATCGGCTGCGGTCCGCCCTCCTTGCCGCCGGACGGATCCATGTACGCGCACATGTGGAGGAGGTCGACGATGCCCGTGACTTCGTGCTCGACGCCGATCGGCAGCTGGATCGCGACGCAGTGCTCCGACAACTGCTGCTGCGCGGCGTCGAGGACGCGGAAGAAGTCGGCGCGCTCGCGGTCGAGCATGTTCACGAACACCACGCGCGACAGCTCGTACTCTTCCGCGCGCGCCCAGACGCGCGCCGTGTTCACCTCGACGCCCATGACGCCGCTCAAGACGACGAGTGCGCCCTCGACGACGCGAAGCGCCGCGAACGTGTCGGCCTGGAAGCCGGCGTCGCCGGGACAGTCGACGAGGTTGATCTTGCGGCCCTGCCAGTCGAGATGGAGCAACGCACCCGAGAGCGACATCTGCCGCTTCTGCTCGTCGTCGTCCCAGTCGGAGGCCGTCGTGCCCTGCTCGATCGACCCGAGCCGGTTCGTCTTCCCGGCCTGGAAGAGGAGCGCCTCCGCGAGCGAGGTCTTCCCGACCCCGCGGTGGCCGACAACGGCGATGTTGCGGATCTTCCCGGGCTCAGTCGCAGGCATCAGGCTCTCATCCTCCTGGGCGGTTGTCTTACCGCCAATCCTAGAGCCGGAGAGAGCCCGGCGTCAGATCTCGAGCGCCGAGCGGGCCGAGCCGGCGAGGCGCGCCTTGAGGCGCAGGATCGCCTTCGTGTGGAGCTGGGAGACCCGGGACTCCGTGACGCCGAGCACCTCCCCGATCTCGCGCAGTGTCAGCTCCTCGTAGTAGTAGAGCGTCACCACGAGCTTCTCGCGCTCGGGCAGGCGCGCGATCGCGTCGGCGCTCGCCTCGCGCATCTCGGTGTGCGAGAGCGTCCCCTGCGGGTCGGGCGCCTCGGTGTCCTCGATCGTGTCGATGAGGGCGACCTGGTCGCCGTCGGAGCCAGAGACCGTCCAGAGCTCGTCGAGCGCCGCGATCGAGGAGCGGGCGATCTCGGTGAGGCTCGCCTCGAGCTCCTCCACCGTGATCCCGACCTTCTTCGCGATCTGCTCGTCGGTCGGGGCCGTGCCGAGCTTCGCCTCGAGCTCGGACATCGCCCGCTCGATCTCCCGGGCGCGCGAGCGTACGGAGCGCGGCACCCAGTCCATCGCGCGCAGCTCGTCGATGATCGCGCCCTTGATGCGGGCGATCGCATACGTCTCGAACTTCACGTCGCGGCCCGGGTCGTAGCGCTCGATGGCCCCGATCAGCCCCAGGAGCCCGTACGAGACGAGGTCGCCCTCGTCGACGTGCGCCGGAAGGCCGCTGCCGAGCCGGCCTGCGACATATTTCACGAGCGGCGCGTACGTGAGGATGAGCCGGTCCCGCAGGGCCTGGTCGCCCGTCTTGCGGTACTGCAGCCACAGGGTCTGAGTCTCGTCCGCCCGGCTCACGGAGGAAGAATACGGCGTACGGGGGCAGTTTCCCGCCAGAGCGCTTCAGCGGCGGCGGAACGCGGACGCCGAGAGCGAGCCGAGCCACACCGCGAGCGCGAGCGCGCCGACGGCGACAACCCAGCCCTTCACGCTTCCGCCGGCGCCGGCGAGCGCCGCCGCCGCCGTCGCCGCGAGCACGATCGTGAGGCCGGCGAAGAGAATCCCGAGCACGCGCCGCTGCACCGGTGCAGCGTAATCCGCGCCGCCGCGCGTGCTTGGGGAACCGGCTGAAGCCGCCGATACAATCCCCCGCGACCCAGGGGCGTAGCTCAACTGGTAGAGCACCGGTCTCCAAAACCGGGGGTTGGGGGTTCGAGCCCCTCCGCCCCTGCTGAGTCGTCTCGCGCGGCTCCGGCAGCCGTGGATCACCCGAACGAGTGAGTTGCCTCGAGGCAGAACCGCGATAGACTCCGCACGCGTTGAGCGAGCGTGGATCGCGCCGCAGCGGTCCGCGGGGAAGCTCGCCAGGCTCCGTCATTGTTCAACGCATCTCCCAGGCGGCCCGGCCCCTCCAAGCCGGGCCGCTTCGTCTTCTTGGGGCAGCAGGTCTCCGCCTAGCCGGTCTCGAGCGCGAGCTGCCGGTAGGCGACGAGGCCGGACACCCCGACGCCGACGAGCCGCAGCGCGCCCGGCCGGTCGCGCAGGCCGCGGTCGAGCAGCCGGCATGCGAGCTGGGCGATCTGCCCGGCGTCGTCGATGCCGACGTCGAGGGAGGTCGAGCGGCTGCGGATCGAGAAGTCGGCGTAGCGGAGCTTCGTCGTCACCGTGCGCGCGACCTGGCCCGTCTTCTGGAGACGCGCCGCGACCTCCGCCGCCATGCCGCGCAACTCGTCGTGCAAGCGCTCGAGGTCGGTGAGGTCGCGATCGAACGTGTTCTCGACGCTGATCGAGATGCGCTCCGCATCGAGCTCGAGCCCGCGTGGGTCGATGCCGCGCGCGCGGTCGCGGAGCACCGCGCCGACGCTGCCGGGCAGCAGACGGCGCAGGTCGCCGTCGTCGAGTGCGGCGAGCGCGCCCACGGTGACGACGCCTGCCGCCCGCAGCCGCTCCTCCGCCTTCGGCCCCACTCCGGGCAAGCGCCGCACGTCGAGGCCGGCGAGGAACGTCGCCTCCTGGCCGGGGACGACGACCGTGAGGCCCCCCGGCTTGCGTGCGTCGCTTCCGACCTTCGCAACGACCTTGCACGCTGCGACGCCGAGCGAGCACGTGAGGCTCGTCCCCGCCCGCACGGCGGTGCGCACGGCCTCCGCGACGACCCGCGCCTCGAGGAAGTCGCGCGCGACCTCGCCGAGATCGAGATAGCCCTCGTCGAGCCCGGTCTGCTCGACCGTCGGCACGATGCCGCGCACCGTCGACCACACGTGGCGCGAGTACTCGCGATAGAGCGCATGGCGTGGGCGCACGAAGACGGCGGTGGGGCAACGCCGGATGGCCTCCGCTGCGCTCATCGCCGAGTGGATCCCGAAGCGGCGCGCGACGTAGTTCGCGGTCGCGACGACGCCGCGGCCGTGCGGGTCGCCGCCGACGATGAGCGGCTTCTCCCGCAGCGCGGGGTTCTCGAGCTCCTCGACCGCCGCGTAGAACGCGTCGAGGTCGAGGTGGGCGACGATCCCGGGGACGGTCATGCGAACAAGCGTACGGGGCGCTCCCGACGGTTAGGCTCCGCGCAATGGCCGTCCTGACGTCGCAGGTCGAGCGCTCCGACGAGTTCTCGCGCCGCCACGCCCGGATGGCGGCTCTCGTGGCCGAACTGCGGGAGCGCAGCGCGGAGGTCGCCCGCGGCGGCGGCGAGCAGGCGCTCGAGCGGCACCGCTCGCGAGGCAAGCTGTCGGCGCGGGCGCGGATCGACCGGCTCGTCGACCCGGACACGGCGTTCCTCGAGCTGAACGCGCTCGCGGCCTGGCATCTCTACGACGGGCAGGCGCCGAGCGCGGGGATCGTGACGGGGATCGGCGTCGTCGAAGGCCGCCAGTGCGTGGTCGTCGCGAACGACGCGACGGTGAAGGGCGGCTCGTACTTCCCGCTCACCGTGAAGAAGCACCTGCGCGCGCAGGAGGTCGCGGCGCAGAACGGACTGCCCTGCCTCTACCTCGTCGACTCGGGCGGCGCGTTCCTGCCGTTGCAGGCCGACGTGTTCCCCGACCGCGAGCACTTCGGCCGCATCTTCTTCAACCAGGCGCAGATGTCCGCCCGCGGGATCGCCCAGATCGCGGTCGTGATGGGCTCGTGCACGGCGGGCGGCGCATACGTGCCGGCGATGAGCGACGAGACGATCATCGTGCGCGGCACCGGCACGATCTTCATCGGCGGCCCGCCGCTCGTGAAAGCGGCGACGGGCCAGGACGTGACCGCGGAAGAGCTCGGCGGGGCCGACGTGCACACGCGCCGGTCGGGCGTTGCCGACTACTACGCCGCCTCGGACGAGCACGCGCTCGCGCTCGCGCGCGAGATCGTCCGCAACCTGCACGCCCGCGCGCCCGAGCCGCCGTGGGAGCTCGCAGCGCCGCAGCAGCCCGCGCTCGATCCGAGCGAGCTGTACGGGCTCATCCCCGAGGACTTTCGCCACCAGACCGACGCGCGCGAGCTGATCGCGCGCATCGTCGACGGCTCGCGCTTCCACGAGTTCAAGCAGTTGTACGGCGAGACGCTCGTCACGGGCTTCGCGCACATCGAGGGGTATCCGGTCGGTGTCATCGCGAACAACGGCGTGCTGTTCGCGCAGTCGGCGCAGAAGGGCGCGCACTTCATCGAGCTCTGCTGCAAGCGCCGAGTGCCGATCGTGTTCCTCCAGAACATCACGGGCTTCATGGTCGGCACCGAGTACGAAGCCGGCGGCATCGCCCGCGACGGCGCGAAGCTCGTGATGGCAGTCGCGAACGCGCAAGTGCCGAAGTTCACGGTCGTCACCGGCGGCTCCTTCGGCGCGGGCAACTACGCGATGTGCGGCCGCGCCTTCGAGCCGAGGCAGCTGTGGATGTGGCCGAACGCGCGCATCTCGGTGATGGGCGGCGAGCAGGCCGCAACCGTGCTCTCGATGGTCGGCGACGTCGACGAGGACGAGATCCGCGCGACCTACGAACGCGAGGGCAGCCCGTACTACTCGACCGCGCGCCTGTGGGACGACGGGATCATCGACCCGCTCGACACGCGGCGCGTGCTCGCGCTCGGCATCTCGGCCGCCCTCAACGCCCCGATCCCCGAGACCACCTTCGGCATCTTCCGCATGTGAAAGGAGCACGATGGGCTACAGCGTCGTCAACGTGAACGAGATGGAACCGGGCGGTCGAACCGGCATGGTGAAGTTCGTCCGCCGCGAGCTCGGCGTCGAGGCGTTCGGGCTCAACTGGTTCGAGCTGCCGCCAGGCCAGGAAGGCCACGAGCACGACGAGGCGGAATCGCAGCAGGAAGAGGTCAACATCGTCGTGCGGGGCGGCGGGATCTGGCGCGTCGACGGCGACGAGGTGCAGGTGCGCGAGGGATCGGTGCTGCGGTTCGACCCCGAGACGGTGCGCTGCCCGGTCGCGGGCCCGGAGGGGATGACGATGATCGCGATCGGCGCGCGCCGCGGCGCCTACGAGGCGCGAGGGCCTTTCTGATCGCGCGCATCGTGATCTGGGGCCTGTACGACTCCATGACCTCCCTCGACGAGGTGCGCGCGCACCTGCCGGAGCTCCCCGACGGCGACCGCTGGGTCTCGAACGACGTGCAGGAACGGCTCGCGTTGATCTCCTTCGGCGAAGAGCTGCCCGATCTCGGCGATCTCCCGCAGCTGATCGTCAAGGAGCCGGACATCGTCGAGGAGTTCGACGTCGAATGAGCCGCTCGGGCTCGGCTGCGCTCGCCGCCGTCGCGCTCGGCCTCTTCCTCGGCGCGTGGGCGCTGCTCCACCACGGCACGCTCGGGAAGGCGCAGATCACCGACACCGGCGTCTACTCGACGTACGGGGACGCCGTCGCGGCGGGTAGCGTCCCGTACCGCGACTTCCGGCTCGAGTATCCGCCCGGCGCGCTACCGGTGTTCATCCTCCCGTCGCTCGGCCATGAGGGCGACCGCGCCGCCTACGACCGCTGGTTCGACCGGCTGATGGCGCTGTGCGGCTGCCTCTGCATCGCCGGTATGGCGCTCGCGCTGCGCGCGCTCGGCGCGGGCCCGCTCCGCACCGCAGCGGCGCTCGCGCTCGCCGCCGCGTCGCCGCTCCTGCTCGGCTCCGTCGTTCTGAGCCGCTTCGACTTCTGGCCGGCGGCGCTTGCGGTGCTTGCGCTCGCGGCGCTTCTGCACGAGCGCCTCGTGCTCGCGGCGCTCGCGCTCGGAGCTGCGATCGCAGCGAAGCTCTGGCCGTTCGTGCTCGCGCCACTCGTCGTCGCGCACGTGTGGCGCACGCGCGGGCCGCGCGCCGCCGCGCTGTGGCTCGCGGGGCTCGTCGCAGTCGACGCGGCGATCTTCGTTCCGTTCGCGGTGCTCGCGCCGGACGGCCTGCGCGCGAGCTTCCACGCCCAGATCGCACGCCCGCTCCAGCTCGAGAGCCTCGGCTCGGCCGTGCTCATCGCGCTGCATCACGCCGCCGGCGTGCACGTGCACGTCGCGTCGTCGTTCGGTTCGCAGAACATCGCCGGCACAGGCGCCCATGTGGCGGAGATCGCGACGACGGTCGCAGGAGCGGCCGGCCTCATCGCCGTCTGGTTCCTCTACGCGCGCGCGACGGCCGACGGCGAGCGGCTCGTCGTGCATGCGGCAGCCGCGGTCGCCGTGGTGCTCGCGTTCGGGAAGGTGTTCTCGCCGCAATTCGCGATCTGGCTCGTGCCGCTCGTTCCGCTCGTACGCGGCCGGCGCGGCGTCGGGGCGGGCACGCTCCTCGCGACCGTGCTCGTGCTGACGCAGCTCTGGTTCCCGCGGCACTACTGGTCGCTCGCGATCGGCCTCGCACCGCGCGAGTCGTGGCTTCTGCTCGCGCGCGATCTCGCCGTGCTCGCGCTGGCCGCCGTGCTCGCGTGGCCGCGGCTAGAGCACGAGCCGCTCGGGGAAAGCCGCGCTTTGCTCGAAGCGCTCCAGCGCGTACGGACGCAGGTCGAGTGACGACTCGCCACGGAGGATCTCCTCCGCGAGCGCGCGCCCGACCGCAGGCGACTGCATGAACCCGTGCCCCGAGAACCCGCACGCCGCATACACGCCGTCGGCGACCCGGCCGACGATCGGGTGCGCATCCGGCGTCATGTCGTAGAGGCCCGCCCACGCGTTCTCGATCGTCGCGCCGACGGCGAGCGGGTAGCGGTCGACGAGCCGGTCGAGGCGATCTGCGAGGAGCGAGAAGTCGACGGCCGGCTCCGCCGTCCAGCGCGGCTCCGGGTCGGCCATCGCAACGAGCAGCCGGTCGCCGCGGCGGCGAAAGTGGAAGCCCGTCTCCGCCTCGATCACCATCGGGAGGTCGTCGGGCAGCTCCGCGAGCGACGAGGTCTCCAGGATCTGGCGGCAGAGCGGGCGCACCGGCAGCTCGACGCCGGCGGCCGCCCCGAGCTCGGCCGACCACGGGCCGCACGCGATCACGAGCACGTCGTGGTCGAGCGACTCGGCGGGCGTGTGCTCGCGCACGTCGACCCCGAGCGCGGCGGCGCGGCGCAGCACCTCGCGTGCGACGGCGCCCGGGTCGGCGACCCCGTCGCCCCAGCAGCACGTCGCGCCGAGCACGTCCTCGGTCTCGAGCCCCCGGACGCGCGACGCGTCGACCCGCTCGACGGGGACGCCGAGCGCGTTCTGCAACGCGCGCCGCTCCTCGAGCTCCGCAAGCCCCGCCTCGGTCGTTGCGAGGAAGAGGTAGCCGACCTGCCGGAAGAACCGCGCGCCGAGCGACGCGAGGAAGTCGATGCTCCCGCGCGCGAGCACGACCTCCGCCGCGGTCGAGAACTGCTGGCGCACGCCGCCCATCGCGCGCGCCGTCGAGCCGGAGACAAGCGCGCCGCGCTCGGCGACGACGACGTCGTCGGCGCCGAGCAGCGCGAGGTGATAGGCGACGCTCGCGCCGACGGCGCCGGAGCCGGCGACGACTATGCGAGCCACTCGCGCACGATGCGCTCGACCTCGGCCCGCTCCTCGTCGTGCAGCCCGCGGAGCGGCGGTCGGACACTGCCGCGTACCGGCACCCCACGCAGGCCGAGCACCATCTTCGACGCGGCGTGGAACGGCAGTCGCTGCATCGCGGCGCGCAGAGCGCCGACCCGCTCGCCCGCCTCCGGGGTCGGCTCGCGGACGAGCGGGACGACCGCGTCGGGGAACGAACCGGCGAGACCGGAGACCGCGCCGGCCGCCCCGCCGGCGACACCTTGCGGGATCAGCGCCTCCGGGCCGACGAAGATGTCGAGCCCGTCGATCAGGTACGGCGAGAACGCCTCCCAGGGCGTGTCCGACACCTTGAGGCCGGCCAGGTTCGGGGCCTCGTCGCGCAGCCGCGCGAGCACCTCGAGCGGAACGGCGTAGCCGCTGCGCGCCGCGAACTCGTAGACGTAGAACGGCAGCGGCACGCACGCGCGGGCGGCCTCCACGAAATGCGCGAGCAGCTCGTCCTCGTCGAGGGCGAAGTACGGCGGCGCGATCACGGCGACGGCGTCGGCGCCGATCATCAACGCGTGCTCGGCAAGGGTCGCCGTGTCGGCGGTCGTCTGCGCCCCGCAGTGGACCGCGACCTGGAGGCGGCCGTCGGCTGCCTCCACGAATGCCTGCGCGATCTGCCGCCGCTCGTCGAGATCGAAGAGGATGCCCTCGCCCGTGGTGCCGAGGGCGAGGATGCCGTCGAGCCCGTGCGAGGCGAGAAAGTCGACATAGGGCCCGATCGCATCCTCGTCGACTGCCGTCCCTCCGCCGGCGAGCGGGGTGACGGCGGCGGCGATGGCTCCGCGTAGCATCGACGTGAAGCCTATGCTCTTCCGCGGTGGCGAATCTCCGGGTAGAGCGCGAGGGCGACGTCCTCCGCATCACGCTCGCGCGGCCCGACCGGCACAACGCCTTCGACGCGGAGCTGATCGGCGAGCTGGCGGAGGCGTTCGTCGACGTCGGCCGCGCGCGCGCCGTCGTGCTCGCCGGCGACGGCAGGAGCCTCTCTGCGGGCGCCGACGTCGACTGGATGCGCTCCTCCGTCGACCTGACGTTCGACGAGAACGTCGCCGACGCGAATGCGCTGCGCCGGATGCTCGAGGCGATCGACGCCTGCCCGGCGCCCGTCGTGGCTCGCGTGCAGGGCTATGCGCTCGGCGGCGGCGCGGGACTCGTCGCCGCGGCGGACATCGGGATCGCGGCGCGCGACGCCGTCTTCGCGTTCTCCGAGGTGAAGCTCGGAATCATCCCCGCGGTCATCTCGCCGTTCGCGCTCGCGAAGATCGGGCCCGGCGCCGCACGACGCTACTTCCTGACGGGCGAGCGCTTCGACGCCGAGACCGCATTGCGCATCGGGCTCGTGCACGAGGTCGCCGACGATCTCGACGCGGCGGTCGACCGGGTCGTGGGTGAGCTGCTGTCCGCCGGCCCGCATGCGGTGCGCTGGGCGAAGCGCCTCGTGCGCGAGCGACCCGACGGCCCCGAGACCGCGCGCTGGATCGCGGAACGGCGCGCGAGCGCCGAGGGCCAGGAGGGGTTGCGCGCGTTCCTCGAGAAGACGAAGCCGGACTGGCGGCGCTGAGGGCGATGCGCCCTACACAGAAGTCCGCTTGCGCCCACCCCGAGTGACTCGCCTCGTCTGGTCGTGTACGTGCTTGATGCCGCCCACCAGCAGAACGGTTCCCGCCGGCAGGAGGAGGGTGAACGGCAGCGCCGCGAGGCTGTCCCAGGGCTCCCACGGCGCAACGCGCTCGGGGACGCGGCCCACGATCTCGCCCCAGCGCAGCAACTGCACGGCCGCCCACGTGCTCCCGATGAGCCCGATCGCCGTCAGGACGAGGCCGCCGACGACCTCGCCCATCCCCGGCCCCTGGATCGCTGCGACCACGCACACGGCTGCCGCGATCGCGACCAACACCACGTAGACCGAGAACCCGACTTGGGCACCCGCCGACCGCAACTCGCTGTCGCTCGCCGCCCACACGAACCAGCCGACCGCCCACGCCAGCCACACGACCAGCAGAAGCACCGGCACACGCACGTACGACGAGTGCATCAGCCGGTGAGTGCGTAGCGGAAGGTGCTGCGGGCCGGCGCGATGTCGACGCCGCCGCCGGTTGCGTCCTTTGCCATCTCGCGCGCTGCAGCAACGGTGAACGTGAAGAATGCGGGGTTGCCGAGAGCACGTCGCGGGATCGAAAACGTCAGAGTCGAGCCGACGGTGACGATCTTGAAGTCGGCCAGACGGCGGCTCTCCCCCTGCGCCAGCCGCACCATCAGACCGGTCTTCGACGGGCCGTGGGTGCCGAGATAGAAGTTCGCTCCTCGCCACTCGCCGCCGGGGATCGCCGGCGGCAGGCCGAGCGGCGGCACGTCGACTCCGATGAGCAGCATGTCGACCCAACCTTCGCGGGTGCTGAGCCGGAGCGGCGGCGCCTTGGCGAAGCGAACACGGAACGTGACCGCCGTCCTCGTGTTGGACACCGCTATCGAGGTGATGTCCGCTCCGCGTCCGCCTTTGACATCACCCGTGCGATCGGGGTAGGTCTGCGCAGCGAAGGCGACTCCGCAGCCCAGCACGAGAACGGCCGCGAGGGATACGCCAAGCAAACTCCAGCGCCGGAGATCCATCATCCTCATCCTGTCTTCTCTTCTTCTTCTTCCAGTGCATCGTGCCGCCCGCAGTGCAGCGCTTCATCAGGGCCTACCCGGAACCGATCTGCGCCTTTCCTGCAGCGTCTCGTCTCCCTGCAGGACGTGGGGAGAGAACCAGAGCATCCGACGAAGGCTGTCGTCTACGACCGGTATGGACCCCGGACACCGGCTTCCAGGGCATGGATCCGGGCCTCCGCGAAGCGCACGTGGCCGGCCGCCGCCCGATCGCCCGACCTGGAAAGCTCAGCTCGTGCGCTGGTAACGCGCGACCGTGAAGGCGATCAGCACGGGCACGTTCAGCATGAAGAGCGCGAGCATCGACGTCATCACGACGAGCTGCGACCCGCGCGTCTTGTCGTAGACGAACGCGTACTCGATCATCCCCGCGATCACCGCGTAGCCGAGAAGCCCCCAGCGTGCCACCTGGAAGAAACGGTCCCACGCGAAGTCGCGCAGGCGAAACAGGAGGAACGCGTTCGTCACCTGCAGCGCGGCAGCGAGCGCGAGGAACGCGACGGCGACCCCGAGCGGCGCGTGCTTCGGCAGGTGCGCGGCGACGTAGATGACGCCGACGGCGATCGCGATCATCGACGCAGCGCCGATCTCGGTCACCGGCGGCAGCCGGCGATCGACGAGGCTCGGCCCAGCGTGCGCTGCGGGTCCCGACGCCGTCAACTTGCAAGCCTCGTCATGATCACGAGCGTCGCGACCTGCATCACGCCGGTGATCCCGGCGGTGTAGACGAAGCGCTTCATCAGCTTCTCGACCACGCGCCCGTCCGGCTGCGGCTTGCGCAGCTCGAACAGCACCGCGACGTTCGCAGGCTCGAGATACGCGAGCGCGATCACGGCCATCACGCCGACGACGCCGAAGGAGACGACGACCCAGGTGTGCCGCGGGCTCGACGTGTCGAGGAAGCCGCTGAGCCGTGCCGTCTGGAACCCCGCCGCGAGCGTCATCGTGACCACGGTCGGCATGATCAGGAGCATCTTCGGCATGAACTTCGTCGAGAACTCGATCCGCGCCGGGATCGACATCCGCCCGATGATCGGCCCGACGACGAAGCCGACGAAGAGGTCGATCCCCGTCCACAGGCCGCCGCCGACGACGTGGCAGAACATGAGGCCCCACTTGGCGTCGCGCGCGATCGCCACGACCACGCCGACGAGGACGAGCGCGACGATCGGCAGCCCGCGCACGGGCACGATCGTCACCTTCGGCCGCGCTCCCGCCGCCTCGGGACCAGAGATCACTGCCTGTGCGACAGTCGCCATGCGGGCGAGTCTAGGACCCGCGCCGGACGGCATCGAGGAGAGCGCGCCGACTCTCCTCAGCGGCAGGCCGAGCAGACGCCGGCGATCTCGACGCGGTGCTCGGTCGCGACGAAGCCGTGGCGCGACGCGACCTCCTCGACCCAGCCGTCGATGCCGCACTGCTCGACCTCGACGACGCGGTGGCACGTCGTGCAGAGGAGGTGATGGTGGTGCGACTCGGTGCAGAGCCGGAAGCAGAGCTCGGTCCCGTGGTGGGAGAGCGAGTCGATGACGCCCTTCTCGCTCAGGAGCGCGAGCGTGCGGTAGACGGTCGCGAGGCCGGTGGTCGAACCGCGGTCGCGCAGCCGCCGCCAGAGGCCCTGGGCGGTCACGTCGTCGCGCTCGCGGGCGAGCTCCCCGAGCACCTCGAGCCGCTGCCGCGTCGACCGGACGCCGCTCCGGGCGAGCAAACCGGGGAAGTCGCCGCCGCCTGCTTGCACGGTCGTGGGCATGCGCCCTATTCTAGCCATGAATGCGAATGAGAACCATTATCGCCCTTGGGGCCACACCGGCCGCGGCGCTCGGCCTCGCGACGGCGTGCGGCTCCCCCCGGGTGTCCGCCCCCGGCACCGTCGACGTCGTCGCGGCGGAGAGCGCCTACGGGGACATGGCGGCCCAGATCGGCGGCGCCCGCGTCTCCGTCACCTCGATCCTCTCCGACCCGACCGCCGACCCGCATCTCTTCGAGCCCGGCATCCAGAACGAGCTCGCGGTCTCGCAGGCGCGGCTCGTGATCCAGAACGGCGCCGGCTACGACGCGTTCATGACGAAGCTCGAGACCGCGGCGCCGAGCAAGCGGCGCGTCGTCGTCACGATCGCGGACGTCCTCGGCGTGCACGGGCGCGACGCGAATCCGCACCTCTGGTACGACGTGCCCGCGCTCGGGCGGATCGCGGGGGCGATCGCCGCCGGGCTCGAACGGGCGGATCCGGTGCACGCCGCCGGCTACCGCGCCGGCCTCCGGCGGTTCACCGCGGCGCTCCGCCCGCTCGTCGCGCAGGTCGCGCAGATCGAGAAGCGGTTCGCCGGTACGCGGGTCGCGTACACGGAGCCGGTCCCGGGCTACCTCCTCACCGCGGCCGGCCTGAAGAACGTCGCGCCGAACTCGTTCACACGCGCGATCGCGAACGGCACCGAACCGCCGCCGCAGGCGGTCGCGACGATGCTCTCCCTCGTGCGCAACGGGCACGCCAAGGTCCTGCTCTACAACAGCCAGGCGGTCTCGCCGCTCACCACCCGCGTGCGCGCTGCGGCCGTGCAGGCGGGCACTCCCGTCGTCGGGGTCACGGAGACGCTTCCGCACGGGATCTCGTTCCAGCAGTGGCAGCTCGCGCAGGCGCGGGCGCTCTACCGGGCGCTCGAGCGATGACCGGCGCGCCCGTCGTCTCGGTCGACCGGCTCGAGCTCCGCTTCGGCGACCGCTCGCTGTGGAGCGACCTCAGCTTCGATCTCGCACGCGGCGAGCTGCTCGCGGTGCTCGGCCCGAACGGCACGGGCAAGACATCGCTGCTGCGCATCCTGCTCGGATTGCTCAGCCCGTCGGCAGGCCGTGTGGAGATCGCAGGCGGGCCGCCCGACCGCAGCCGTTCGCGTGTGGGCTACGTGCCGCAACAGCGGATCTTCGACCGCGACCTCGCGCTGCGCGGGCGCGACCTCGTTCGCCTCGGCGTCGACGGGCACCGCTGGGGCGTGGGCCGTCTCACCGCGCCCGAGCGCGCGCGAATCGAGCACGTGCTCGAGCAGGTCGGCGCGACGCGCTACGCAGACGAGCCGGTCGGCCGTCTCTCGGGCGGTGAGCAACAGCGGCTGCGCATCGCGCAGGCGCTCGTCGCGGAGCCGGTGCTCCTCCTCGCCGACGAGCCTCTCCTGTCGCTCGACCTCGCCTACCAGTCGGTGATCACCGGCCTGCTCGACGCGCACAGGCGCGACGCCGGCACGCCGGTCGTCTTCGTCACGCACGACATCAACCCGGTGCACTCGATCGTCGACCGCGTGCTCTACCTCGCACCCGGGCGCTGGGCGATCGGCACGCCCGACGAGGTGCTCACGTCGGAGACGTTGTCGGAGCTGTACGGGACGCCCGTCGACGTGCTGCGCGTCCGCGGACGCGTCGTCGTCGTCGGAACGCCGGACGACCAGCACGTCCATCACGTGGATCACGAGCACTGATGTTCACGCAGCTTCTGGGCCAACACTTCGTCCACACCGCCCTTCTCGCCGGTGCGGTCGTCGCGATCACGTCGGGGGCGATCGGGACGTTCGTCGTCACGCGCGGCGCGAGCTTCGCGGTGCACGCGATCTCGGAGCTCGGCTTCACGGGCGCAGCGGGCGCGCTCGTCGTCGGTCTCGACCCGGTGATCGGGATGCTCGGCGGCTCGCTCGCGGTCGGGCTCGTGCTCGGCCTGCTCTCGCTGCGGGGCCGCGAGCGCGACAGCGCGATCGGCGCGGTGCTCGCGTTCGGGCTCGGCGTCGGCGTCCTCTTCCTCTCGCTCTACCAGGGGTACGCGACCGAAGCGACGAACCTCCTCTTCGGCAGCATCGTCGGCGTCGGCGACCACCAGCTCGTCGTGCTCGCGGGCGTGGGCGCGATCGTGCTCGTCGGCATCGGCGCGCTCTACCGGCCGCTGCTGTTCTCGAGCGTCGACCCCGAGGTCGCCGCGGCGCGCGGCGTGCCGTTGCGCGCACTCTCCGTCGCGATGTTCCTCCTGCTCGCGTTGACGACGGCGGAGGCGATCCAGGTCGTCGGGGTGCTCCTCGTGCTCACGCTCGTGATCACGCCCGCCGCGGCGGCGCAGCGCCTCACGGTGCGCCCCGGTCTCGCGGTCGTGCTCAGCATCGCGATCGCGCTCGGCGCGACGGAGGGCGGCATCCTGCTCTCGCTCGAGAAGTCCTGGCCCACGAGCTTCTTCATCAGCGCGATCTCGTTCGCGGTGTATCTCGGCGCGCGGATCTACAAGCGCTGACGGATCTGGAGGCCGTCGCGGCGGACGTGAGCAGCCACTTCGAGCTCGCCGCCGATGGCGAACGCCGATGGGTCCACGGAGGCAGACTAGAGTCTTGCGGGATGCAGCGGCTGCTCGTAGCGAACCGCGGCGAGATCGCCGTTCGGATCTTCCGCGCGGCACGCGGACTCGGAATCGAGACCGTCGCCGTCGTCGCGCCCGACGACCGCGGCTCGCTGCACGCCCGACGTGCCGACACCACGATCGAGATCGCCTCGTATCTCGACGCGGCAGAGCACGTGCGCGCGGCACGCGAGAGCGACGCCGATGCGGTCCACCCGGGCTACGGCTTCCTCGCCGAGAGCCCGGAGCTCGCGGAGGCAGTGCTCGGCGCCGGGCTCACGTGGGTCGGCCCGCCGCCCGCCGCGCTTCGCGCCGGGGGCGACAAGCTCGCGGCCAAGCGCGCCGCACACGCCGCCGGCGTGCCCGTGCTGCCGACCGGCACGCCGGACGAGGTCGGCTACCCGCTCCTCGTGAAGGCCGCGGCGGGCGGCGGCGGGCGCGGCATGCGCATCGTGCGCGACGCGTCGGAGCTCGACGACGCGGTCGACGCGGCGCGCCGCGAAGCAGCGGCCGCGTTCGGCGACGACACCGTGTTCTTCGAGCGCTATCTCGAGCGCCCCCGCCACGTCGAGATCCAGCTGCTCGCCGACCGGCACGGAACCGTGCTCGCGCTCGGCGAGCGCGACTGTTCCATCCAGCGCCGGCATCAGAAGGTGCTCGAGGAATCGCCCTCCCCCGCGCTCGACCCGGCGCTGCGCGCGCACATGAGCGAGGCCGCCGTCGCGTTCGCGCAGGCGATCGGCTACGAGAGCGCCGGCACGGCCGAGTTCGTGCTGGACGGCCGTGACTTCTTCTTCCTCGAGCTGAACGCGCGCATCCAGGTCGAGCATCCCGTCACGGAGCTCGTCACGGGCGTCGACCTCGTGCAGGAGCAACTACGGATCGCGGGCGGCGGCCGGCTCGAGCTCCGGCCCGAGTTGCACGGGCACGCGGTCGAGGTACGTCTCTATGCCGAGGATCCGCGGTCGTTCCTGCCGCAGGCGGGCCGCGTGGCACGGCTTCGGCTCTCCGCCGGCGTGCGCGTCGATGCAGGCGTCGAGGAAGGCGACGAGATCGGGACGTCGTACGACCCGATGATCGCGAAGCTCATCGCGCACGCGCCGACGCGCGCAGAAGCATTCGACGCGCTCGCGCACGCGCTGCGCGAGACCGAGGTCGGAGGCGTCACGACGAACCTCCCGTTCCTGCGCTGGCTCGTCGCGCACCCGCTCGTGCGCGCGGGCCGGGCGACGACCGCGTTCCTCACCGAGAACCCGCCGCTGTCGGAACCGCCCCCGCACGCCCCGGCCGCGTCGTGGAGCGGCGCGTGGCGGCTGAACCTGCCGGCGCCTCCGCCGCGCGCCGCCCCCGACGTCGAC